>CAJLXA010000004.1 GCA_905210485.1 uncultured Eubacteriales bacterium | reverse complement strand
TCCCGAAGTCCCGAAGTCCCGAAGTCCCGAAGTCCCGAAGTCCCGAAGTCCCGAAACTTTTCACGACAGCAAAGACTGAGCTGTGAAAAGCAAAATTTCGGGAGCGACGATGCAAGCATACGATTTCACTTCGCTCGTCGGCCATGCGTTTCACGTGAAACCCAAGAAGAAAATGTTTCACGTGAAACAAAAATCGACAGCAATCGTGGAAAATGGCATTGTTTCACGTGAAACATACAAAAATCAGGCTGTGGCTCCCCTTCCTGCAAAATTTCTTTACAAGAGAAAACTCATAGAATGCGATCCTCATATCTGCCATCATGAATATGAGAACGTGCGAAGACTACTTGCGCCTAAAGGGAAAAACGGGGCGTGCCGCAGGGGCGCACGGCCTTTGAATAGTGAAACAGTACAGAATAAACCTCTTATATGCGATGAATCTGACTTATAGTGCGGAAAATAACGAGTTTTTGGCAATGAGCGGCCGGAAATCTGATTAAATCGTATTGCAGTATACGGTTTGATCCGCAGTTTTACGGAAAAATTCACTTATTACAGCTAAAAACAGGCGTATATATCCTCAGATTGTCACGATAAAAATGCCACCGACAAATAAAAGCATAATTACTTTTTGAAATATTTACGTATAAACGGGCCGTTTTTTTGTCTTTTTGACGTAAAAACAGCGAAAACGCGAATTTTTAAAGAGGATTGCTGCGGAAATGTGCTTGAATCCGGACGGAACGGCACCGTTTTATGCTTTTGACGGTTTAAATCGTATAAGGTAAAGAAAAAGACTGCATTTAAACTGCTTTTTTATAAGCGCATAAACGGGAAATCCGCCATTTTTGAAGGATATTACCCCTATTTTCGTTAAAATCATTCGATTTTTGCATTGTTTTTGTATTAATGCCGAAAGAAATGCCGATTAAATGGCTTTTAAACATGAAAAAACGGTTTGTTACACTTATAAAATCGGTAAATCGGGGAGTATTTTTGTAATATCGTCCATTATCGGACATAAAATCCGGAATTTAATGTGAATATTACTGTTAAAATGCTGTTGTTCACGCGACTTTTTATTTCAAGTGCCAGAAAAGCGCAAATTGCTTGTTGTTTTCACAAGTTTTTTGAGTTTTTGCACGCAAACTACTGCTTTTCCGCCCTGTCGGGCATTATTTTTAAAAATTGTCAACGGCTTTTTTGGCCGTTTTTGCATTTTTGCGTTTTTTAGTTCCGCGTTTTCGCCTTTGTCGGTGTATTTTCATGGGGCGCACCCCTCGATTTTGACGGTTTTTTGCGCGTTTTCAAGCATTTTTTGATTTTTTGCGTATTTTTTCGCTCAAAAATATTTTAAAAAAATATGTTTTGCTCGATTGACTTTTGCGCAGTAACCTTGTATAATTATTTACGAGGTGATAAAAATGGCTATAGAAAAAGTGCGTGATTATCTGCGCTCATATGGTTATGAAAACAAGATTCGTGAATTCCCCGTCTCCAGCGCCACGGTTGCTTTGGCGGCCGAAGCACTCGGCGTGGACGGCGCACGCATTGCAAAGAGTTTATCCGTGAGAAGCGGCGACCGCATAATTCTGATCGTTTGCGCGGGCGACGCCCGTCTTCATAACGGTAAGTTTAAGGCTGTGTTCGGCACGAAACCCTCCATGCTTACCTACGATGAGGTGGAACCGCTGATCGGACATGCTGTCGGCGGCGTTTGTCCTTTTGCAATCAATGATAATGTTGAGGTTTATCTTGACGAATCCTTGAAACGCTTCGGGACCGTCTTCCCTGCTTGCGGATCCTCAAACAGCGCCATCGAACTGACACCGGAAGAATTGTTCAAACTTTCCGGCGCCAAATCCTACGTTGACGTTTGCAAACTGCCGGAAAATTAGTCTGTCTATGATTATAGACTTTCGATTGAAGCCTTTTTTGTAATGCTCGGTATGCCTCGATCCGGACACCAGCCCTTTGTACAAGGCGAAAATAAATATTCATTATTCGTGAATAAGTATGCATTTCAAAAAGAGCGTCAAAAATGGATTTTTTCGTATGTTTCTTCATGACAGTCACGGTTAAGTGGAAAATGCCGAAAAAATACGGGAAAAACGTCGGAGAGAGCGTTGGAGAGAACGACAGGGAAACGCCGTCGTCGGTCTTTTTCACATTAGCAACGAATAGACGGTGACGGTTTTGACGAAATACGTTACCGAAAAAACGGTACAACAAACGATTTCAACATGACGATTGAGATAGTTTTCTTCCGCGGCTTGCGCTTTTATGCTTTTTGCGCCTCCACATCTTTGCGGTTCGGTGTCTTGTCTTCACGGTTCTGTTGTTCTGCACCCCCTTGTGTTTCGTGATTTTGTGACTCTGCGATTTTGCGGTCTCGCGATTTTACGGTTTCGTACCCTGCAATTCGCACTCAAAACGTTTGGATTACGGTGCGGGAAATACGCTTTTCGGCAATTGTTTATGAAAACGGACTTATCATACCGCAGGCGGTCTATGGCGGTTGTGCACCGACCGCCTCTTCCATTTTGCAATTGCGCCATCGCTTCATGCGTATCGTGCGCGTGGCGATCGCTTATACAGCGCAAGTGCGCGCGAAGCATAACTTCGTCACCCATGCACATTGTGTGCGTTGCAGTCGGGTATACATCAGCGTTTCCCTCTTTTTTGCCGTTTCTTCATGCGTATCATTGCACATATCGGTGCGTTTTACGCACGCTATACACGTTGCGTATCACCATTTTTTCTATGCCTCGTGCGCGTAGCAGGCGGGAGGTTTCAAAAAAAGACCGCGCCGCATGCGGCATCTCTTCATGCGTACCGGCCGTTGTCCGCAGATAACGCAGAGTCGCCATACCGCCGCATTTTTCCTCATGCGCAGTGTGCGTATATCGCCGTAGAATCCGCCGTATGCCGCGTTAAGGCACACCGTGCGCGGCGTGTGCGTAGCGGTGAATAAAGCAACAGGAAAATGCCTTACGGAGGGGCGGCGCGACAAAATCTATAAAAAAGCGGAAGAATTTTCAAAATTAAGGGAAACAAATAGATTAACTACTTGCGTTTTTTGAAAAAAGCGTGTATAATATATTTGTTCTCAAGACGAATAAAATTTTCGGAGGTAATTTACTATGTTGGTTTCCGCAAAAGAAATGCTGGAAAAAGCAAAAGCCGGCCACTATGCCGTCGGCCAGTTTAACATCAATAACTTGGAATGGACCAAGGCTATTCTCGAAACGGCCGAAGAACTTAAATCTCCCGTTATTCTCGGCGTATCCGAGGGCGCCGGCAAATATATGTGCGGCTATAAGACCGTTGTCGGTATGGTAAAAGGCATGCTGGAAGGACTGAAGATCACGGTTCCTGTGGCACTGCATCTCGACCACGGCTCCTATGAGGGCGCACTTGCCTGCATCGACGCCGGTTTTTCTTCCGTTATGTTTGACGGTTCGCATTTCCCGATTGATGAAAATATCGCAAAGACGCGCGCGCTTGTCGAACTGACAGGCAAACTGGGCATTTCCCTTGAAGCCGAAGTCGGCGCAATCGGCGGCGAAGAAGACGGCGTTGTCGGCATGGGCGAATGTGCCGACCCCGATGAATGCAAAACGATTGCCGATCTCGGCGTAACCATGCTCGCCGCAGGTATCGGCAATATTCACGGTAAATATCCGGCAAACTGGCCCGGCCTTTCTTTCCCCACGCTGGAAAAGATTTCGGCTAAGGTCGGCAAGATGCCGCTCGTTCTTCACGGCGGTACGGGTATTCCCGATGACCAGATCTGCCACGCGATCGACCTCGGCGTGTCCAAAATCAATGTGAACACCGAGTGCCAGCTCGTTTTTGCTGAAGCTACCCGCAAATATATCGAAGAGGGCAAAGACCTTACCGGCAAGGGCTTTGACCCGCGCAAACTGCTTGCCCCCGGTACTGCCGCCATCAAGGCAAAAGTCAAGGAGAAAATGGAGCTGTTCGGCTCTGTCGGCAAGGCCTGATCCGCTGATTCCGAAAGGGGCGCGTTTTGCGCCCCTTTTTTCGTCCGCGCTTCCGGATTTGCCGATTGGCAAACGATTGAAAAGGCATGGAATTTGACGTCCGTTTTGCGGAATCTTATTGCGCGCGGCCAAAAACTCATGAAAACAGTGGAGGTCTGCTTCGCAGGTGTTTTATCCTAAGGGCAGAAATCCATTCTACATCTCCTTGAAAACATTTTTGCGGCATCTTTCGTTAATCAACGCCGAATCCCCCCGCAAGGTCTTGAGTTTTCGTTCCGCACAGGATTTACAGAACCCTGAATCCGGGAAACTGTTGCGCATCTCCTGACAATCCGCTCTGCTCTTTTTGGTTTTCTATCTTCAAAGCGTTTTCTTCCTGCGGGAGCAGGAAAACCGCGTGGAGATTACGTTTACCGACCGTTGTATCGCCCGGACTCCGATCGGAAATACAATAACGCCTTTCTGCGCTTTAAGGTAAAGTACGGGAAATTTTTATTTCCATCGGAGAAAAATTTCACAAAACTCTTGCAATTTCCGCCGAGGTGGGATATAATACAGATAAAACAGAACAGGCGCGATGAAAGAAACGGGAAAAATTTTCGGACTCAGAGAGGCGACGGTGGGTGCAAGTCGCTGTCCGTACTTTTTCTTTCCATTCCCGAGCGCGCGGCGAAAGCCGCGGGGCGGTTCCCCGTACAGAACCTGCGAGCGGTCGCCGAACGGCGGCAATTTGGGTGGCACCACGGAGTCTCTTCGTCCCATGATTACGGGACGTGGGGCTTTTTTGTTTTTATATAGTCTCTGTGCGGCAAGTTTTTGCGTTCATCGAAAAACGTTGCGTTCGGCGCCGTTGCGATCTCTGCACCATCTTCCCCGAAGCTCAGGTCTGTTCTCCGGTGGATTCGCGATAAATTCACGCGGGTGCTTTTCATACGCTTCCGATTGCCGTCCGGAAGAACCGCGACATAACGGCAGGCATCGTCCGTTTCTTTTATACTGGGCGCCTGCGTTCAGTCCGCAGACGGACGTTGCCTGTGCCCGGATCTGCATTATCATGCCGATACGGCAACTTCTTTTGTTGGTTCTATTACATAATAAATAAAGAAATGCAAAGAAAGGTTTACAAAATGCTTGATATCAAGTTTGTACGCGAAAACCCCGATGTTGTAAAGAAGAACATCGAAAACAAATTTCAGCACAAAAAACTGCCGCTTGTCGATGAGGTGCTGAAACTGGACGCGGAAAACCGCGCCGTGAAAAAAGAAGCGGACGATCTCCGCGCCAACCGCAATAAACTGTCGAAATCCATCGGCGCATTGATGGCGCAGGGGAAACGCGAGGAAGCGGAAGAAGTGAAAAAAGCGGTGGCCGATCAGGCCGCGCGCCTTGCCGCCGACGAAGCGAAAGAAGCGGAACTCGAAGAAAAGATCAAAACGATCATGATGACGATTCCGAACATCATCGACCCCAGTGTTCCGATCGGCAAGGACGACAGCGAAAATAAAGAGATCGAACGCTTCGGCGAGCCGGTGGTGCCGGATTTTGAAATCCCCTATCACACCGAGATCATGGAACGTTTCAACGGCATTGACCTGGATTCCGCGCGCCGCGTTGCCGGAAACGGATTTTATTATCTGATGGGCGATATCGCACGCCTTCACAGCGCCGTTATTTCCTATGCCCGCGACTTTATGATCAACCGCGGCTTCACTTATTGCGTGCCGCCTTTCATGATCCGCAGCGACGTGGTGACCGGCGTTATGAGTTTTGCCGAAATGGACGCCATGATGTATAAGATCGAGGGCGAAGACCTCTATCTTATCGGTACAAGCGAACATTCGATGATCGGTAAATTTATTGACCAGATCCTCCCCGAAGAAGAATTGCCCTATACGCTTACCAGTTACTCGCCCTGTTTCCGCAAGGAAAAAGGCGCGCACGGTATCGAAGAACGCGGCGTTTACCGTATCCATCAGTTTGAAAAACAGGAAATGATCGTGGTCTGCAAACCCGAAGATTCCAAGATGTGGTACGATAAACTCTGGAAAAACACGGTCGATCTTTTCCGTAGCCTTGACATTCCCGTCCGCACACTGGAGTGCTGCTCCGGCGACCTTGCCGATCTTAAAGTGAAATCCTGCGACGTGGAGGCATGGTCCCCCCGTCAGAAAAAATATTTTGAAGTCGGTTCCTGCTCGAACCTCGGCGACGCGCAGGCGCGCCGTCTGCGGATCCGCATAAACGGTAAAGACGGTAAATACCTTGCCCATACCCTGAACAATACCGTCGTTGCTCCTCCGCGTATGCTGATCGCTTTCCTTGAGAACAACCTGGAAGCCGACGGCAGCGTGAAGATCCCTGTTGTTCTCCGTCCCTACATGGGCGGTACCGAAAAACTGATCCCGAAAAAATAAGCGCTCCGTCAGGAAGCGCCCTGTATACCGCACGGTCGGCAGAACCACGGTTCCGCCGAGGATAACGGCAGGCGGGCATTGCCCGCTTGCCGTTTCCTGCAAGTGCGACTCTTCATGATTGCAAATATATTTTAAAAGGTAAACTATGGCGTACATTTTTCTTGATTTTGACGGTACATTGGCCTTTCACGGAAAAATCTCGAACGAAAACCTGCGCGCATTGTACGCGGCGCGGGAGGCCGGACATAAACTGTTTTTGAATACGGGGCGCGGCCGCGGCTTTGTGCCGCAGTCCTGCCTTGACGCTTTTCCTTTCGACGGTCTTATCTGCGGCTCGGTATATCTTTTTTACGAAGGACGGGAAATCTATTCTCTGGCTATGGAAAAAGAGGCCGTGACCGCCATTGTCCGCGACGCCGTCAGCAGAAAAATACCGTTTGTGATGGAAGGTACCGAGCACGCATATTTTTATATTGCCGCTCTGAAAGGTCCGGGAACCTATCTGTCCGACGATGGGATAGAGGATTTTCTCGCTTCTCCCGCCGCCGGAAAGATTGCTAAAATTTCGTTTCTCGTTCCCGAATTGCCCGAAGACTTCAAAACGCCGACGTTGACGCGGATTCCTTTCCCGACCTATGTGGAGGGCGTATTGAACGGGCACGACAAATCGTCGCCGATGCGCGTTCTTTCCGAAAAATTCGGTATACCGCGTGAAGAAATGACGGCGATAGGCGACAGCCTGAACGACGCGGCAATGCTGGCGTATGCCGGAAAATCGGCCGTTATCGGTCATGCGCCGGCCGCTCTTGACGCCTACGCTACTTACCGTACGACGGGCGAAGAAGACGGCGTTGCGGAAGCGCTTTCGGTTCTGCACGGAATCTCTTTTCTTCGGAAATGATCTGTCGCGCCGCGGTATAAGCATGTGCGGAACACGCCCGGTGCATGCAGTTGCAAAGTCGTTTGCTTTTAAATAAATACAATAGAAATGTAAAGTATTATTTACGTATATGCGGATTGCCGGGAGCGTTTTTATGTTCCGGCTTTCCGGATTCTTAACGGAGAGGTCGTTATGACAAGTCTTCTTGTGAAATGGTTTATACGCGACAGCGAAAACGTAAAGGACAAAAAAGTGCGCACCGCTTACGGTACGCTGACCTCGGCTGTCGGGGTGGCGGTGAATCTCTTGCTTTCGGTATTGAAACTTACGGTAGGTCTTCTTTCTTCATCGGTCTCCATTGTGGCCGATGCGGTCAATAACCTGTCGGATGCCGGCTCTTCGGTCATCACTTTTGTCAGTTTCCGAATCTCCTCAAAACCCGCCGACCGTCATCATCCGCACGGTCATGCGCGCATGGAATATGTGACGTCCATGATCGTCAGTATGCTGGTTCTTGTTATCGGATTTGAACTGTTTACCACTTCTGTGGAAAACCTGATCCACCCGAAAGAAGAAACCGGCGTCGGCGTTCTTACCGCGGTTTTGCTCGGCGTTGCAATCCTGTTTAAACTCTGGCTTGCTTATTTTAACAGGAAGATCGGCAAAAAGGTGGATTCCGAAGTGATGCGCGCCACCGCCACCGACAGCCTGTCGGACGCCGCTTCCACTTTTGCCGTGCTTTGCGGCGTTGTGGTGTCCCTCCTCTTTCCGCACTATGCCTTTACGAAATATATTGACGGCGCAATGGGTATTCTGGTTTCGGTGCTGATACTGATTGCCGGTCTGAAAATATTGAATGAAACGAAAAACCTGATCCTCGGAGGCGCGCCGACGCCCGAAGAGATCGCCGAGATCACGGCGGTCGTTTCCTCTTCGCCGGAAGTTCTCGGCGTTCACGACATCGCCGTACACCATTACGGCCCCGGCAATACGGTCGCGTCGGTTCACGCCGAAGTGGACGGACGGCGGGATATGTTTACGGTGCATGACGAAATTGACAATATCGAGCGGCGGCTTTCCGAAGAATACGGTATTCTCTGCACAATCCATGTGGATCCCGTCGCCACCGATATGGATACGCAGGTCTATCGGGAAATGGCGCTGATTGCCGTGAAGAAGGTCGATTCGAGTTTCGATATCCATGATTTCCGTATCGTGCGCGGCGCCACACATTCCAACCTGATTTTCGATATTGCGGTGCCCTTTGAATGCCGGCTGTCGGACGGCGCGATACGCGAGCGGGTCGAAAAAGAAATTCACGACGGCGATCCGCATTATTACGCGGTGACCCATATCGACCGCGTGTGAGTCCGGGCGGACATCGTCCGCGCCTGTTCTTTTGTGAAAAATAAACCGGGCCGACCGGACTGTCGCCGCGGCACATTCTTCCGCCGCCCGCGATACGGCCGGAAAACCGAACGGAGATTCTGTATGAACGAAAACCACAGTGCTTTTTCCCCGGTGTATCTCGACCGGGATATTGCCGTCTGTATAAAACCGTACGGCGTTCCCGCACAGCCGGATCCTTCCGGCGACCGCGACATGACGGCATATCTTGCCGACTTTTTCCGTGAGCGCGGCGAAGACCCGCGCGTTTTTGTCGTGCATCGCCTCGACCGCACGACGGGCGGACTTACGGTCTATGCAAGAAATACGGCGGCCGCGGCGGCGCTGTCGTGGGGGATCGCCGACGGCGGAACGACGAAAATCTACCTTGCCGCCGCGCAGGGGATCCTCTCGCCGTCTTTCGGGGAAATGCGCGATTATCTGTATCACGACGCGCGGAGAAACCGTTCTTTTGTTGCGGACAGCCGGCGGAGGGGCGTGAAAGAAGCGCGGCTTCTTTATCGGGTGATGGCAACGGAAAACGGCATTTCCCTGACGGCGGTAAGGCTATATACCGGGCGTACGCATCAGATACGCGTACAGTTTGCGTCGCGGCAATGCCCTCTTTGCGGCGACGGTAAATACGGCGCGCGCGACAAAGCGCCGCACGGCGCGCTGTACGCCGCCTGCCTTTCTTTTCTTCACCCGCGGGACGGGCGCCGCCTTGCTTTTACCGCTCTTCCCGACTTTTCCGTCTATCCGTGGAATCTCTTTATGCCGCCCGATCTTTCCGGCGGTGAAGACGGTCTGTTTTCGGGGCTGTAACGGAATTTCGCAAAAACGGTTGCAATATTTTCTGAAATGTGGTAAAATAATGACTAAAGGTAAAAAGCTGTCTTCCGAACGCTGAACGCGGAATCCGACATTATCCGTGCAAAAACAACAGGAAAGAGGGTGCTGTATGCCGCCTTTTACGAAAAGGGCCATTGTGGATTCGTTTCTGAATATTGCCGCCCGGAAATCCTTTGACAAGATTACGGTGCGCGACATTGTGGACGATTGCGGTGTGAACCGCAATACTTTTTACTATTATTTTCAGGATATATACGGCGTGATCGAAGAACTGTGCGAATCCGAGCATATCTCCGCGCGGAGCGAGGACGCGGTGCTTTCCCCCACGGATAGTTTCCGTCGCCTTGCGGATTTCACGCTGAAGCATCAGAAAGCGGTGCAGAATATCTATGCCTCGGTCGGCCGTGACGGCATGACCACCTGCCTTTTTTCGGTTCTCGCCCGCTCGATCAGACAGTATTTCCTCAGTCTTGGCGGAGACGATTGCCCGCCCGGAGACGTTGATTTTCTGACCGACTGTTGCCGGCATGCCCTAATGGGCATTTATACCGATTGGCTGAAAAGCGGTTGCAAGGAAGACCCGGAGGCGATATGCGGAAAATTCACGCGGCTTTTCGGAAATCTTTTTCCTTCCATGCTGTCCGGCTGGGAAAATATAGACAAAACGCGAAAAACGTCTGAATTTTGAACAAATAAAGAGCAGATGCCCAAAAATCGGGCATCTGCTTTCTTTTTAACTCATGACAGCGCGGGCGGCATGTGCTACAATATATAAAAATGCCCGGAACGGCGCCCGGAAATTTCATTGCCGGAATGTCGCCGTTTCGTCGGAATACGAAAAACCGTGCAAGCGGCTTTTTTCGCGTAAAAGGAGTATTATGAACAGAGTCAGTACGGTAAAACAGGCAAAGGTCATCGCTGCGGTGACGTCGATACTTCTCTTTTTGTCCGGAATGTTTTTCATTATCATTCCCTCGGCGCCGCTTGAATGGATGCGCTGGTTTTTTTCCGGCGCCTGTATCCTGATGGGATTTGCGCGTGTGTTCGGTTATTTTTCAAACGACCTGTACAGACTGGCGTTCCAGAACGGTTTTGCGGCGGGTACTTTCTGCTTCATTCTCGGTATTCTGATCTTCATTTCCCCGGTGAATTTTGAAAGCACTCTTCCGTATGTCGTGGGCATCTATGTTATTCTCGACGGTATGATGAAATTGCAGACGGCCATCGACGCCCGTACTTTCGGCATGCATAAGTGGCTCATTCTGCTCATCACGGCGTCGGTTGTCGGCGTGCTCGGCATCATCACGGTCTTCTTTGCCGCCGACAGCGCGCATATCAAACTGATTGCCGGCATTGCTCTCGCGGCCGACGGCGCGGAAAATATGTGGGATACCATGTATACGGTGCGCGTGAAAACACGGAAGCATAAGGCCGAAGCGGCCAAAATACTTGACGGCGATTTTCCGAAAGCGGATTGACGACGTTTTCGGAAATATCCGATATAAAGAAAACTTTTATTTACATTTTACTGTATTTTAAAGGAGAATCATCATGAACAAGGTAAAAATCATCACGGATTCCTGCTCTGATCTTTCAGGTGAACTGCTCGCAAAATACGATATTGATTATGCGAGAATGAAAACGGTTTATAACGGTAAGGAAACCGAAGCGTCCCTTACATGGGAGTATTACGAACCGAAAGAACTTTACGACATCATGCGCCGCGGCGAACGCGTTATGACGGTACAGGTTCCCGCCGCGGAATTTATGCGTATATTCCGCCTGTATCTCACGGAGGGATACGACATTGTCTACATAGGCTGCTGCGAAAAACAGAGCGGTTCAATCAATACGGGCGCCGTAGTGGCAAAACAGCTGAAAGAAGAATTCCCCGATCGTGAGATCTATTGCATCGACGCCCTCAATTCCTGCATGGGCGAGGGCATGCTGGCCATTCGCGCCGCGGAAGAGCGCGACGCCGGAAAATCCGCAAAAGAGATCTATGACGCCGTTATGCCGATCCGCAAAACGGTGAATCAGTTTGTGACGGTGAACGACCTGAACTGCCTTGCCCGCGCCGGCCGCGTGAAAGCCACAAAGGCGTTCTTCGGCAATCTCTTCGGCGTGAAACCCATTCTTGTCTGCGATAAAAACGGCTACCAGACGCCGATTGCCAAAGCGAAAGGCAGAAAGAATTCGATAGACGAAGTGGTACGCCGTATGAAAGAGGCTATCCGCGACGCACAGAATCAGACGATTTATCTTGTTCATGCGGACTGCGATCCCGAAGAAGTTGAATATCTGAAAGACAAAGTGAAAGAGGAGATTCCCTGCCGGGATATCTATGTGAACTACATCGGCCCGATCATCGGTTCCTCTGTCGGCCCTTCGACCATCGGTCTTTATGCGTTCGGCGAAGAAGTTACTTTCGCCGGCGAGTCCTGATAAAACAGGCAAACGAAATTTTCTTTTACAGGTGATGGATGATGGCAACTCTCATGCTTGACGGCAATCTTTATAAAGAAATGGTGGTCGGCGGCGCACGCAATCTCGGCTATAACGCGGAAATCGTGAACGACCTCAACGTGTTTCCGATTCCGGACGGCGATACGGGCGACAATATGCGCATGACCGTGGAGGGCGGCGCGGCTTCTGCCGCCAATGCCGCAACGGTGGAGATCGGCGAAATGGCGAAGATCGTCGCCGACGGTATGCTTCTTTCCGCGCGCGGCAATTCCGGCGTGATCCTGTCGCAGTTCTTCGGCGGTATCGCCAAAGGACTGGAGGGCGTTGCGGCCGCGGACGCCGCGGCGCTCGGCCGCGCCTTTGAATCCGGCGTGAAGCAGGCGTATAACGCCGTTATGACGCCGACCGAGGGAACGATTCTGACGGTGGCGCGCGAATCGACGGCATATGCGGTGTCGCGTATCGAACGCGACAGCACTCCCGAAACTTTTCTTTCCGATTTTATCGACGAAATGCATGCGTCGCTGGAACGTACGCCGGATCTTCTTCCCGTTCTGAAAGAAGCCGGCGTTATCGACAGCGGCGGCGCCGGGCTTGTCTATGTCATGGAAGGTATGAACAAGATTCTGCACGGCGAGCCGATCGAGGGAACGGCCAGCGCGCTTCCCGGCAACGCGAAAACGGTGGATACGTCGGGATTCACGGCCGACAGCGTGATGGAATTCGGCTATTGCACCGAGTGCCTTTTGCAACTTCAGAACAGCAAGGTCGATACGGAGGCCTTTGACGTCGCCACGATCTCCGACTATCTGAAGACAATCGGCAATTCCATTGTCGCCGTAAAAACAGGCAGTATTGTAAAGTTACATGTACATACGATGACTCCCGGCAAGGTTTTTGAATTCTGCCAGCAATACGGCGAGTTCCTCACCGTCAAGGTGGAAAACATGTCTCTTCAGCACAGCGAAGCGACGGTGGAGAACCGCTATACGCCCGCTCCGAAAAAAGCGACGGAAAACAAACCGCGTAAGAAAATCGGCATCGTGGCGGTCGCGTCGGGCGACGGCATCGCCGAAACTTTCCGTCAGCTCGGCGCGGATGTCATCGTTCCCGGCGGCCAGACGATGAATCCCTCCGCGGAGGATTTCGTTGAAGCGTTCCGCGAGGCCAACGCGGATACCGTCATCGTCATGCCGAATAACGGCAACATCATTCTGGCGGCGCGTGCGGCGGCCGGACTTTACCGGGACAGCGACGTGCGCGTTCTGGAAAGCCATACAATCGGCGACGGATACGCCGCGCTCTCCATGATGGACTTTGATTCCAAGGACACGGACGAGATCATGCAGAATCTCCGCGACGCGATGAACGGCGTTACGACCGCTTCCGTGACCTATGCGGTACGCGATACCCACCTTGGCGGTATGGACATTCATGCGGGCGATTTTATCGGTATCACGGGAAAAGAACTGCTGTCCTGTGAAAAGGACGCGGCTTCGGCCGCCAAGGCCATGTTCGGAAAACTGGATATGACCGATAAAGAAGTGATCATTGTCATCTGCGGCAAGGAAGCTACGCGCGAAGACATGGATGACGTCCGCGCCGACCTGAAAGCGCGGTTCCCTGCGGTGGAGATTTATGAGATCGACGGGAAGCAGGATATTTATCAATTCATTTTTGTCGTTGAATAAACCGACGTTTCCGAAAGACCGGGTGTTTTCCCGGTCTTTTCTTTTATCGTTTTATGTCGTTTTGTCGTTCCATGGACATTTTACCCGAAAAAATCGTCGCTTTTTGCGGATATGTTCCCAACTTTCACATAGAAATACGGCGGAGTTCACAATTTGTTTATATTTCAATGCTACAATATTTAAAGTACAATTTTTGTTTTTTCATTTTCCGTCGCACCGCCGGAAGCAATCTGCCCCGATTTTTTGCCGGCGTCGCCGGGGCGTTGCGCCCCGCCTGTGACAAAGAGAAAGGAACTCCATGATAAAAGCAGAACATCTTGTAAAGCGCTACGGCGGTAACACGGCACTTGACGACGTGAGTTTTGAGATCGGAGAGGGAGAGATCGTCGGCCTCCTCGGCCCGAACGGCGCCGGGAAAAGTACGACCATGAATATTCTTACCGGCTATCTTGCTCCCACGTCGGGTACGGCATCGGTCGACGGTATCGACATTCAGGACGACCCCTTTGCCGCAAAGAAGAAGATCGGCTACCTGCCCGAACAGCCGCCGCTCTACCCCGATATGACGGTGGACGAATATCTCGGATTCGTATATGAACTGAAAGGCTGTACCTTTCCGAAAAAGGAACATCTTGACGAAATATGCGACGCCGTCAGGCTCTCCGAGGTGCGTCCGCGCCTTATCCGCAACCTGTCGAAAGGCTATCGCCAGCGCGTCGGTATCGCGGAGGCGCTGGTCGGCAATCCGCCCGTTCTGATCTTCGACGAACCGACGGTGGGACTGGATCCGAAACAGATCATCGAGGTGCGCAATCTCCTCCGCCATCTTTCCAAGAGCCATACCGTGATCCTCAGCACCCATATCCTGTCGGAAGTACAAGCTGTCTGCGAACGGATTCTTATCATTGACCGCGGCGTTCTCGTCGCGGACGCGCGGACCGATGATCTCACCCGCACGATCGAGGGGCATAACCGCTTCCGCGCCCGCATTTCCGCGCCGCAGAGAAGCGCGGTGCTTTCCGCGCTCCGCAAAGTCGGCGGTATCCGTAGCGCCGTGGCGGGCGACACCCGCGAGGGCGACGCCTATGTGTATACCATCGAAAGCGAGCCCGGTGTGGACATCAGAAAATCCATATTTTATCTCTGTGCCCGTGAAGACTGGCCGCTTCTCGGATTTGAAAAGGCCGAAATGGATCTGGAAGAAATTTTCCTCCGCCTTGTGGACGGACAGGTATCTCCCGTAAAGAAAGCGAAGAGGTGACAGTATGAAAGCCATATATAAGAGAGAAATGCGCGCCTATTTCACGACCCCGCTGGGATATATTTATCTCGGCGTATTTCTGGCGGTTGCCGGCGCGGTGTTCTGCTACACGACGCTTTTTCAGATGAGCGCCGACGTTACGGCCTACTATACGACAATGCTGTACGCCTTTGTCGTTCTTCTTCCGCTTCTCACGATGAAACTGTTCAGCGAAGAAAAAAAGCAACGCACGGAGCAGCTTCTTCTGACTTCTCCCGTTTCGCTTACCGGAATGGTGATGGGAAAATTCCTCGCGGCGTTCACGCTGTTTTTCGCTTCGCATACCGTTTCGTCGCTTTACTTTCTGATTCTCTACCGCTATGCCGCCGTGAAAACCGCCATGCTGTTCGGTAACTATTTCGCGGTGCTCCTTGCCGGCATGTGTTTTATCGCCGTCGGCGTCTTCGTATCTTCCGTTACCGAAAATCAGTTGGCGGCCGCGATCGGTACCATGGGAATTCTTCTTGTTTTCCTCCTCCTTTCCCTGCTTGCCACGCTGTTCAGCGGTTACGGAATCCGCTTTGTTTTCGAGTGCTTTTCGGTTTTCTCCCGTTTCGGCAACTTTACGAGCGGCATTTTCGACATCGCGGCGCTGATCTATTATCTTTCCGTGACGGCCGTCTTCCTCTTTTTCACAGTGCGCGTGTTTGACAGACGTCGCACGTCCTGACAGAGGAGGCCCGTATGCAGTTTCCGATGAAATCCCTGTCGCGCCTGTCGCGGCGCGGAATCGGCCGTATGACAACGGCTTTGTTTCTCGGCGTCGTTCTCGTTCTGAATATTCTCGTATACGCGCTCGCCACGCGCTTTTCGTGGTATTTTTACACCGCCGATAAATATACGCATGAGATCGGCGATTCCATGGCGGAAAAGTTCGCCGCTGCGGAACACAAAGTTGCGGTGCGGTTTTGCATGACCGAGGCCGACCTTGAAAAAAATACCGCCTACCGCCTTGTGTATGAAACCGCGAAGCAATATGCCGCCGCCTATCCCGACAAGGTGGAGCTTCTCACGCCCTACAGCATCTATACCGATCACCGCGCCGTTCTTGCGTATGAAGAAAAATTCCGGGATAAAGGTCAGGAAGTCACCCTGTCCGAAACCTCGGTCATCTTTGAAAGCGAAGAGGACCTGCGCCATTTCTCCCTCTCCGACTTTTTTATTCTGAACGCGAACCGCGAGATCACCGCCTATAACGGCGAAGAGGTCTTTGCCGCCGCCTGCCTGTGGGTGCAGACGAAAAGCGAAGATCACCCTACCGCTTATTTCACTGTCGATCACGGGGAAAATTTTGCGATCTCCGGCCTTACGACAAAACTGGTATTGTCCGGCTACCGCGTCGGAACCGTGAGACTTTCCGAGTCCGACGTTCCCGACGATTGCGCGCTTCTTATCATATCCAATCCGCTCTACGATTTTGAAAAAGCCGGAGAGGGCAGTACGGTAAAAACCGAACTCTCCCGCCTTGAAAGTTATATAGACGGCGGCGGTCGCCTTTACCTGACTTTCGACGCGGCAAACGACGCCTGCCGGCGCATGACGAATCTGCGGAGCCTGCTTCTGAAATACGGTCTTTCGTTCTCGGACGAACTCCTGTACGATTATGAAAACGGCATCACCCGCGACGGAAAGACCGCCGCCGCCGTTTATGCCGCCGACGGCAAGGGCGCGTCCGTGGGCGAAACGGCGCAGAAATACAATGCAGCGCGCGTCGTTTACCGCGACGCCGCTCCCCTGACGCTGTATCAGGATAACGACAAAGGGGCGGCCGTATATCCTGTTCTCTTTACGTCCGATACCGCCGAAACGGCGTCGGAGGGGCGCGGAAAGAAGGTTCTGTCGGCAATGGCGGACACCGCCGCCGGCGGAAAACTCTATCTTGCCGCCAGTGGGTATATGAATTACGACGATGTTATAAACAGCAAAAACTACGGCAACAGCGACCTTTTTTATGCATTGCTTGCAGAGTACGGCTGTCCGACGGCACCCGCCGGTTGTACCGTTCTCCCGATTGAAACCGCCGCGCTCGACAATCTGACGGTGGGTACCGCCAATCGTATCTTTATTCTGATGGTTGCCGTTTTGCCGCTTCTTCTGGCGGGTACTGCGACCGCCGTATGCCTGTATCGCAGAAAACGCTGATGAAAAGGAGAAAAACATGACACTGTTAAAAAACAGGAAGAAACGCACATGGTTTCTTCGCGCCGTAACGGCGGTCGCCGTCCTTCTTTGCCTTGCGGGCAATCTCTTTCTCTTTTATCTTGTGCGTGAAAATAACTTCTTCGGCGATATGACAACCGAGGGGATTTACACTTTGTCCCCGAAAATGACGGAGGAACTGAAAAACGTGGAGGGGGACGTAACGATCACGTTCTGCGCCGATCCGGACATTCTTCTCGGCGATTCTCTTCTCCGTCCCGTTTACATCACGGCGAAAAAACTGTCCTCGCAACTGGAAAACATCCATGTGGAAACGCTTTCCCTCTCCCGCGACCCGCATGCCGCCGACGCCTATAAGACCACGACGGCGAGCGAACTGACAAAGGATGACGTTATCGTCAGTTACGAGAAAAAAGTGCGTATCGCCGCGTCCCAGATTTTCTACAGCCTTGACGAAGAGGGCGAATACTACGCCTATAAAGGCGAGTATCAGCTGGCCACCATGATTCTTTCGGTGACCGGTGTTCCCGTCCCCTGCGCGTATTTCACGGTCGGTCACGGGGAGACCGTCTACGATCCGGATAACAATGAGAATCCGGGCAATGCTTCTCTGACCTCGTTTTATAATCTCCTGCAGGATCTCGGTATGCGCGTTGCAACGATCGACCTCGACCGGGCAGAAGCAATCCCCGACGACTGCGTTCTGCTTATCATGAACGGGCCGACGACCGATTACGGCGACGGAGATTATACCGGCTACTACAGCCGCCCCGCCGTCGAAAAGATCGACCGCTATCTTGAAGCGCGCGGCAGTATGCTCTTCTTCCGCGATCCCGGCACACCCATGTCTTCACTTCCCGCCATCGGAGATTACCTTTCTTCGTGGGGCATTGCCGTGAATGACGACGTGATCCGTTACCGTGACGCGTCGGTGATCGGCAGTGAGCGGGAAAAGCTCTCGGCCGTGTATACCGACAAAACGACGTCGCCTGTCTCCAATGCGCTGTATTCCGCCGTTTCCAATCTTACGGCCGCTCCGCGTACCGTCGTTCCGCGTACGTCCTCCCTGTCTTCCACATGGCGCGACGTTACCGAGAAAAATCTTACCGATCGCGTTTCAAGGAAGATTTCGCCGTTTCTTCTGGCGCCCGACAAGGTGCGCGCCTATGACATGACAAGCGGGGACATCCTGTCGGAAGACGAGGGATATACGCTGGCGATGCTGGGCGTTACCGCCTATTTTGCCGAAGACGGCACCTATACCTATTCCTATCTCGGCGCGTTCGGCACGAGCGAAATTCTTGACGAAACCTATCTCGGCAGCAGTGCGTACGGTAACCGCGACATTCTCGCGGCCGCTCTCCGCGTTCTGACGATGACCGACGTTTATGCTTCTTCCGATCTCGGTTCCGCCACCGACCTCAATTCCGCAAATTACGGCGGCAAACGTTATGAAAGCGACGACGCGGTGGAGAACGTCACCTATGTCTTCCGCCGCGGTGACGACAAGATCGTCACCGAAACCGACATCGGCACGAAAACGGGTTATAAATGCGTGCGCACCATGTATCCCCTGACAACGGGCGGCAAAGCCGGCTGGACAATATTCGTTTTTGTGCTTCCCGCGCTGATCGTCCCCGCCGCCGCGGCGTATATCGTTCTGCGCCGTAAACATCTGTAAGGAGGCAGGTATGCAACAACAGAAAAAATTCTTTATCGTTCTTGCGGCCGTTCTTCTTTCGCTTGTCCTGATCGGCGTTGCCGTCGTGCTTCCTTTGTCTCTCACCGACCGTGAAGAAGAGGACAGTTCCTCCGTGAAACCGGAAGACGGAGAGGGTACGCGGTACAATAACGTCACCCTGATCGGCCCGTTCACCCGTAATACACCGAAAGACGGCGATTACAGCAAAAATATAAAGAAGATCACATTCAAAAATCAAAAGGAAACCTATTCGCTCGTTCACCCCGCGGCGGATAATTATCTGGATTTTCTTATCGAAAAGAACGGAAAACAGTATACCGATCTCGTTATCAATGAAGAGACCGTCAGTTCCGCCGTTTCCGCGACCGGAAACGCGTTTGTCCGCATCCGCGTCGCGCAGGGAGAGGACGCCGCCGCGCTTTATTCTTCGTACGGCCTTGCGCAAGAGGACGACCCCTCTTATTTTGAACTTGAAACCTACGGGAAAACGCTCTCCGAGAACGGAACGACCTACCGTGTTTATATCGGCGATATGACCGCGGACAAAAACGGTTATTATTGCCGCGTCGAAGGGCGCGACACCATCTACGTCACTCTGTCGCCGACGCTCGGCGATCTTGTGAACGGCGGCGCGGGGCAATTTGTTTCCGCGGTTCTCGCTCCTGCCGAATCCCAGCAGTATGCGTCTTATTTTGTCGACGGATTTTCCGTGGAAAAGGCCACGCGCCGCGAAAGCGGCACCGTTCCCGATAAGAACGGCGTGATCGTGGCTGTGCGCGTTATCCGTACGACGACCCGTTCCGATACGGATACCGAAACGGTGACGGCCGAATATACCGCGCGTTACCGCCTCGGCGCGTCCGGCAGCGCATTCATTGCCTCCGCTCTGAAAGGACTTCCGATCGGCGAAGCGCTGGACGGCGTCCGCGCCGCGCGTCTGTACGATGTGCAGAATACGGCGGGCGAAACGGTGCATGTGACCGAGACCTATACGGTAAACAAGGTGGAATATGTACTGGAGACCGAAACGGGCGTTGCGTTTTCGTTCGTACCGGGATCGGCGGATCGGGATCCGTTCTTCGGCAATCCGCTCTACCGCTTCGACGGTCCCTCTGCGCTCACCTCTTACACGACGAACGATAACGTCATCATGAACATTCTCTCCGGTTTTGCTTCCCTCACCGGCGATTCGGTGTACAAAATCGGCGTTACCGCCGCCGACCGCGAGGACCTCTCCCTTTATACGACGTTGCGTTATCGTGTTCCGAAAAAATATAAGATCAACGAATCGACGTCGGACGCTTTGTCTACTATCGTTTCCAACAGCGTAACGATAGACGAGGAAGATTACACCGAGATTGTCCTGCGGATCGGGCAGAAAAACGATGACGGCACCTATTACGTCGAAAGCGAATATTACGACATCATTGCCGTCGTGCAGGCGGATACGCTGAAATTTCTGGATTATGACCTGTACACATGGGTAAAACCCACGCTGATCTCCAGTTATACCGCTCTTTTTGATAAAATCCGTTTTGACATCACATACAGCGACCTTCGCAAAAGCGTCCTTTTCGACGTGAAAAGCGTCAGAACCAGAACCGAAGGCGGAAAGACCGTCTATACCACGCTTCCGATGACGGTCACCGACAATAGCGGCACCGATACGTCGCAGTATGACTACAGTTCCTTTGAATCGTTTTATTATTACCTTTTATTGCAGGAATACGCCGGTATTTCCGATCTGACGCAGGAGCAGCGCCGGGATCTTGCGGAAAACGGCGAAGCCGTACTGACCCTCACCGTTACGCTGACAGACCACCGCACGTTCGTTTACCGGTTTATCCCGTATTCCGTGAACCGCACCCTTGTGTATATTGCGGAGGAAGGAAAGGAATCCGGAACCGCTTTCTTCTATATTGAAAACCCCATTGTGAAAACGATGACCGCTTATCTGTTGCGGATGGCCGACGGTGAAACCGTAAAAGACGCCGTGAAATACGGCGAATGATGGAAAAAATAACCGATTTTTGTGGAAAAATACAACGTTTCGTGAAAATATTCTGAAAAATACGGCGAATATGAAAAAAACATTTGCATTTTAAAAATTATATGGTATAATAGTTGAGTAAAACCATATAGTCGGCTTTTTGCCGTCGGAAAAATAAAGTTTCATTATAAAAGAGGAATCACCATGAAAAAAACCGTGACAAGTCTCCTTTTGGTTCTTGTGATGCTCTTCAGCCTCGCAATGACCTCCTGCTCTTTCAACTATAAGAAGTCGTCCGCTTACGTGACGATCGACCTCGACGGCCTTCTCAAAGGTCAGACCATCACGGCCGAGGCCTATACCGTGGCGACGACGGCCGACGCCAAGCACGATTTCCTTGCCGCGCTTGCCGCCGCCAAGGAAAACCGCAAGACCGATGAAAAAGTACAGAACAAGGACGTTCTGACGATTCATGTGGACGGCACCCAGAAGGGCGACGACGATAAGGATACCAACGTTTATGATAACGATTCTCTGGAAATCGACCTGAATAAGGCCGAAACCGATTATAAAGACGTTGAACTCGTCATTTATAAGAAGATTGTTGAACTTATGGGAACCGAAGAAGGCGCCAAGGTCGGCACCGAATATACGACGACCGCCAAAATGAAGGCCGCCACCGTGGATAAGAAACAAACGCTGACCCTTGACGAAACGAACGGCGCCGATACCACGCTGAAACTGACGATCTCGGTTGCGAAAATGCCCATGACCGATCTCACGCTCGGCGAAAACGACCTGTTCACCATCTACTATACGAAACTCTCCGACGGCAAAACCTCCACCGAAAAGAACTGGAGCTACGATTTCTCGAAGAACACGCTTTCCGGCGGCGTTTCTTTCGATCCCTATTATGAAAACAACGCGGTGTCCTCCGCGCTCCATGCCGCACTCGTCGGCAAACAGCTGGTTTCCGCGTCGAAACTCGCCGACAGCGAACACGTGGTTCTGAAGCATGACCTCGTTAAAGTGACGCTGACCGCGAAGTACACCAAGACCGATGACGCCGCAACCGAAGTATCGGTAAAGGATATCGGCAAGGACGCGTATATCCTCGATATGGCGTCGATCCCGCTGGAAGATGTGAAACAGTGGATCTATAACGACATTAAGGACGGCGAACGCAAGGTCGGTTCGTCCTATACCATTACAAAACAGATGTATATCGACGAATCGGGTAACGCTTTCAATTCGTCGACCAAAACGCTGTATAAAGCCGACGATGAGGGCGTGACGCTTACTTCAGAGGAAGTCAAACTCGAATACAAGGTTGCGTCTGCTTACACTGCCGAATGGAACACAGTAACGGTGACCGAGGGTGAAGGTGAAGACCGTAAGGAAGTCACCTACGATTATTATATCGCCGGCGTAAAGACCCCCGAAGAAAAGGTCACGCTTGAGAAGCTGGCCGATTCCTCCCTCGCCAACAACGCCTCCGACAAAAACGGCAATAAACTGTATCTCTATCTCTATAAATCGGAGACCAAAGACGGCGATACGGTTACCGAAACCAAGTATTACAACAACTATTACGGCAAAGAACTCTTCACGCTGAAAGACGGCGTTTACACCGATAAAGACGGCAATACGCTCGGAACCGAAGAAGATGCCGTTGTGGATTATGCCGTGGCGCAGTATCTCTCGCTTTACGAAGAGGCAACCAAAAAGCAGAACGCCATCACCGCTATGTGGAAGCTCTTTGCGGCCAATGCAACGGTGGACGTACCGCAGTCGCTGAAAGACGATTATTATAAAGAATACTATCAGAATCAGCGCTACACTTTTTATGTGACGAACAGCGGTAGCGTGAAAGACGGCGACAACACCTATACCGATTTTGAAGAATGGCTTCAGCATACCACTAAAGCGGAATCAAAAGACAAAATCCGCGAAGCCGTTGACGCTATGGCCATTGACGCACTGAAACCCCGTCTCATCATTTATACCATTGCGGAAAAACTCGGCGTATCCATTACAAAAGAAGATATGAAGACGATCGAGGCAAACCTGGAAGCACAGGTGAACCAGAACAACGCGCAGTACTACACATACATTATGCAGTACGGCGAATCCATTGTGAACTACCTCAATCTGAAGTGGTACAACAGCGTCGACGATTATGTGAAAGACACCTACGGAAACATGGAAAACGTGAAAGTAGGCGTTCTGTTTGACAAAGTGATGGAAGAACTCTATGACGATACTTCCGACCAGTACCACATTTCGTTTGAATATAAGAACGAAGAAAAATAATCGGGTATATCGCGCGGCCGTATGCGCCGCCGGCGTATAATCCGGAAAACGAACCGCAGGGTGAAGACAGTACCTCTGCGGTTCGTTTTGGAGAGACGCACTTTTCTCTCCTCTCTCTAATGTAAATCGGTCGGAACCGGCCGGGAAACGGACACATCGGATATATGAAAGAAGTCAAAATCTATACGGACGGCGCCTGCCGCGGAAATCCCGGACCGGGCGGCTGGGGCTGTATTCTCGTTTACGGCGAGCATGAAAAAGAGATGTCGGGCGGCGAACCCGTCACGACCAATAACCGCATGGAACTTCTCGCCGCCATAAACGGCCTTTCCGCTCTGCGCGAGCCATGCCACGTCGAATTGTGTTCGGACTCCAAATACCTTGTCGATGCCGTCACCCTCGGCTGGATCGCCGGCTGGCAACGTCAGAATTACCGCCGCGGCAAAAAAGACGAGGTGAAGAATATCGACCTCTGGGAAAAACTTTCTTCGCTTCTCTCTTTGCACAACGTGAATTTCATCTGGGTAAAGGGTCATGACGGCCACGCCTATAACGAGCGCTGTGACGCGCTCGCCACGGCGGCCGCCGATTCTTTCCGCGGTGCCGCAGTATGAATTTTTTGCCCGTAACCAAGAATAACCTGTCGCTTCTTTCGCGCCATATTGCCGGGGCGGAAACGCTTTTTGCCGATATGACGCTCGGCTACCTGTATATGTGGGCGGATTTTTATCGGATCACATTCGGAACGGTCTATGGCGTTCCCTTTCTGTCGGCCACGGACGAGGTCGCCGATGAACGGGACGCAGGCGCGGAACTTCACCGTGTTTACGCGCCCGCGTCTCCGATAACGGGTCACGAAGCCGAGATTACGGAAGCCCTCCACCGCGAAACGCACGGCGACGTTACGCTGTCGGCGCTGACGGAGGAACAGGCCATGGCCGTCTGTGCCTGCTATCCCGGCCGCGCGACATGCACCTACAGCGACGCGGAATCCGATTATCTGTATTCCGCGCAGTCGCTTTCCACGTTTGCCGGAAAAAAACTGGCGGCCAAACGCAATCATATTCATGCGTTCCTGAATACGTATGAACAGTATACGTTCCGCGAAATCACGGAAAACGATACGGAGTCTCTGCTGTCGTTTTACCGCGATTACCGATTGTCCGAAGAGGATGATTCCCCCGGCGCCCGGCGGGAGGGCGCGGCGGCGGAAAGGCTTATCCGCGCCATGCGTGAAGCGGAATGTATCGGCTTTGTTCTTGAAGTGAACGGGGACATCATCGGCTTCTCCATCGGAGAAATCCGCCGCGGCGTTTTCTATATGCATGTGGAAAAGGCGCGGCGCGAGATACGCGGCGCGTATCCGCTTCTTGTCCGTGAAGCCGTCTCCCGCGTGGCGGCGGACATACGGTATGTGAACCGCGAGGAGGACGACGGGGACGAAGGCCTCCGCCGTTCAAAGGAATCCTATCGGCCGGAAGCGCTCCTTTGCAAGTATAAAGTGACCGTCCGTTTCCCCGATACGGATAACGGTATATAACCGGTACCAGAATCAAATGTAAAGAAATGTTTACATTGCATTACATTTGTGCGTGCGGCACGCCGCGCGGAGATGTTCGGAAAACAGAATGATAAAGAAGGAAGATCTATGAAACAGAAAAAGCGCCTCGCGCATATCCCCCTTTTTCTTGTCCTCACGATCCTCGTCGGCGGACTTTTTTCCTGCGGAAATGCCGTCTATGATTATGCGCGTGAAAATCTGACCCCCTATGTGTCGCTTGACAGCGCAACGCTGAACGGTTTCACCGTTAAAGTGAAACCCGCCGCCGTTGTCGGCGATCAGGACGTAAACGACTATATCGCGGAACTTCAAAAAAAGGCCGCAAGCGATAAAGAACTGACCGATGTGGCGGTCGCGGCGGGCGACACGCTGACATTCCTGTATTATGCCACGGCGGAAAACGGCCGCCCGATAGAGGGGCTTACCAATTATACGGGAAAGACCGTGAGCGTTCTGCTCGGCGAAGGCGGCGACAGTTTCATCAAGGATCGTGACGCGGAGTTTGAAGATCCGATCATAAACAGCGCCCTTGTCCCGTCGGACTATAAACTTGTGGAGACAAAAAGCGGTACGGTCAAAGAAAACGATACCGTTATCGCCAGTATTGTCTTTTATTATGAAGATACCGACGGCGCCATCGTAAGGCTGGCGGAAAGCCGCGCCTTTTCCCGTATGGATCTTTCCCGCGCCGACAGCGACTTTGAAAAAAATCTGAACGCTTCTCTGATCGGCCTCACGATTGGCGAGACCGCAAAGGAAGCCTATAGTTACATTGACGAATACAGCCGGATCATCAAAGCGGATATTACGCCGCATTTCGTCATTACCGAAGAGAAAACTTTCGACATTACGCTGACCCTGCCCGAAAGTTACGAAAATACCGACTTCAAAAACTACGTCGGAAAAAACGTTACCTTTCATATCGTTCCTCTGTCCTTCACGCGCCCCGTTATTCCGGAATTGACGCGCGAATTTATTAAGGAAGTGACGGGTGGCAAGATTGACTCCGAAAACGCCGTGGAAGAGTTCCGCGCCGTGGTGAAATCGTATCTGCAGAGCGTGGAGAACGAAACCTATAAAAGCGCCCTGTCCGAAGCCTGTGACGCGGAACTGTACCGTCTTGCCACTGTGACCGCTTATCCGAAAAAAGCGCTTACCGCCGCGGAGACCGAGGTGCGGGCGTATATCCGTGTGGAGTACGACGTCTATGTCGAAAAGAACGGCAGTTCACAGTATCCTACCTTATTGGATTATGAAAAGACGCTGTTTAAAAATACCGACGGAACGCCGGCCACCGAAGAAGAGGTGGAAAACAGGATCCGGGAACTCGCCGAAACCAATGTGGAGGAGTATCTCATTTACCACGCGGCCGCCAAGGCGCTCGGCGTCACCGTTGCCGACGATAAACTGAACGGGATCTATAATGAGTATCTCGCGTATATGACAAACAGCACCGACGCCGAAAAACAGAAAGCCTACGAAACCGCCTATAATGCCTATTACGGCAACGGCGCCCTGCGCCGCTATGTCGCGTTCATCAGCCTGAAGCAGGACGTTCTTACGCGGCTGTCGGAGATCGCCGTCGTGTTTCCGGCCGACTGACCGTATTTTTCGGCCGCGCCGGAAGACGCGCTTTTACCGCCCGGCAAACGGTAGGTTGCCCCTGCCTCTCTTTCTTCCGTATCATAAAAATCAGCAGGAATACAAACGTTCATTTGTATTCCTGCTGTCGTTTTTCGGGGGCAGACCTTTTTTGCGGTTATCTTTCCGGCAATCGGACCTCGTGGGAAACGCCGCTGTTCCGGGAGTCGATCTCCCGCATGTTTTTACGGTAAGCCAGCGGCGCCATGTTGTACCGGGAGCGGAAAATACGCGAGAAATGCTGTGCGTCGCAGAATGTCAGCATGTCCGAGATCGCCGTGACGGTATACGGCGTTTCGATCAGGAGCCGTGACGCGATCTCCAGTTTCGTCTGCAGAATATATTCTTTGACCGAAAGTCCGTAGGCTTTTCGGAAGATCGTGGTTGCGCCGCCGTCGGAGCGGTAAACAAGACGGCTGACGTCGGACAGACGTATATTTTCCATGATGTGCGCGTCGATATATTCTTTCATGATGTTGGCGTCACGGAGCTGTTTTGTGTCGCCGTGGCGGAACTGCGCCGCCTGCGCGGTCTGCTGTATCAGATGAAGAAAACGGTTCATCACGTTGTCGCGCAGTTCCCACGGACGTTTGTCCACATGGGACATGATGTCGAAAATCGTGTTCATAACGGGGTAGACGTCCGCATTGTGAACGCATACTTTGTCTTCCAGTTCGTACATTTCCAGAAGTGCACCGCCGATGGACGTCTGGCTGTTCAGCCATATCAGTTCCCACGGGTCTTTCGGATCGGTCATATATTCCCATTCGGAGCCGGCATGCAGGATAAAGAGATCGCCCGTCACGGGGTGATACTCCGTCTTGTCGTGGTAGAGCGTTCCCGAACCGGATATAAAATACATGAAGCAGGTGTGATAAGCCGGGTAGAAATGACAGTAGTAGTCCGGCGTGCAACGCGTTTTTCCGACGCGGAACAGGCAATCGTATTCCACGGCGGGGCGTATTTTTCCCGGACTCTCCGGTTGCATGAGGCAGTAGACGGTTTCACTTCCGGGCGCCACTCTGATGTCCAAAGATAACATTTGATTATAATGATTACTGTTCATTTTTCCGGTCTCCTTTGCTTTGCGACGCGGGGCGCAGTGACCCGGCACGTTTCTCTTTCATTGTAACATATGACAGGGATATTTACAACTGTTTTTTCAAAAAACATACAAAATTTGCAGAAAATACCTATTTTTTTTGTAAATTTTTTAGAAAACACACAATAAGTTGAGGATTGCACAAGACAGTAGCGTTTGGGTTTGCTATAATATAAGCGTGATACCATCATTATGCATAAAATTCTGTACCAATATAACGGAAAAAGGAGGATTTTGCACATGAAAAAAGCAAAACGAAACGTACACGGCCTCGTAACCGTCCTGCTTCTGGCGGTGATGCTGTGCAGCGTTTTCCTGTCGTCCCTGCCCGCTCTGGCGAGCGAGCCGGATACGGCGGAAGAAATCATCACGTATGAGGGGCTTGCCGCACGGTATAAAGAAGAACCCGGCATCCGTTCCCTGTTCCGCGTTGATCAGGCGGCGGTAAAGGCTTTGGAAGCCAAAGGTTATACCGTTGCTTACGGCGCCATGATGGGTATCGGCGAAAAACGGGGTGAAAGCCGTTATACCGCCGATAACATGAAGGTGAAAAAGACCGAAGCGGGATTCGTGAACGATACCGCGGAGGACTCGTATGTCGCCGCCGTTACGGTGTATGCCACGAAGGAAAACGGCGTTCGTCCCGATTATGCGACGATGCGTTTCCTTACATATAGCGCGACGGAAGCGACCTTCGCCTATACGACCGTTTTTTCCGAAGGTTACCAGACTGCGGACGCCTATAAGGGTTACGGCCTTGTCTATTGCGCGTTTCTCGCCCTGACGAAAGACGGCAATACCACGATTACCTATACGCGTGCGGCCGGCGATGTTTTCGGTTCTGCCGACGGCGAATACGGTGCCGCGACCACGCTTTACGAACTCTCGGATTATTTCCTTAATAAATACAGGGAAAACGAAGAGGACACCGAATCGGTATACTATACCGCCAGAACGCTTCGCCGCGTGATGGCTGTCTGCGGCCTTGACGGCGAAAACTTTACCGCCGCGAACACCGACGCCAGAACGGTCGCCGCCACCGACGGTTACGATAAGACCATCGTCCTGCCGACTTCCGTAGCCGGACTTTCGTTTACGGTGGATAAAGCCCTGCCGGGCGTTTACGGCCTTACGCTGAAAGCGGCGAACAAAGGACAGTTGAACTCGGTGACGATCTATGTGAATAACCGCGCTTATACCGCCCGTATGCAGTCGCTGTCCGACAAAACCGCGGTAAGCGACGACGGCGCCGTGGCTTCCGACGCGGAAATGGTCGATTTCAAATGCTTTGTCACGCTGGATTCGGGGATAAACAAGATCAGCGTCGTATCCTCTTCCGCAAGCGCACAGAATCCGCTTTCGGTTTCGGCCGCCCGCCTCACGTTGGCTGACGAGATCGAAGACACCACGGTACTGCTCGGCGCGGAAGATCTGAAAGATGCCGACGCCCAGACGGTCAGCCGTGAGAATACGGTGAATTTCGGCGGCAAGAGCGTAAACAATCTCCTGTTTATGAACTTCCCGAACTCCGGCAAATCCACAATCGACGCCAATTACACCGTAACGGTTCCCGTTGCGGGCAAATACAGAATCGGACTTATGACGGCTCTGCCGGATGGCAGAACGCTGAGCATAGCCGCCAAGAACGCCGACGGCAATACGGTGGCGACGTCCGCAATTACCGCTACCGGTCTGAAATACCTGGACGCGTCGCGCGCTACGCTGTATACGGACGCACTCGGCACGCTGATTCTGCCTGCCGGTGAACTTACGCTCACGCTTTCGTCCAATTTCCAGATGGCGCTCGCCGATATTTTCCTGTTCTATCAGCCGGAAACCGCGGAAAGCGAACCCGAAAATCCCAAAACCATCTTCACCGCCAATGCCGCGGATATGACGATGGGCGGCGGCAGTGCGCTCCTTTCGGACGGCAAGACCGTCAAAGTGCCGAACAAGGGCACCCTGACGTTCACCGCCGACATCGAGGTGGAGGGCGTATACCGTCTCTACGGTAAGACCAACCGCGCGGATACCTATATCCAGTACGTATCCCTTTCCTCCGACAAACAGATCGCGCACGCTTTGGCCACACGTCTCGGCAACAGCGCGACAGAGGCCAAGACCAACGGCGACAAGGATCTTACGGTCGCCGCGGAAAATCAGAACGAGACCTATGCCGTAAGCGATACGCTCGGCTTCATTTACCTCACAAAAGGTACACATAACTTTACATTCAGCGTTTGCCCCGATGGCGGCGAAGACGTTTCCATCGGCGTTTACAACCTCTCGCTTGCGCTGGAAACAAAGCAGACGGCAGGCTCCATGTATGTGGACGCCTCGGCCGCCGGCACTTATAGCGGCAGCGCGGGGAACGGCAACGCCCCCACCGTGAACGGCGCTACCCGCGGCGGCGGTATTCAGTTCCGCGGCGGCAGTGTGACGCACACGTTCACCGCCACGGCTTCCGGCACGTTCGATCTCTATATGAACGTGGCGTCGGAAAACAACAACAATATTACGGTCATCATTGCGCCGAAGAACGATCCGGACAATCCGGTCGCTTCGATTCCGTATACGTTCCTTGCCAAGAACTCTCCCTGGACGACCGGCACGAACTACGCGTTCTCCAATGCGTCGATCGCCGTTATCGACACGAAGATTGCAGAGGGTATTTCCCTTGTCAAAGGTACGGAATATACCGTCACCGTGCAGAACGGAAACAATACGAACATCGGTTATACCGATTTTCGCTTTGTCTGCCGTGAACTTGCAAAAGAAAAGGCCTATACAACGGTGGATACCTCCTATAACGCGGGTCTTCTCTCCGATGCCGGACTGCCTTATTCCGCAGACAACGGTTATTATACTGACCTTATCTTCATCCGTGACGCCGGAACGACCCTTACCTTCACCGCGGCGGCCGGCTATGTAAACGATTATGCCAAAGCGCCCGCCGTATTGGTATATACTCTCCGGAACGGCGAATACACCTATGACGCCGAAGCGACAGAAAACCTGACGGCAAACGGCTACAGCGCCGTTTCCGGCACCTATGCTTCCTGCCGCGCGGTCGGCGGCCGTCTCGTATATACCGTCACCACCGAAAAGAACAACACCTGCCTCCGCTTTGCCGCAAAGGCAAACGGTAAAGACGCCCTTTCTCTTGCGGCCGACGCCTACAGCGGCGCCGTCTATACCCTGACGCCCGCTGATGAAAGCCGTCTGTTTGCCGAAAGCACCGGCAACACGCTTTATGACGAAGCGCTGAAAAACAAAACGCTCGCCGTCATCGGCAGTGCCGATACGCTCGGTCACGGACTCTATCACGAAGTCTGCACCGTTTTCGGTATGATGGGCGCAAAATACGATATGACGACCACCGTTTATACGGTTCCCGCTTATGCCGCGTCCGATACGCTGTCGATCCCGTCGGCCGATATTGTGCTGATTTTCGGAAGCAACGCGGACTATCTCGCGGATTCTTCGCTTGACGCTTACCGCAACGGCCTTGCACAGGTCATTGCCGCCGCGCAGGCCGACGCTTCCCGCACGGTCGTCGCCGTTTCCGCCATTCCGTCCGACGGAGCGGCAAACGCCGCCGGCAATACGGCCGCGGCCTATAAAGACGCATTCCAGACGCTGATGCAGACAAGCGGCATTGTATTCTTCGATCCCGCTTCCGACAGCGGTCTTGACTTCTCCGACGCGGAAACCGTCGCTTCCTGCGTGAAGAACGGCGCGCTTTCTGAAGTCGGTCACAGAAGAATATACACCGCGTTTGAAAAATTCGTATCCCGCGCTCTGCCGAATCCCGATAATATAACCGTTTCTCTTGCAGACGCGGTGCTCGGGCAGGCCGTCCGCCTCTCCGACGGTACGGTGCTCCTCAGAGCCGTCGGCGATACGACCTATGCCCTGACGTTTACGGTCAATGTGAGAACGGCCGGCGTGTATACGCTGGAGGCTGACGTGAACCGTCTCGGCGGCCGTGTATACGCCATCGGCGCCGCGAGCGATAAAGTGAACGGAAAAGCGTTCGCTTCGCTTGACGGCACTGCCGACTATACCGTGAAGAACCCGTCCGACGAAGATTTCCGCGTTTCCGCGAAAAAAGAAACGCTGACGCTTCTTCAGATGTACCTTGCCGCGGGCGATAACACCGTCACGCTGTATTGCCTGAAAGAAAACGACAACGATTATCCGGTCGGCGTCTCCAACCTTGTATTCCGCCGCTCCGCCGTTTCCGGCGAAGACTGCGCCCGTATCCCCGCGTCCTCCCTTACGGGCGGCACGGCCGATACCATGACCGGCGGCCGCGTGCTTACGGACGGAACCTCCGTTACGTATGAATTCACGGCTGAAGATACCGGCTTCTACAACTTCTATGCTCTGCTCGGCGCCGACAACACGACGACCCTCTCTTTCATCGTCACACGCCTTGCGGACAATAAAACGGTAGGCAACTGTTCCGTTACTGTCCCTGCCGGACGCGCGTTTGTCCTGTCCGATACCGACATCGGCGGCGACATATTGCTTGAAAGCGGCAAAACCTACCGCGTCACGCTGACGGCAGACGGCAATGTAACGGTCGGCGATCTCCTTCTGAAGAAGATCGGAACGCCCGCAAACAGCCTGACGCTCGACACCATGACCGTCTCGCTCGGCGCACAGGCAGATCTGCGCGTCCGCGCTACGGGTCTTCCCATCGGTAAAGTTCTCTGCCTCGCTTACGATAAGGCAGACAGCCTTGTCGGCAGCACCTACGCCGTGAAATCCGAGTATACGGAAGAACTTACCTTCACCGTTACGCCGATTGAAAGCGCAACGATCGCGTCCGTCCGCGTCTTTATGGTGGATACGGATTATCACACCGCGTCCGAAATCCTTGTATGCCGCGGCGAAAACAGCGTGAAGAAGATCGACGCTTCCGCTTTCTCCGTAACGAAGAGCGAATCGGAAACGTTCGCGCATATCCCGTATGCCTTTGCCGTTCACGCCGATGAGATGAACGCGACAAGCGGCGCGTCTCTCCTTGATGACGGCGAGACCCGCCTTTTCAGAAACGGTAATACCGCCACCTTTACGGTCTATGCCGAAAAAGAAGGCGCCTATGCCATCGACCTGAAGTGCAATACGACGGGCGGCTATATCCAGTATGTGAATATACGGAACGAAACCTACGCCGCTTTCAATAAGCACGGCTCCGCCGAAGCGCGTCTCGGCAAATCGACGATATGGCCTACGGCAACGCAGGACAGCGATTACGCCGTTTCGGCCGAAGTGCGTTACGGTGCATTTGACGGAGAAGCCGAAAGCTATATCTGGCTTCTTGCCGGCGAAAACAAACTCAACATCAGCATCACCGTCAACCAGACGGGTACCTGCCTCGGCCTTGACTCCATCGCTTTCACGCCCTCCGCGCTCATGAAAGCAGACGGCGCCTCTGTGGTTTACGCATCGTCCGAGATCAAGACCGCCGACACGTCGCTTACCAATGTGCTCGGTAAATCCGGTACGCTCGGATCCAGCATCAATCTCTACCAGAACGGCTTCTTCCTCCGCGGCTCGAAGGACTATCCCTCCATCGTTTATTTCGATGTCACGGTTCCCGAAGACGGCGCATACGACCTCTCGGTTCTCGGTTCCACCGAAGGCCCCGTTATTACGGTGTCCGCCGAATCGAATTCGTTCCTGCCGATAAAGAAGATCTTCGGTAAACAGACGCTCGGCGACTGTTCCACCACCGCCATGCCGCTTTCGGTCGGAACGCTGAACCTGAAAGCCGGTACGCATACGCTGAAAATGGTGGTTTCCAGCGGCTATTTCCACTTCAATCTGATGGCATTGACCCGCGTCGGCGATTATAGCGAAGACGAAACCATCGCCATATCGCCCTCTTATATGCTTGAAGACAAGGATACCGGCGTCTTCGATCTGACAATGGACATTATCGACTGCACGGGCAAGACCTACAAGATTCTTGTTGACGTCACGGGCGAAGACGCGAACGGAAACGCTTTCGCATATCAGCTTACGTCTCTCCACAAGAATTACGGTTCGGTGCAGACCTTTAACGGTACGGCGCAGAACGGCATCAATACCATTACCGTTTCGGCGTGCGTGTATGAATACGATGAAGAGACCGGCGCGCTCGGCGAACTGGTTTACACGATGAAGCCGAACACTTACAAGAGCGAAGAAACGCTCCGCACGTTCCTCCTCACCGATACGCATTACACCGGTACGAATGCCCTGCAGCAGGTGAAGTATTACAACGGCACTACGCTGAAAACCTCTCAGAGATTCGGCTGGACGGTCGGTAATCAGAAGTCGCTGAAAGAATTCAACTATTACACTGCGGAATATGATATTTACGGCTGGACGTCGGATGAAAAACTCCAGCGCATCATGGACGAAGTCATCGAAAAATATAAGAACGGCGAATTTGACCTGCTCTTTATTCTCGGCGACCAGGCGATGAACGACGCACCGTATGTGAAGTTTGAGATCAACAACGTAACCTATAAAGACCTGCTTAAGAAAGGCAATACGGTCTATAACGATCCTGAAGGTCCGACCTGCGCGGATTTCTGGGAATCTCCGATCAACGTGTCGAACGTGGTGAAGAAACTCTTCTTCGATCAGCTTTCGGCAAACGGTATTCCGTATTATATCACAAACGGTAACCACGACTATCAGTACACCTACAGCAAGAATAAAGACGACCTTGACTTTACGCCGTGGGAAAATATGTACCATTACGCGGAACTGCTCGGTCACAGAACCGAAACCGATAACGGTTCGTACCTCCGCGACGACAACGATGAGTATATCCACTATTCCGACAGCGATTCCGTGAACTTCCTCGTTCGCGTTATCCGCCGTAACGGCGAAGTGAAGATCCTGACGCCGATGACCGAAGCGGAACTCAGCGCTTTCAAAGAAAAATACGCGTCCGATACGAATTGCTACGATTTCTATGTCAGTGAAGAAACTGTCACCGACGCAGACGAAAAACTCGGCGCATTCGTTATGACGAACGGATTCGGTATGGATACCTATCAATATTTCACCGACGTCGGCGTTATCACGATCGACGGCGTGAAGAACTATACGGGACAGACGATCCGTTATTCCAGCGCCGCGCTGAAACAGGATATGATCAAGAGTATGCTGGATCGCACCGTTTCCGAAGGTTACGGCCAGACGTTCATGGTCAGCCATCTGATAATTAAATCCGATATGGAAATGATGATTGACGGTTATGACAATGTACAGGGCGCGTTCTACGGCGACGTGCACGACGAAGAGCATTACTACGCAACGATTCCTTACTGGGTCGTCGGTCACTTCTCTTCTGCATACGATATTGACTACTATTATGCCGATATCGACGGCGACGGCAATACCGAACCCGACAATCAGTATTATTACGATCGCGGCAATCCCAAAATCGGCAACAGAATCTGGGGCGACTTCTCGCGTCATTCCTGGAACTACATGGTTCTGAGAGTGCACGGCGACACTTCGTACGCCACCCGCGTACATCCCTCGTTCTTCCTTGAAAACGGTACGCAGGCACGCCTGACGTTCGATACCGTGACCGGTTGGGACGCAAAATATGTCCGCGCCACCGCTCCCGCGTCGCTCGCCGCACACAACTTCTACTACGTCTACAAGGGCGACACGAAACTCTATACCGAAGCCGAGGCCACGGCCAAGGGTAAGACCGGCGCACGCAAAGTGTTTGTCGGCGGAGACGCCGTAACGGTCGGCCAGAGTTTCTCCTACCTCGTGGAAGAATACACGAAAGGCACGTTCATGTCCTACAAGTATCGCATTGATACCGCGGGCAATGTTTATACGCTGTCCGGTCAGTTGCTCGGCCAGGCCGAAGGACTGACCCTTGCAAGAAGCGGCGTGTTCACGGCAATGTCCGATGAGGGTAAAGCCGTTACCTTTAACGGCGCCACCTATTATCTTGTGGGCGTTCACGGCGACATTTCGGGTCATTACCTCTACGACGAAAAGGGCGACTGGGTGTATGTCGATCAGAACGGCGACTATGTATTCTATACCGCCGTGGAGAAGACCTCCGAAGCGTCGATGCAGACATTCAACGCAACCTATGGCCGCGATCTCGATATTCCGTATCAGCGCGAATGGTTCTATAAGAACAAGGCCGGCGAACTCGTAAGCCTGGAAAGCACGCTTGCGGAATCCAGAACGAACGGCGGACAGAATATCGTTATCACCGATATTTATCTTGTTACGGCGGAAGACGTACAGAATCATGCGTATTTCAAACAGTCGAAGTATTACGTCGATCCTGCGGTCAACACGGCAAGTACAGTGTCCTCCCAGATCGTAATCCGCGACGGCAAGATCGTTGCCGGCGAGGGTTACTGCCACTTCTCCTATGTGCATACCCTGACCTATGCCGACAGCAGTACCGTTACGGAAAGCGACGTTCGCCGCGAAACCGACGCAAACGGCAATGTCATCTACGGTATGTATATTCCGTATATGGAATACCTCGGCGAATGGTTTAACCGCTGATCTTCACGAAACGGGTCTTGACCCCTCCGTGAAATCGGAAACCGCCGTATATCGCTCTTTCAGCGATATACGGCCGGGCAACGGGCAGATTTTCCCGCCGACAAACCGCCCGCTTTCGACTTTGTGCGGAAGCGGGCGGTTTTTTCGGTCGGCGGTTTGCGCCGTTTTCTGTTTTATGTCGTCGGCGTTCGTCGGGTGCGCGGCAAAATTCTCTTGACAGGTTCGCAGGCAGGCGCTATAATGTGACTGTAGTTGCGGGAACAAGACGTTCATACCGATTTACCGCATTTTTACGCGCTTTTATGTTGATTTTTACCGCCCGTTTCTTTATATCTGTGGTAAAATGGAAACGGACGGGGGCCGGCTTTATTTCCGGCAGTAAGACGGCGTATAACATCCCGTATCTGTGCCGCGCGCGGAAACCGCTGCTCCGTTCCCATCCTCGTTTTCGCTTCCGTTCCCGTCCCCACTTCCGTTCCCGTTTTTGCTTTCTTTCCGGTTCCGCTGCATTTGGCGCGACTCATTGTTGATTCCAACATTTTTGTAAACATAAGCGTACATTTCAATTGTAAAAAGGAGTTTTTCGCAATGAAACAAGAACTTATTTTCAATGGTACCGACACTTCCCGCTTTTTTGTTTATGCAACGCGTGACGGCGCCGTTTTCCGTTGCGACAGCACGGGCGCTTCTCTCCCGGTCATGACGATGCTGGACGAAACGGCAACCCATAGCCGCCGCGTTGTTTTCGGTGAAGACGTAACGCTGGAAAAAGGCGTTTACGCCGTTACGCTGAGCCCGGCCGTTCCGCAGGAAAAAGTCACGTTCACTCTCTCCGCCGACGAGGAAAGCGGCGCTTATCCTTTTCTTCTGACAGGTCCCGGCGTATGGCATGCCCGGTTTATCGAAGAATCGCTGCTGTTTCCCGCCGGCAAAGCGGAAGTATACGTCGCCGTTCCCGAAACCGATGAACCGCTGACAATCACGACGTTCCGCGTGCAGAACCCCAAGGCGCGCATTTTCCGTCCGTCCGGAGAGGAAATCCTCCCGAAGTGGATTCCCGATTATGCCGCGTGGTATGAAACCGACATTACGACCGCCGGCGATCCCGGCTATTACCGCGTTTGTGCGGAACATACCGGTGAATTCCGTATTTCCGCGTGGAACGGGTACGCCATGTTCTTCAAAAAACCCGACCGTCCGTTCCCCTATGCGTGGTTCACGCCGCATTGCACGGGAAAAGAGGATTATCGCGTTTCCATTATGCGCGGAACCCATATCGACGTGGTGATCGACCGCCTTTACAGCGAAACGCATAAAGTACCGTATGTGAAAGGCGACCTGCGCCTTGTCTTTGACGCCGGTGCGCATTACGATATGGTAGAGATGCCGATGCCCGCGGGCGACGACACCGAGGCCACCGTCAGTTTCCGCCGCCTCCTGACGTTGCCGGAGGGATGGCTCCGCGGCGACTGCCATGTTCACAGCGGCTATGAAGACGCCTGCTGTACGCCGCGCGTAATTACGAAAGTCGGACGTTGCAACGGCCTTGACTTTATGTTCCTTACCGATCACGGCGGAAAAAATATTGTGGACAACGGTGTTTACACCTGGGCGGAAGAGGGACGTTTCAGCCCGATCCCCGGTCAGGAATGCGTCAATAACCGCACGCATATGAACTTCCTCAATGTGCCGTTCAATATTGATTATAAAGGCAAGTCCGAGGGGTACTGGCTCCGCTATGCCGAACAGCACAATCCCGAGGGAAATCTTTACTGCCCGATGCTGAATCACCCCGACAATGCGTCAAACAATACCGCCGCCAATCCGTACTTCCGCTCCTGGTGGGTGGCCACCGAGCATAAGGATATTCCGATGGTCGAGAATATCTCCTCTTTCCGCACGTTGTTCGATCTTTATAATCATAACCGCCGCATGTATTACCAGTGCACGACCGATACGCATGACGGCACGCGTTATAAGCCGGGGCAGAGTTGCGCCTATGTTTTCACGGACGGAAAACGTGACGCAAACAGCATTGTGACGGCGCTCCGCGCGGGTCATTTCTCCGTAACGACCAATGCCGGCGCGTTTCTGACCTATACGGTGGACGGCGCGCTCCCCGGCGGAATTCTGCCCTTTGACAAGGAAAGTTACCATGTGGACATCGAACTGCATATGACCGGGTATCCGCTGAAGAAGATCACGGTGATCCGTAACGGCTTCCCGATCCGTCACTTTGTTCCCGAACATAAAGACGTCCAGCATTTTACGTTCGATCTCACGCGCGACGAACTGATGGGCAACCGTTATGACAGCGCATGGTTCTGCGTGATCGGTTACGGAGATGTTTCCACGCACGGCGATCGCGACTGGTATTTTGAGCCGAAAGGCATTACGGCGTATGTACAACCCTCTTTCTTGGACTGGACTCACGGCGAGGGAGAATATTGATCCGTTTGGTGAAAAATGTGCGCAAAAAATCCACCAAGAGTGAAAAAGTCGTGTCAATCTGCGCCTTGACAATTTTATAGGCATATGATACAATAAAGGTATCATAAAAAAGGCATATATTGGGAGGATTCACAAATGACGATGAAAAAACTTCTTTCTCTTTTACTCGTTTTCATTTTCCTCTTCGGTTGCGTCTCCTGCAGCGTGAACGATAATGACGACAGTTCCGAAAAAGATTCCGAATCGGAAAGACAGGAAGAACCTGAAAAAACCGGCGGCGAACTGCGGGTTCTTTATGTGACCGACCTGCATTTCAGCGGTACGTATGAGAAAAGTTCTGTTACCGGCGGCAGTTATCTGCACAGCAATTCCTACTGGGGCGAATCCGAGTTCTTCGGCTGGGACAACGAAACGCGTTTGCAGATGGTGATGGATGAACTCTGCGCCATGTACCGCCGCGGCGAGTACGATATGGTGCTTTTCCTCGGCGATAACAGCAGAAACGACGGTTGCTACAGAAAATTCCTGCCGTCCGATCAGCGCTATTGGAACAATTACCGGCACAACAATACCGCGGGTAGCTACGACGAATCAGCCGCGGAAAACGGAAATGCCATTGCCGGAACCTACTTCCTCGGCGAATCGCTTGACGAATTCTGGGGATCGGGCTTCGATTTCAATTATGTGCTGAAAGAAAAGTATTTTTCGCAGCTCACCGATTTCCATATTCCCTATTTTGTGGCCGTCGGCAACCACGACTGGGATTTCCTCTATGACTACGAAACCGGCGAAGTGTCGTGGGAACCTTGGGAAAACCTTTATCATTACGGCGACATTTTCGGCTATGAACCCGATAATTTCCTTGTCCGCGCCGTGCGTATGGACGGGAAAGTCCGTATTGTGACAAATCTTACCGATTCCGAACTTGAAAAATATCATGATGCGGGATATACCTATTATACGAACGCCTCGGAAATGAACCGAACGTCCTACGAGAAGATCGCTTCGGTAGCGGTTCTGAATCCGTTTACTTATGTGTATGACCCTAATGTCACGTCGATAAACGTGGCCGGTGATATTACGCAGTACGTCGGATGCAATGAGGAAGTTCTGGAGGATATTCTCTCCGATTCCTATGACACGACGTATCTTGCGGCGCATCTTTTTTCGAACGGCGACGCGGCGCTTGGCGAAGCGCTTGCCACGCGTACGAATGTCAAAGGAATTTTCTACGGCGACAACCATTGCGAAGCATCGGGCAAAGTGTGCGGCGTTCCCTCTTTCTGCGTCGGCACGACCATTTCTTCCCTGCATTTCGACACGTATCCCGACGCGTCCTATTTCTACTGTCGCAGTAATTCCAAGAACGTCGTTTGGGGCAATCTTGAAAATCATCCGTGGAGCTTTACCCGTATGCATCTCAGAACCGACGGTTATACCGATGTATACCGCGACCGCTTCAGCGGCTATTACGAGGAAGGACTTTTTAATCTGACCAGCTCCCAGATGGTCGGAATGGATCTGCGCTATACCCGCGCGACCATGAGTTCCCGCAATGCGGAACTTCTGGAAAGCCTCGTTTTTGTCGGCGATAACGGCGAGGATCTGAAAATGCACGTGGTGTACAACGGCACAAAGATCGAAGCCTATGCTCTGAATGACGCAAACGGAACCGAAGTGGCGCGTTACAAAACGATCGCGCATTTGTCTTTCCGCGACGGCAATCATATTCTGACAATCGGCGGCGAAACGATGGCGAAAAACGGTTCTTTGCGTTACGGTAATCTTTATGACGAAACGGGGCTGCCGGTTCTTGTTGACGCCGACGGGAAATATGTATACGTTACCGCCGCGCGCGACGAAAACCGCACGCCGCTCCGCGATTATTTCTACCTTGCCAAAGACGGCACGAAAAAGAAGATTGACCTTTCCGTTGACGCGACCTACACCGATGTTGCCGTTGCGGGCGATCATCTCACCTATGATGCCGCCGGCGAAACGGGCGGTAAGCGGGAATATTATCACGAAAAATCGTGGTATAATGTCGGGACCGCGACCATTACGGTAAAGGACGGCAAGATCACCGTCGGAGAGGGATTCTGTCACTATGTCTACCGTCTCTCCTACAGTTATGCCGACGGCTCGGCGGCAACGCCCCTTGTTGCCAAAGACAGCGCCGGAAATGACGTATACGGATTTTTCGTTCCGAACGGCTGGGTTGTGAAATATACCCTCGGAAAATAAGTTAAAAAAACGCCTTTCCCGGCAGAGAGGGGGCAGGACTTTATCCTGCCCCCTCTTTTTATATCCGGGAACGGCGTCAGGTTTCACGCGTTCCGTTTTTTCCGGAATCGCGGAAATTCAGATAACCGAGGAAATGTTTCACGACAAGCGGCGCGTTTTTTACGGAACGAAGCGCCAGAACGATTTCGCGGTAGGCCGGCACGTCGAGTTTTCGCGCGGCAATCCTGTACGGGGTGCGTTTCAGGATCAGTTCGGGCAGAATACCGACGCCGAGGCCGCTTTCCGCCATGGCCATGATGGCGTAGTCGTCCCATGTTGTGAAATTCACCTGCGGAATACAGCCGTGTTTTTTGAAAAGATCGGCTATCTCCGTGTTGGAGCCGCGCTCAAGCAGGAGAAACGGCTCTTCGCATAACGCGGAGAGAGAAACCTTTTCTTTCGCCGTCAGAGGGTGATTTTCGGGAAGAACGGCAAGAAACGGATCCTGCATGAGCGGAATCGTTTCAAGATCCGACGCCACGGACGTGATAAGAAAGCCGCAATCGACCCGTCCGGAACGTATCCACTCTTCGATCTCTTTATAATCGCCGAGCAGTAGTTCATAATCCACAAGCGGATAGTCATGCTGAAAGGCCTTGATAACGGCGGGTATCCAGTGCGTGGCCACGCTGGAAAACACGCCGATGCGTATTTTTCCTGTCCGTGCGCCCCGCAGGGCGTCCACTTCCGACTGCAGATCCATATAGCCGTCGCAGAAATGTTGCGCATACGGCAGAAGTTTTTCCCCCGCGCCCGTCAGCCTGACGCCTGTGTGACATCTTTCAAGGAGAGAAAATCCCCATTCTTTTTCGAGATCGTTGATCATGCGGCTGATTCCCGACTGCGATGCGAGCGGATTTCCCTTGCGGCAGACCGCCGGCAACCCCTGCCCTCACCCGTTTTCGGATAATAAACAACGCCGACCGTGCGGAGAAAATGTTCTCCGCACGTTTTTTTATGAAAAGTTTTCGGTTTCCTCTTGACAGCATATACTGTGTGTGGTATAGTATTATGCGAAGGGAGGTATATGATGGACATTCAATTGAAACGGGGATTTCTTGATGTCTGCGTACTGGCGGCCATCAAGAACAAGGATTCCTACGGTTACCGTATCGTAAAGGATATAGAACCGTATGTGGAAATATCGGAATCGACTTTGTATCCGATTTTACGTCGGCTGGAGGCGGCGTCGCTTCTCACCGTAAAAGCGGTGGAACATAACGGCCGGCTTCGGAAGTATTACAGTATTACGCCGCGGGGACGCGAGCGAATCGAGTCTTTTACGAAAGATTGGGAGGAAATGAACAGAATGTATGCATTTGTGATAAGGGAGGAAGAAAGTCATGACCGAGAATGAATTTCTTGCCGGACTGCGCCGTTCTCTTTCGGGACTTTCCGAAGAGGATATCCGCAAGTCGGAAGAATATTACAGAGAGATCATCAGCGACGCCATGGAAGACGGTATGAACGAAAACGACGCCGTAGCGGCAATCGGGTCGCCGTCCGACGCGGCAAAACAGATCCTGATGGAAGCCCCGCTCACCAAGGTGCTGGCGGCAAAAGTCAAACCGCAACGCCGTTTGCGCACATGGGAAATTCTGCTTCTCGTGCTCGGCGCGCCGATCTGGCTGTCTCTTCTGTTGACGGCGGCGGTTTTGTTCTTCGGCATTTATATCGTGCTGTGGTCGGTTGTGGTCGCCGTGTATGCGACGGTTTTGGCGCTCGTGCTTTCGTCGCCGATCTGCTTTGTTTCGGGCATCGTCTCCTTGTTTATGGGACGGTTTGTCGAATGTCTTATTCTTCTGGCTGTCGCCTTTGTCGCGGCCGGCGCGGCAATCCTGCTTTTTGTCGGCGCGGGATATGTGGCGAAGGGCGTTGCCTTTATTGGGAAAAAACTGATACGCGGTTTGAAAACCCTCATTATTAAAAGGAGTTGACGAATATGAAAAATATAAATAAATGTCTGTTGACGGCTGTCATTCTGATTGTTATCGGGTGCGTCACGTTCGTTATTGCTTTGGCGGCGGCCGGTTGGGACATCGGCAAGATCGGTGTGAATAACACGGACATGGAGAAGCATGTATACACACCCGGTGAGGAATTTACGGAGATTTCGGTCGCGCTTTCCTCGGAAGACCTGAAGTTTGCGCTCGCCGAAGACGGCGTATGCCGCGTGGAGACGTATACGCATAAAAAGGCCGTGCCGACCGTGGAGATCGTCGGCGGCAAACTACAGGTATCTGTTGCGGATAACCGTTCGTGGAACGAACACGTCGTGTTTTTCTCCTGCGGCAATGTCGGTGCGTCGGTGACGGTCTATCTGCCGCAGAAAGCGTATGACTACATGCAGGTGACGATCGGAAGCGGCAATACGGAGATCGCGTCCTGCGGCCGCTTCGGCCGTATCACCGTCGGCGGTGCGAGCGGCAATATCCTGTGCCGTGACGCGGAAGCGGAAACGCTGACGCTCGGAACGGCAAGCGGTAATATCGAGGTGAGAAATCTGTCTTTTTCGGCGGCGGAACTTTCGACCGCAAGCGGCAACATATTGTTTAAGTCATCGGCGGTGACGGACGCGCATGTCACCGCTCACACCGCCAGCGGCCGGATTCAGCTTAAAGACATGGCCTGCGGCGGTCTGAATCTGGAAACCGCAAGCGGCGAAGTCGCGCTTGAAGGGGTAACGGCATCGGGTGCCGCCCATATCACAACGACGTCGGGCGCCGTGCGCTTCCGTTCCTCGGACGCCGCGTCCATCAAAGTGAAAACGACGTCGGGCGATGTCAGCGGCACGCTGCTTTCGGATAAAATATTCGCAACGCATACCCAAAGCGGCCGGGTCGATACGCCGGCTTCCACTTCCGGCGGTCTTTGCGAGATCGAAACGATAAGCGGCAGTGTACGGATCTCTGTACAGAAATGAGGTATACCGTCCCCGGCTCGTCGGGGACGGTATAAAGACGCATGCCGCGCAACGTATAATGCGACGCGAAAACAAGTAAATTGTAAACTTAAGTTTGTATAGTTGCAGATATTTCACAACCGCGGCGGAATGATACGCTACGGCCGGCCGATGTTCCGGCATACGCACGCGTTGCACGGACGTTGTTTATCACGCAACCGAATTCCCGGTATAAGGGAAATGTATAAATAAAAATCGGACATAACCTTGAAAAATAACGGCAGATGTGGTATACTGAAAGAGTGCGTTGCACGGACGGCGTTTCTGCCGCCCCTGCAAAAGCGTATGAAGTAAATTTTAGGAGTTGTCCGAATACGGCTCCGGAGAGGAATATCATGAATACAAACGAACGCAGAGTCGGTACCGTGTCGCGCGGTATCCGCTGCCCCATTATCCGCGAAGGAGACGATCTCGCGGCAATCGTGACCGACAGTGTATTGCAGGCGGCGGAGGCGGAAGGCTTTCCGATCCGCGACCGCGACGTAATCGCGGTTACCGAATCGGTCGTGGCGCGCGCGCAGGGTAACTATGCCTCGGTCGACGCCATTGCGGCCGACGTAAAGGAAAAAACGGGCGGCAAAACCGTCGGTGTGATTTTCCCGATCCTTTCCCGCAACCGTTTTGCCATCTGTCTCCGCGGTATCGCCATGGGCGTGAAAAAGGTCGTCCTGATGCTGAGCTATCCTTCCGATGAAGTGGGTAACCAGCTTGTCAGCCTCGATAAACTCGACGCGGCCGGAGTAAATCCTTACAGCGACGTTCTGACGCTGGAACGTTACCGCGCCCTGTTCGGCGAAAACAAACATGAATTCACGGGCGTGGACTATGTATCCTATTACGGCGAACTTTGCCGCGAGGCCGGCGCGGAAGTTGAAATCGTCTTTGCGAACCACGCCAAGGCCATTCTCGATTATACAGACACCGTGATCCATTGCGACATTCATACCCGCGCCCGCACCAAACGGATCCTGAAAGAGGCAGGCGCTGCCGTGGCGCTCGGTCTTGACGAGATCATGACGTCCCCGGTGAACGGAAGCGGTTACAATGCGAAATACGGACTTCTCGGCTCCAATAAGGCGACCGAAGACAAAGTCAAACTGTTCCCCCGCGAATGCCGTCCGCTTGTCGACGATATTCAGGCGCGTATCCTGAACGCGACGGGCAAACACGTGGAAGTGATGGTATACGGCGACGGCGCCTTCAAAGATCCTCAGGGTAAGATCTGGGAACTTGCCGATCCCGTGGTTTCTCCCGCCTTTACGGACGGCCTTATCGGTACGCCGAACGAACTGAAACTGAAGTATCTTGCGGACAACGATTACAAAGATCTTTCCGGCGAGGCGCTGAAAAAGGCCATTACGGAAAGCATCCGCAAAAAAGACGGCAACCTTGTGGGCAACATGGCGTCGCAGGGCACAACACCGCGGCAATTGACCGATCTTATCGGCTCTCTTTGCGACCTGACCAGCGGTTCGGGCGATAAAGGAACGCCGGTCGTTCTCGTGCAGGGATATTTCGACAACTATACGAACGCCTGAACGGCGACATAACGGAAAAACGGGGATCAAAGCATTTTTTCGGCTTTTTTCCCCGTTTTCTTATCCGAATCCTTATATTGTATTGTAAATAAATTGTTAAATGCTTGAAATTCCGCGTGACAAATAAAAAAATACGCGGTATAATAGCAAAACCGACTGTCGTGGAACAGGTGCCCGCGGGCGCTTCTTTTTCACGGCTTATTTTCGACTTTACATGCCGCATAGCGGCGGAAAGGAATCCCGTTTATGCTGAAAAGGCTGGCGCAGTGCGTGAGAGAGTACAAAAAAGAAACGATTCTCACGCTGATTTTCATATTGGGCGAAGCGGTTATCGAAACGTTTATCCCCTTTATCACCTCCAATCTCGTGAACCGCATCAAGGCCGGCGCCGAGATCGCCACGATTATAAAAATCGGTCTTATTCTGGTTCTGATGGCCTGTCTGTCGCTGGTTTGCGGCGGCGTTGCGGGATATACCTGTTCCCGCGCCTCTGCCGGCTTTGCGAAGAATCTCCGGCATGATCTGTTTTATAAAGTGCAGGACTATTCGTTCGATAATATCGACAAATTTTCCCCTTCTTCGCTCGTCACGCGTATGACGACCGACGTGTCGAACGTGCAGATGTCTTACATGATGATCATCCGTACCGCAATCCGCAGTCCCCTTATGCTTGTCTTTTCCATCGTGATGGCCTACATAATGGGAGGCTTTCTCGTTACCGCGTTTGTCATCGCCGTGCCCGTGCTGGCGTTTGCGCTGTTTATGATTGGCAAAAAGGCCATGCCCGCGTTCCGCAGCGTCTTCAAGAAATATGACCGCCTGAACGAATCCATCGAAGAAAACGTCCGCGGTATGCGCGTTGTCAAAGGCTTTGCCCGCGAAGAATACGAGAAAAAGAAGTTCGGCGCCGCAACGGACGACATCTGCGCCGATTTCACGCGTGCGGAACGCATCGTTGCATGGGATCGCCCGGTCATGCAGATATGCCTGTATTTCAACATGATTTTCGTTCTGTTCTTCGGTTCGCGCATGACGATTACAAGCGGCGGCCGCGATCTTGACGTCGGACAGATCTCCGCCATGCTGACCTACGGCATGCAGATTCTCATTTCGCTTATGATGCTCGCGATGATCTATGTTATCATCACCATGTCGGTCGAATCCGCCAAGCGTATCTGCGAAGTCCTCGGCGAAGAGCCTACGCTGAAAAATCCCGCGCATCCCGTTACCGCCGTGGCCGACGGTTCGGTGGATTTCGATAACGTTTCTTTCAAATACGCCAAAAACGCCGAAAAATACGCGCTGGCCGATATTGACCTGCATATTGCGTCGGGCATGACGGTCGGAGTGATCGGCGGTACCGGTTCTTCAAAATCCACGCTGGTTCAGCTGATTCCGCGGCTTTACGACGTTTCCGTCGGATCGGTGAAGGTCGGCGGCGTGGACGTGCGCGATTATGACATCGACACGCTCCGCGGCGCGGTGGCGATGGTTTTGCAGAAAAACCTTTTGTTTTCGGGAACGATCAAAGAAAATCTCCGTTGGGGCAATCCCGCCGCGACCGATGAAGAGATCGAAGAAGCGTGTCGCCTTGCCGCCGCGGACCATTTTGTGCGCGGTTTCCCGGAAGGATACGATACGCATATCGAACAGGGCGGTACCAATGTTTCCGGCGGCCAGAAACAGCGTTTGTGCATTGCCCGCGCGCTTCTGAAAAAGCCGAAGATTCTGATCCTCGACGACTCGACAAGCGCCGTCGATACGAAAACCGACGCCTGTATCCGCGCAGGATTCCGTACCTATATTCCCGAAACAACGAAGATCATCATCGCACAGCGTATCTCTTCCGTTGAGGATGCCGATATGATTCTGGTTCTCGATCAGGGGCGGATCGCGGCGGCCGGTACGCACAAGGAACTTCTCCTGACATGCGATATTTACCGGGAAGTGTATGAACAACAGACAAGCGGAGGACAGCAGAATGAAAATGATTGATAACCGTGATCGGAAAAAGAGCGCTGGCACGCTTATGCGCCTTATCCGTCTGCTCTGCCGCTATTATCCCGTTCTCGTCCCCGTTACGGCCGTCTGTATCGTCATATCGTCGGTGACCGCGGCTATTCCCGCCGTTTTTATCCAGAAGGTTCTTGAAGTCATCGAAACGCATTATACGGCGCGCGACTGGACGGGCGCCTCCGCAGAGATCGTACCGCTTCTTGCGCTTCTTGTAATCCTCTACCTCATCTCCATTGCGGCGATTACGCTTTATACGCAACTGATGGCGCATATCACGCAGGGATTCCTCGCGAAACTGCGCCGCACGATGTTCGACGGTATGCAGAACCTGCCGATCCGCTACTTTGACACGCATAAACACGGCGACATCATGAGTTTCTACACAAACGACATCGACGCTGTGCGGCAGTTGATCTCCGAGGCATTGCCCGCGCTTCTCAATTCGGCCATTATCGTTCTTGCCGTGCTGGCCATCATGATCTATTACAGCCTGTGGATGACGCTCGTCGTATTGCTCGGCGTTGTGGCCATGCTGTTTGTCTCCAAGAAGATCGGCGGCGGCTCCGCGCGGTATTTCGTGCGGCAACAGGAGGCCGTTGCGAGAACCGAAGGCTATGTGCAGGAAATGATGAACGGCCAGAAGGTCGTCAAGGTTTTCTCGCATGAAACCGCCTCCAAACGCGATTTTGACGCAATCAACAACGCGCTGTACGAAGACAGTTACCGCGCCCATGCGTATGCCAATACGCTCGGCCCGATCATTATGAATATCGGCAACGTGCTTTATGTGCTGGTGGCGGTGATCGGCGGTATTTTCCTCGTGACGAATCTGCCGAATGTCAGCGTTTCCGGCCTCGCTTTCAATATTACCGTTCTTGTGCCGTTCCTCAACATGACAAAGCAGTTTACGGGCAATATCAACCAGCTTTCCCAGCAGATCAACGCCATCGTTATGGGCGCGGCGGGCGGCGAACGCCTGTTTTCGCTGATGGACGAAAAGCCGGAGGAAGACAACGGCTACGTCACGCTTGTCAATGCCAGATACGACGAAAACGGCAATCTGACGGAAACGCCGGAGCATACCGGTATTTGGGCATGGAAGCATCCGCATAAAGACGACGGAAGCGTCACCTATACGCTTCTCCGCGGCGACGTGCGCCTCACGGACGTGGATTTCGGTTACGAAGAGGGGAAAACCGTGCTGCACGGCGTTTCCGTCTATGCCGAACCGGGTCAGAAAGTGGCCTTTGTCGGCGCGACGGGCGCGGGCAAAACGACCATAACCAATCTTATCAACCGCTTTTATGATATTGCCGACGGTAAAATACGTTATGACGGCATCAATATCAACAAGATAAAAAAGGCCGACCTGCGCCGTTCCCTCGGCATCGTATTGCAGGACACGAATCTTTTCAGCGGTACGGTCATGGAGAATATCCGATACGGCCGCCTCGACGCCGATGACGAAGCCTGCCGCGCCGCGGCACGTCTTGCGGGCGCGGACGATTTCATTTCGCGTCTGCCGAACGGCTACGACACGGTTCTTCACGCAAACGGCAGTAACCTTTCGCAGGGACAGCGGCAGCTTCTGGCGATCGCCCGCGCGGCGGTGGCCGATCCGCCGGTCATGATTCTGGACGAGGCGACCTCCTCCATTGACACGCGTACCGAAGCCATTGTACAGCGCGGTATGGATAAACTGATGGAGGGGCGCACGGTCTTTGTGATCGCGCACCGCTTGTCCACGGTCAGAAATTCCGACGTCATCATGGTTCTTGACCACGGCCGGATTATCGAACGCGGCAATCATGAGGCGCTTATTGCCGAAAAAGGCACGTATTATCAATTGTATACCGGCGCGTTTGAACTGGAGTAACGCCGGGGCGGGACTGAGCGGAAACTCAGTCCCGCCGTTTTTTCTTTTCCCGCCGCGGCGGGATAAAAGAACATGGGCGCCGGCGCGGGAGGACATAGATGAAAAGCATATTCGGGCGTTTCTCCTGCTTTTGTAAACGAAAGAAAACAAAAGACATTCCCGCGAATTCATTGACAATTTCCGTGGGGTGTGTTACAATAAATAGCGTATGTATATTCTATCTTCGCGCGCGAAGCGTGCGGAAATTCATGACTACGGAGAAACTATGAAAAAGACCGTTGAAAGAGCGCCGATTGCGCGTCTTTGTCCCGATCCCGAAAAGGGGCTTACCGCCGCCGAAGCCGAAGAACGCAAAAAAAAGGGGTACCAGAATATTATTCCCGACCCCAGCGCCAAGACTTACAAAAAGATTTTTGCGGACAATATCTGCACATTCTTTAACCTCATCTGGCTGATTATATTTGCCGTCAATCTGGCGATCCTTATTTTGCGCCCCGACGTTACGAGTATCGGCCATCTGTTTTTCATCGTCGTGATTCTTGCCAATACCGCCCTTGCCATTATTCAGGAAATCCGCGCCAAACGGCAGGTGGAACAGCTCGCGCTTGTGGTGGCGCCCCGTATCGACGTGATACGCGACGGCGAGCATATGCTCCTGCCCCCGGAAGAACTGGTGATTGATGACATCGTCTGCTTTGAAACCGGTTCGCAGATTCCGGCGGACGCCGTGGTGGTCGACGGTAAGGCCGAAATGAACGAAAGCCTGCTGACCGGCGAATCCGACGGTATCAAGAAAGAGGCCGGCGACACGGTATATGCCGGGAGCTTTGTTTCGGCCGGCGGACTTCGCGCCCGCATTGATAAAGTCGGCGCGGACAGTTATATTCAGCAGATCGCCAAGGCCGCCAAAGCCTTCAAAAGTCCGAATTCCGATCTTTTCCGCGACATCAACCGCTTTATCCGCGTCATCGGCATCTGTATTCTTCCGTTTGCCGCGCTGATGTTTTTCAACAATTACCGCACGACCGGCGGCGACGTGTACCGCGCGCTTCTGGCAACGACGGGATCGGTACAGGGCATGATTCCTGCGGGCATGTTCCTGCTTATCACGGTCGCCCTGTCGATCGGCGTTATCAAACTGAAGTATAAACAAACGCTTGTACGCGATATTTACAGCGTGGAAATGCTGTCCCGCACCAATATGCTGTGCCTTGACAAAACGGGCACCATCACCGACGGTACGATGCGCGTGGCCTGCGACCGTAAACTTACGGAGGACGTGGACATCGCCCGCGCGGTCGCCGGTATCATGGCGGCGCAGACATCGCAGAACTTTACGTCGCAGGCGCTGATCCGGCATTATACGGCGGAAGATATTCCCGCGGCGCTGTATAACATTCCCTTTTCGTCAAAACGGAAATACACCGCCACATCGCTTGAAAACTTCGGCACATATGCCATCGGCGCTCCCGAATTCCTGAATGTGGGAAAACTTCCCGACGACATTCTTGCCGAAATCGACGCTTACGCGAAAGACGGCAAACGCGTCCTTCTTCTTGCAAAATCCGACGAGACGCTGACCGAGGACGCGCTCCCTCCCATGACGCCCGCCGCATTGATCGTACTGGAAGATCATATCCGCGAAGAAGCGTACGACACCATTCGCTGGTTCCGTGAAAACCGCGTACATATCAAGATCATCTCCGGCGACAACCCGATAACCGTTGCCAGTATCGCCCGCCGCGTCGGCGTGGAAAATGCCGACCGTTGCATATCGCTTGAGGGCATGACCGAAGAGGAAGTTGCCGGAATTGCCGACGACTATACGGTTTTCGGCCGCGTTTCTCCCGAACAGAAGCATACGCTTGTGAAAACTCTGAAAGCAAAGGGATACGTCGTGGCCATGACCGGCGACGGCGTCAACGATACGCTTGCCCTGAAAGAAGCGGATTGCTCCATCGCCATGGCGGACGGCAGCGACGTCGCCCGCGGCCTCAGCAACATTGTTCTGATGAACAATAATTTCGCTTCTCTCCCCAGCGTGGTATGCGAGGGGCGGCAGGTCGTGAATAACGTCCAGCGTGCGTCTTCCCTTTTCCTTATGAAAACCTTCTGCGTGATTCTCCTTTCGGTCGGTTGCGTGATCTTCGGACAGAAGTATCCGTTTGAAACCAATATGCTGACCATGCTCGAAGTGTTCGTTACGGGTATTCCGTCCGTCATTCTGGCGCTTGAACCGAACAAAAACCTGATCGAGGGCAGTTTCTTGAAGCAGGTGCTGAAGAAATGCGTTCCCGACGCGCTGCTTATGTTCTTCGCCACGATCTCCGTCATGATTATGCATAATGGATTCGGCCTGTTCCCGGATAACGCCGCCTACCTGTCGCTTCTCACGCTTGCGTTCACGATGGCGGGTCTTGTCAACCTCGTGTTCCTCTGTATTCCCCTGAACCGTTTCCGCATCGGAACGCTGGCCTTCGCGTTCATCGGCCTCGGTCTCTGCGCGTTTGTGTTCTCTGTTCTGTACCACGATCTTTTCGACTTCGGCGTATCGGTGCTTTCCCGTGAAGTGCTTCTGACGCTCGGCGTCATCGTTCTGATCGCAATCCCCCTGCACATACTTCTGAAGTTCCTGTGGCAGAAGATTTCCGCCGCAGTCTCCGGGTATGCCGCCAAAAGAGCGAAAAACTGACGGAGAGCCGATTCTTTAAAAAGAATTTACAACCCGTATACGTTTCCGTGACGGATTTTCCGTGCGAACGGACTACAATATAAGTAAAGATTTTCCGCGGAGGTGAAACGCCGTGTTCGGTTATGTCCGGCCGTGGACGCCCGAACTGCGCGTCCGCGAATATGAGTATTACCGCGCGCTTTATTGCGGCCTTTGCCGCGCCATGAAAAAGGAGACCGGCTTTTTCTCCTCGTTTCTTCTGAATTACGACACGGTTTTTCTCTTGATGACGCGCTGTCTGTACCGGGAAAAGCATATCGCCACGGTGACGCGCCGTTGCGCCGCCCACCCGTGGAAAAAACATAAGGAAGCGGCCGTTACGGAATCGCTCCGCGAGGGCGCGGCAATCTTCGCCATTCTCGCGGCGGCGAAGAACCGCGATGATTACGGCGATGAACACGGCGCGAAAAAACTGCGCGCCGCGCTCCTCTCCCCCCTTATGCGGCATATGGAAAAAAAGGCGGGACATACGTCTTTAAGAAAGAATATCGACGGCCTGCTTACGGAACTTTCCGCTATCGAGAGGGAAAACGTTCCGTCGGTTGACGCGCCGGCCGAAGTGTCCGGGAAGATTCTGGGGCTGTGCTTCGCGGAGGGAATGCCGTGCGATACACCGCTTTACGAAATCGGTTTTCACCTCGGACGGATCGTGTACAAGATCGACGCTTATGACGACTATGCCGACGATGTGAAAAAAGATCGCTACAATCCCTATCGCGCGCTTTACGGCGACCGTCCGATGACGGCGGAAAACCGCAAGGCCGCGGCCGACGCCATCCGCCTTGATCTCTACGATCTCGAAAAGGCGTTGTCCGGCTTGCCGCAGGACGGCGATCCCGAACTGACGGCGCTGATAAAAAATATACTGTATCTCGGTCTTGACGTTCGTCTTGACCGGAAAGGAAATGCATAATGAACGACCCCTACAAGGTACTCGGCATATCCCCGAACGCCACCGACGAAGAGGTGAAAAACGCTTATCGCGCTTTAGCGCGCAAGTATCACCCCGATAACTACAGCGCGGATAATCCTCTCGCCGATCTCGCCAACGAAAAAATGAAAGAGATAAACGAGGCGTACGACGAGATCAGCAAGGCGCGCGCCCGCGAGAAAAGCGGCGCGGGAACCGCCGGAGGCAGTCAACAGCATTACACGGCGGGCGGCGACCCGAATTCGCCGTACTATCAGGCACGCGTTTTGCTCAACAACGGCCGTTTCGGCGAGGCCGAAAGGCTTCTCAATACCATTCCCGAAAGCGCCCGCACGGCCGACTGGCATTACCTGCGCTCCGTTGTCCTGATGCGCCGCGGCTGGACGGGAGACGCCATGCGCGAACTGGAGATTGCATGCGATATGGACCCCGGTAACGCGGAATATCAGAAAGCGAAAGAAATGTTCAACGACAAATCGAACGCTTTCGGCCAGACCTATTACGGGGACGGAAACCCCCGCCGCAGTACCGACTGCGACGCCTGCGATTTCTGCGCCTCTATGATGTGCATGCAGTGCCTTTGCAATTCCTGCGGGCCGCGTTGCTGACGCCATGAGGAAAAGCAGACGGAATCTGTCGGTAAAGAAACTGACGTTGGCGGCCGCGGCCGTCGCCCTGTCGACGGTGCTTCTTATGATAGGAACGCTCCTTGACGTTATGGATCTGTGCATGCTCGCGCTCTCTTCTCTCTTTGTCCTTTTCGGCATGATGGAACTGGAGCAGGGCTATCCGTTCCTGATCTACGCGGGAACGTCCGTCCTTTCGTTTTTGTTTTTGCCGTCAAAGTTCGTTCCCTGCCTCTATGTCGGGTTCGCGGGCATCTATCCGTATCTCAAATTCCGTATGGAAAAACTGCCCCGCGCGGCGGCACGCGCGCTGAAGACCCTGTATTTCAACGCCGTCCTTGTCGGCGCGTATTTTCTCTATTGTTATGTTTTCATGCTGGATACCGGGAGCACGCCGCTGTATCTTAAGATCATACTGTTTTTCGTCGCCAATATCACGTTTGTGTTTTACGACCTTGTGCTCACCCGTTTTGTCCGCTTCTATTTTATCAAATTGCGGCCGCGCTTCGAGCGGTTGCTGAAATGAGGTTATATGACAAAAATCGGTTTTATCTCCCTCGGATGCGCAAAAAATCTGGTGGATACCGAAGTGATGCTGAAAAAAATCGCCGACGCCGGTTATGAGATCGTTTCCGAAGATATAGACGCCGATATTGTGATCGTCAATACCTGCGGCTTCATTGAAAGCGCAAAACAGGAGTCGATCGACAATATCCTTGACGTCGCAACGCTGAAGACCATGCGCCATCTCCGCGGTATCATCGCCACAGGTTGCCTTGTGGAACGATACCGGGACGAAGTGTTCCGCGAAATGCCGGAAGTGGACGCCATTGTCGGCGTGGGCAGTCTGTCCCATATCGTAGAGGCTATCCGTGCGGTGGACAGGGGCGAAAAATACAGCAGTTTTGACGATAAGGAGACCTCTCCCCTAGGCGGAGACCGCGTCCTGACCACGCCTGAATATACGGCATACCTGAAGATTGCCGAAGGGTGCGACAACCGCTGTACTTATTGCGCCATTCCGCTTATCCGCGGCCGCTTCCGCAGTCGCCCGATGGAAGACCTCATCGCGGAGGCGCGCGACCTCGAACGGCTCGGCGTGAAAGAACTGAATCTGATCTCGCAGGACACGTCGCGCTACGGCCTTGATCTTTACGGCCGCTACAGCCTTGCGGAACTTGTACGCCGTATTACCGAAGAGACCTCCATTCCGTGGATTCGTCTTCTCTATTGCTATCCCGACAAGATCACGGACGAGCTTGTGTACGAACTGCGCGACAACCCGCGGCTTCTGAAATATATGGATATTCCGATTCAGCATTATTCCGACCGTATTCTCACCGCCATGAACCGCCACGGCAACAGCGCCGTGATCCGCGACGCGGTGCGCCGCCTGCGCGAATCCGTGCCGGGTATCACGCTCCGCACCACCGCCATCGTCGGCTTCCCCGGCGAAACGGAGGAGGATTTTGCGGAACTGTGCGCGTATATCAAAAAGGAAAAGTTCGACCGCTTCGGCGCGTTTATCTATTCCCCCGAAGAGGGAACGCCGGCGGCGACGATGCCGGATCAGATTCCGGAACAGACAAAACAGGATCGCTACGATATTCTGATGGAAACGCAGGCCGATATTTCCCTTTCCCTGCTGGAAAAGAAGATCGGTACGACGGTCACCGTCCTGACGGAGGGATACGACCCCGTCGCCGAATGTTACTACGGCCGCAGTGAGGCCGACGCGCCCGACGTGGACGGTAAAGTGTATTTTCTCACAAAAGAGAAGATTGAACCCGGCACGTTTGTCCGCGTGAAAATTACCGAGGCCGAAGATTACGATCTTGTCGGCGTAAAGGAGCAGTCATGAATAAAAAAGGCATTATGAATCTGCCGAACGCGCTCTCGCTTTTAAGGTGCGTTCTCGTACCGTTCTTTGTTGCCGCGCTGTACTATATGCAGGCGATGCCGATAGCCGGCCGCGTTGTTCCGGCGATCATTTTTGCGGTCACCTCTCTCACCGATATGCTGGACGGCAAAATCGCCCGTAAATACGGCCTTGTTACCAATTTCGGCAAATTCATTGATCCGCTTGCCGATAAGTTTATGGTGTTTTCGGCGCTCATCACCATGTGCGTTGTTCTCACCGACATCACGCCGATTCTTTTGTGGGTAACGGTTATCATTGTTTTCCGCGAACTCGGCGTTACGTCGCTCCGGCTCGTCGTATCGGGGCAGAGCGGCGTTGTGGTCGCGGCCAGTTTCCTCGGAAAGATGAAAACGGTGAGCCAGATTTTCGGTATTCTCGCCATGATTCTTGAGCCGCTTCTGCTTCCCTCCCTCGTTTCGCAGGGCGTTTATCTTCTGACCTATATTTTCTCCGCCGTCATGATTGTGACGACCCTCTGGTCGGGCGCCGATTATCTCCGCGCTTATTTCCCTGTCGTGCGCGAAAGCGACTGAAAACCAAATATGTCTTTGTCCCGCGGCGCTTTTCCGGCGCCGCGGGCCTTTTGTATAAACGCTCTTTCGGCAAAGCGCACACCGCGCCCCGCAACGCACGCCATGTCCCGCAACGCACGCCATGTCCCGCAACGCACGCCACACCCGCAACGCACGCCGCACCCGCAACGCACGCCATGTTCCGCGATTGCCGTCAACGGGTGCGGTCGCTTTTTTCCGGACTTTCACCGGAATCTTACGGTCGGTGCCCGCGGCCGGAAATTTTGCCGCCCGCATGACGGAGGAACGCCGTTTCCCTCTTTGAATATAATATCTTATGGAAAAAACGAATATCCTATAGAAAAAACAGAAAAAACCTTGATGAGACATTTTGTCCCCTCAAGGTTTTTTATAGGCGATATAACGGAAAGACGGCGGTTTTGCTTTCTCCGGCGCGATTTTTACCCGCGAAAAAGCCGTTCGGCAAAAGACAGGAGCAGAGCCCGGTCTTCGGGAGACAGGCGCTCGGTGATTTCCGACAAGCGGTGCGTAACCTGTTCTTCGTCGATGTTGTCGGAGAAAAACTCCGCCGGTGTGATGTCAAAATAACGGCACATATACAGAAATTCACTCATTGACGGCAAAGCATGTCCCGATGTGATGCTTTGAATATATCCTTTGCTGTGTCCCAGTTCGTAACTGAGTTTACATTCCGAAAGGCCTTTTTTCAGCCGGAGTTCCGTCAGCCGTTTGCGGATCAGTTGTTCATAGTCCATCTTGTCGCCCCCCTTACAGCCTCTATTATCGCACACATGAATTGGTCATATTACCATTTTAAATAGTCAATTATGTTGACATTGGATAATTATTGTAGTATAATGCAGACAGATGGCTATTTTTAGTATGCGTTTCGGCGCGGATGTATACGGAAAGCCGGACATGATGAAATAAAGCGAGGATAAGATTATGACGCAAATTGAACTGAACGAGATCGCAAAAATTCCGGATAAATACCGGCCGATCGGCGCATGGAGTTATTTTTTCCTGACCATTCTTTTCGCCATTCCGCTGATCGGACAGATATGCCTGATTGTGTTTGCACTCAGTGACAGCAATATCAATCGCCGCAGTTTCGCAAGAAGCTTTTTCTGCACATTCATTATTATTGCCGTGCTGTTGGTTATCATTCTTGTCGCCGTCGGCGGCGCGGCAGGTGCCGCTGGCATTTTCGGTTAACCGCTCCGCAGGAAGCGCATGACCGCCGTCCGATGCGCCCGTTCGGCGGCCGCGCTTTTTCCTATCGTTATATCATAATGAAAAATAAAAATAAAATAAGGGGTAAACTCATGAAAAGAACAATATGCTTGTTTTTGACCGCGGTTATTCTGACCGCCATTGCCTGCCTTGCCGCGTGCGACAACGGCGAGAAAACGCTGAACGGTAAAACGCCGTATGAACTTTATCAGGCGGCCGCGGAGTATGTCGATAAGAACATCGGCCGTTCCGTGCAGACCACCACGGAGACCGCCACGGGCAGCGTCACGATGGCCGACGGCTCTGTTCTGGATATTCAATACTATTCGTCAAGCGAAGTGGTACGCAATGACCGTCAGCCGGGTGAAAACGGCACTTGCGCGCGCATAACCGACAGAACGGAAACAACGCTCGAATCGGGAGGACAGCAGCACAAGACCGTTTCTCTTTCCGAAATGAGTTTCCTCGGAAACGATATGTACATAGATGCGACGGAAGACGGCGTGTCAGACAAAGCCTATGCCAATATTTCCTATAACAGTTTTATGAAAGCCGGATACCGCATGGCCGGATTGGACGCCTCTTCCGAGAGCGAGGGTCTGATGGAAATAGCGAAAGAATGGTTCCGCGGTATCACGTATCAGCGGGACGGTGACCTGTACTATTATACCATAGATGTGGACGGCGTGTCGGTGGCCGACAGTATGTCGGGTTTTGTTGAGGCTCTGGGAATCCCCGAAAACGCCGATATAAACACAAAGAACTGCGTTATCAAGGTGTATTTTGACGCCAGAGGTAATCTTGATAAGACAGTGACGAGCGTAGATTGTGAATGTAAAATAGGCGGCACGAAGATGGCCTACCGGTGGGAATCGGTAAGCACGTACACGTTCGACAATATACCGAAAGTGACACGCCCCGCCGATGTGACGGCATATCCCAATCTCACAAAGGAAATCAAAGACATGATGGGGATAACCGACAGCGATGAAGCAGAGGACAACCAACCGACCGACGACCCTAACGTAACAAAGGCATTGTTCAACATTGTGTATGATAAAGACAATCAATACATAACGTGGGAGGATACGGAAAAAGACCAGATGCATAATTGGTGCTATCACATATTTTTAGATGGTAAAGAAGTTGAACAATTAGACGTTCCAACTGTTGATGTGCTGAAACATGTAAAAACAGCAGGCAGTTATACATTCAGAATAGAAAAAGAAGATTTGAGCGTTGAAGGTAATAAAAAGACATATAACACACTAGAGAAAACAGTTGAAATTTCAAAAGATTTGGAAGAAAACATAAGAATTTTGGATAGAATAAAAGAATTTGAAACTGATACACTAGTAAGCCGTAATGGAAGAAAATTAATGTTCATAAGTTTGGAAGGAAATGGTTTGAGTGCACTTGTTGACTGTGGCGACGAAGGATTTTTAGCAGTTCAAGAGAGGATTGAACAGGATAGCTCATTTGAAGATGGCTTTAAAATAAAATATTCCACGGGAACTTCTCGAAGAATTACCGAATTTGCAGACACGGACAAATATAATGCATTACAGAGCATCATTGACCTTGCAAAGTCCGGAGCAGAAAATGTTCCGGATGACATTAAATCATATCTGAACGCAGGCTATGACATTACTATCTGCAAAACTTGGCAGGAACAACATCATTGCCATAAACGCGGCGATGAGCTTAGTTACAACGTTATAGGAATATTGAAACTTCAAAAATTCGGTGAAGTAAAGTATGTTCCCTGCGTTTACAATGTGTGGTTAAATGAAGATCAATTTGCTGGAATGTCTGATTTGGAGGCGTACAAAGAAATATTTTTTGCAGCGAATACTGTGCTTAGGTATAGAATATACGAAGACGTTGGTGCGTTTGACACGGAACTGGAGAAGTTCATTCTCCGTTCGGGACTGAACTGGGATATAGACAAAGAGCCGGCGTGATCCGGCGGAAACAAACCGTCTTAAGCGAAGAAAACACGAATGTAAAAACACAGAACCGTTACGGTTCTGTGTTTTTACATTTTGGCGCCGTTACGGCCGCAGAAGTTCCGGCATAGCGTTTATCATGTTGTTAAGGAATATTCCGTATCCGTTTTTGGGATCGGAAATCAGAACATGCGTGACGGCGCCGACAAGTTTCCCGTTCTGGACGATCGGACTGCCGCTCATGCCCTGAATGATGCCGCCGCTCTTCTGGAGCAGGGTCTTGTCGGTCACTTCCAGGGTGAAAGACTTGGTTTCCGCTCCGGCGCGGTCAATGCCGGTAATACGGATACTGTACGGACGGATTTCGCCGCAGTCCAACGTGGTATACAGAGTGGCGTCGCCGACCGTGACTTCTTCCGGCGAAGCAACGGGAATCATCACGCCGCCCGACGGAATCTGCGTATAGACGCCGAAGACGCCTGCGCCGGTGTTGGCGATCAGAGAGCCGCATTTGTTTTTGCCGAGATAGCCGCGCATTTCACCGGGTTTCCCCGTTTCGCCGCGCGTAAGACCCGTGATGACCGCGTCGCGTACTTCACCGCGGCGGAGAGGGATCAGGTTGCCCGTATCCATATCGCATATGCCGTGGCCGAGGCCGCCGAACGCGCCGTTCTGCGGGTCAATAAAAGTGACGGTGCCGATGCCGGCCGAACTGTCGCGGAGCCACACGCCGATACGCGGTTCGCCGTTTTTATCGGTTTCCGGTTGCACGGTAAATTCCTTTTCGTTTCCCATGCGCCGGCACAGGATAACAAGCGGCTGTTTACCGGCGGCGTGTATAGCGGCCGCAACGTCTTCGGTCGTCATGACTTTTTTGCCGTTGATGGCAATGATAATATCTTTGGTGCGAATTCCCGCTTTATAGGCGGGAGAGTCTTTCATGGCCTTGCCGTCGTTGTCGCCGAGACCCACGACCAGAACGCCGTCCGAAGAAATGCGGACGCCGAAGTTCATGCCGCCGAGCAGAACTTCGCGCTTTCCGGCGGTCTTATCTGTGGGAAGCACGGCGTTGTCAAGGTAGGTGTAAACGCCGGGCGGCGATACGGAAACGTTTTTTTCCGAAATCGTTTTCTCTTCGCCGGCAATGGTCTGAAAACAAGGTGCAATGTCCGTTTCGCCGCGGGCCGAACAGACGAGCGACGACGGCAGAAATAAGGAGATCGCCGCGAGCAGGAACGCGACGCATCGTTTTTGTTTGTTCATTTATTTTTACCCCGATTTTCTTTCTCTGTTTTTAATGTTGCCGCCGCGTCTGATTTTATGAATGGTAATAACAGCGTTCTTGCGGTATTTGTTGGCACTTTCATTCAGTATATCCGTTTTTCTTCCATATATAATACAATCGGCGCACAAAATAAAAAAGGAATCCGCAATAGGTTGCAGATTCCTTTTTATCCATAATTATGTAAAATATGATTTACAAAATTATGGATTTTCCATCGGCAGCGATAAGGCGTCTATCGGCAGAGGATCAATTTTTACGGTGTCGGCAAGCGGGAGAGAATACAAAAGGACATCGGCGGGCGGCGCGCCGAAAATATGCGTTGCGGCGGCGGCGTAATAGGACAGTTGCTCCGTATGCCGGAGGCGGAGCCTTTCCGCGGCGGCCGCGCGGGATTCCGTTCTGCCCACGCGATCGGTTTTGTAGTCGAGCAGGACATAGGTGCCGTCACTGCGGAAGTATATGCAGTCGATAACGCCCTGCACCAGCAGGAATTCGTCTTTCAGCGCTTTTTGCAACGCGGGATCGCGGGTGAAGTTTACCGCGGGGAAACGCGCGTGAAAACGCAGTTCGCGGTAGATTTTCGCGGCGCCGCCGAGTTCGCGGAAGAGCGCCGAACGGCGGAACGCTTCCGCTTCGTCGACGAAGACGATGTCCGCGTCCGCTTTGTCGATGAAATGCAGGTCGGCAAGGCGGCAAAGTTCGGTTGCGGCGGTGTCGGTGCGCAGGCGGGAAAAATCGCAGAACTGCATAAAGAGGTGCGTGGCGGTGCCGCGTTCGGCGGCGGTCGGTTCGCGCACTTCGCGCATGAAACGCGGAAGCGGGGTCTTTTTCGGCGTGCGGTCTTCGTCGCTTACGGTGAGGACAACTTCGCCGTCGTCCCGGCTGTCGAGCGCCGTCGGGGACAGTTTGGAGACCGAGAGCTTGCTTGGCAGAAGCGAAACGGCGAGATACGGGTAGCGGAATGAAAAACGGCGCGCGAGGGGTTCCGCGTCGACGGCGGCGTTTGCGGGGGCGGCGGCTTCCGCGTGGATTACTTCCGCCGTTTCCGTTTCGCTTTCTTCCGGCGTAATCTGCGTGTAAAACGCGGCGCGCCCGTTCAGCGCGGCAAGAATCATGTCGAGGTGCGTACGTGCGGTTTTGGCGGTATAGCGTGAGAAAAAGCGTCGGTCGCAGGCGGCGCGTTCCAGCAGTTTTTCCACATTTCCCCGCGCGGGCGCACTGCCGGTGACATAGAGGCGTTCGCGCGCACGCGTCAGGGCGACATACAGGACGCGCATTTCTTCTTCGTTCTGCGCTTCGGTTATGCCGGATATGACGGCGCGCCGCACGGGATTATCCGTGAGCGCAAGTCCCGTTTCGTCACGGAAGCGGACGGCCGTGCCGAGCGCGGGGTCGAAGAGAAGCGGCTTTTTGATGCTTTGCGTACTGAAGGCGCGGCCGGTGCGCGCAAGGAAACATACGGGGAATTCAAGACCCTTGGAATGGTGCACGGTCATGATGCGCACGGCGTCCGTATCGCCGGCGTCGCCTTTTGTTGCCGGGACGGTTTTCTTCTGACGTATGATTTCGTCGATATAGGAAATGAACTGATAGAGCCCGCGGAAAGAAGAGGCTTCAAACGTCCGCGCATAGTGGTAAAGCAGTAACAGATTTTTCCGCGCGTCTTTGCCGTTTTTACCGTTATCCGCCAGAGTGACGAGCGCGGTGTCGGCATACAGGCGGCGGATCAGTTCGTCTACGGGGATTCCCTCCGCCATATCGCGGAAGCGTTCCAGTTCCGTTATGAAAAAGGAGACCTTTTCGTTGTCCGGGTGGTTATCGCGGTAGCGGAGAACGGCGTCGTACAGCGTTTCGCCGCGTTCGCCCTCCGCGCGTATCCGGCAAAGTTCGTCCATTGTGAAGCGGTAAAGCGGCGAACGCAGAAGTCCGGCCAGCGGTATATCGCGCCGCGGATTGTCAATGGCGTGCAGGAGCGAGAGAACAAGCAGAATTTCGGGATTCAGGAAGAAGTCGCGCGCGTCGTCGGCCGCGGCGGGAATACCGCCGCTTTCCAGTGCGCGGCGGAACTTTTCGGCATCGCCTTTGCCGTTGCGGAGCAGAACGGCGATGTCTTTCGGACGGATTTTTTCGCCGTTATCCAGACGGCCGTCGCGGAGAAGACGGCGGATTTCCTCCACAACATAGCGGATTTCGGCGTCAAAAACGGGGGACGCGTTTTCCGTATCGTCGGGGGCACTGTCCGCGTCATCGGATATTTCATCGTCGTCGTCATCGTCAGCATGCGCGCCAAAAAGCGCAAGCGTAACGGGAACGTCGTTTTCCGGCTGATTCTTTCCGTATTCGAGACGGTCGCCCGCCTCATAGGCGATGGATTCGCCGGCCGCGCCGAAAAGGCGGTCGAAAACGGCGTTCGTGAACGAAATGACATTGCGGTCACAGCGGAAATTTCTCGACATGAAGATGGTGGCCGCGGGAGAATCCCCGGCCGCGGAGAGCGGCGGAAAAGTGCGTTTCAGGTGCGTGAAAATATCCGGCTCCGCATGGCGGAACGAATAGATGCTTTGCTTCACGTCGCCGACCATGAAGATATTGTTTTCCCGGCCGATGGCGGTGAATATCCGGTGTTGCATGGAGTTCACGTCCTGATACTCATCAATGTAGATGTAGTCGTATGCCTGCGACAGCGTGCGCGCGAGACGGGTGGGTTCCCCGTCTTTTATAAGCAGAGACAACGTATAGGTTTCAAGGTCGCCGAAGTCGCAGATGGCGCGCCGCTTTTTTTCGGCGCGGAAGCGCACATTGAAAAGGTCGATCACCTTGGCGAGAAGCGACGTGAAGCGCGCCGTGCGGACAATGGATTCTTTATAATATTCCGCTGAACATGTAAACCGTGATTTACATAACGATTGAAAATCTTTTTTGAATGTCATGCGAACGGTTCGCGCGAAATCTTCGGCCGCGGTGCGCTTTTTCGCGGGGACGGAGGGGGCGGTCGCAAAGGGAAAAGCGTATGCGACCGATCGCGCCTCGGCATAGGTACGGGAAAGAGAATCCCGGAATCCGCGTATGGCGGCGCATTCTGCGGTGAGAAACGCGATCCATTTGGAGTCGGGAGCCTCGGCGGATATATCGCGGATAAGCGCTTCGTATGCGGCAAGGTAATGGTCGGCAAGATCGGCGGCGGCGCGCCGCGTCGCTATGCCGTATGGCGTTTTCAGTATTTCGCGTTCCGCGTCTTCGGCGGCGCGGTCGGCATAACCGAAAAGGCGCCGGCTGCCCTCGGCGTAGCCGGAAAGGTTGTCCGCCAGTTCCAAAAGAATGTCGGCAAGCGAGTCGTCGTTTCTTACGCCGCAGATCTCTTCGGCCATGGCGGCAAATTCGTCGGCGGTAATGCCGTCCGCACCGCCGGCATAGAGATCGTCAATCAGTCCGTCCATGATGTCCCGCGCCAGGAGCATACGTTCGGTCTCGTCGGCAACGCGGAATTGCGGCGAGAGTCCGATCGTGGTGGCGCCGGTGCGCAGAATATCGCCGCAAAAGGCGTCGATGGTTTTGATTTTGGCGCCGGGGAGAAGCAGAAGCTGGCGGGAAAGATGGCGGTTGCGGGGATCATTGGCGAGAGCGGCTCTCACGGCGTCGCCGATACGGGTGCGGAGTTCCTGCGCCGCCGCCCGTGTGTAGGTGACGATCAGCATACGCGATATGTCGGCGGGGTTTTCTTTATCGGTCAGTGAAACAATGATGCGTTCGGTCAGCGTGGCGGTTTTGCCGGATCCGGCCGCCGCCGATACCAGAAGCGTTTTTTTTCGTTCGGCGATAGCCGCCGATTGTTCGGGCGTGAAGACGCGGCTTCCCATAAGGTCGCTCCTTTCCGTTGTGTCATGCGTGTATGTCATGCGGGGGTATTTTTCCGGCAATGCCGGATCGGCCGTCATACTCTCGGAGACGGCGACTTACCGTCCGTCAGAAATGCTTTAAAACGCGCACGGCGTCCCCGTCCGGGAAACTTTCCGCGTCGCCGATTCCGAAGAAGACGCCGTCGCTGTCATAGAGGCGGAATCTTGTCCCGACGGGAACGTCAACGCCGATTTTACGGAGGTATATTTCGCAACCGTTTTTAGCAAGACGGCTGTAAAAAGCGGACAGTTTCAGCGCGGGCTTGTCCCGGAAAAGCGTTTCGACGGGGATAATGCGCCGACAGCGTTCTTCTTCCGTCATCGCTTCCAGTTCGCCGAGCGTTACGGCGTCGTTCAGGGAAAAACCGCCGCTTTCCGCGCGGCAAAGCGCGGCCATCGCCGCATGGCATCCGAGAAATTCTCCGATGTCCGCGCAGAGCGTGCGGATATAGGTCCCTTTTGAGCACACTACGTCAAGACGGTAATTTTCGCGGTCCACCTTTTTTGCCGAGAGCCTGTACACGGTGATACGGCGCGGTTCGCGTTCGACCGTAATGCCCTGCCGCGCAAGGTCGACGAGTTTTCGCCCGTTTTTCTTCAGGGCGGAATACATCGGCGGGATCTGGGAGATTTCGCCGATAAAGTGCGGCACGGCCGCAAGCACGGCTTCCTCGGACGGAATGGCGTCCGAGGTCGAAAGAACGTTGCCCGTTATGTCTTCGGTATCGGTCATGACGCCGAGGCGCATGGTGGCCGTATAATGCTTTACGGACGAAAGAAGATATTCGCTGCATTTGACGCCGCGGTCGCAAAGCACCGGCAGAACGCCGGTCGCCATCGGGTCGAGCGTGCCGGTGTGCCCCGCTTTTTGCAGTCCGAGCAATCGTTTCACACGGTTGACGACGGTCTGCGAGGTCATGCCCTCTTCTTTATTGATAATGATAACGCCGTTTTTTTCCATGTTGAGAGTCCTTATATTGTATTGCGGAATTGTCCGCGCGGGGGTCGTTTTGTTCGGTTTTATGATGTATATATCCGCTTTACACGGTTGCCGATCATCAGCAGTTCATACGGAATACAGCCGGAGGCCGCGCACATGGCCGCCGTTTCTTCGCCGTTCGCGCCGATCACCGTGACGGAGTCGCCGACCGTCGGAGGCGTGTGGCCGCAGTCAATCGTCGACTGGTTCATGCTGACCCGTCCGATGAGGGGAAAGCGTTCGCCGCGGGCGCTGAAAAAGGCGCCCGGCGCACATCGCGGCAGTCCGTCCGCATATCCGATGCCGACCACGGCAATGTGCGTGTCGCGCACGGCGCGATAGTCGCCGCCGTAGCCTACTTTTTCGCCTTTGCGGAGGACAAAACTGCCGATAATCCGTCCGGTCACCGTCATGGCGGGTTTGACGTCCTTATGGCCGTATCCGTAAAGCGAAAGCCCCGCCCGGTAGTAAAAGCGCGGGAGCAAAAGATCGCGCGGCGGCGCGGAGGCAAGAGCGGGCGTGGCAAAAATATGTACCGCGGGCGCAGGGAGAAAGCAGATAAGTTCGCGTACGGCGGAAAAAAACCGTTCATACTGGACGGCGTACAGCGGATCCTGCGGCGCGGTCGCGAGATGCGAATAGATACCTTCGATGGCAAAGTGCGGGAGTTTTGACAGCCGCTGTATGGTGTAAAGGGACATGTCGCGGTCGTCCGGGGACAGGGAAAAACCCATACGGTTCATACCGCTGTTGAGGGCGATATGCACCCTTGCGGTTCTGCCGCTTTCGGCGGCAAGACGGGACAGGAGGACGGCGCCGCGCCTGTCGGAAACCGTGAAAATCACGTTGTGGGAAAGAAGCGGCAGGATATACGATTCGTCGGGGAATCCGAACAGAAGAACATCCGCGTCCCGGAATGTGCGCGAGAGCGTCAGCGCCTCCTCGCCATCCGCAACGGCAAAGAAGCGCGCTCCCCCGTCGTACAGCGCGCGCGCCGTGGGCAGAAGTCCGTGCCCGTAGGCGTCCGCCTTGACAACGGCAATCAGATTTTTATCTTTAGAAAGTAAACTATAGTTTGCATTTATACGGCTTAATGAAATGTACGCCGTATTCATTCGGTATCGGAAAGCAGGCGGAGCCGCGTGTGGCGCATACCGCTGTCGCAGGTGATCTCGGACGGCAAAGGCCCGCCGTCATAGCGGAAAACATAGGTGCCGCCGTCGGCGAGAACGGTCTCGGATTTTGTAATGCCGTCGGTGGTTACGCTTTGCAGAACGGGATTTTCCGGCAGGCAAAGAAAGAGGCGGTCGAGCGCGGCCGGAACCGACGTCAGCGGCAAGGTCATGCCGTTGTAGGCGGCGGAATATTTGTTGTCTTCAAGGCGGTACACAACGCCCGCGCTTTCTTTCGGCAACAAAATCTCGGCCGTTGCCGTACGTTTGCCGTTTTGGCCGGAAAGAGAAAAACGGCAGGTAAACGTAATACCGTTTTCTTCATATGTGCCGACAAACGACAAAGGGTCGCGGTTCCACGCAAGGAAGTCGTCGTTACGGGAACAGGAAAAAAGCGTGCACAGCGTAAACGCGAGCGCACCGCAGAGAAGCAGCGGAATAAAACGCCGCGCCGCGCGGGAAAAAGGCATAAGCACGGAAAAATACCTCCGTTACAGGATTTCTTTCTCCTATCTTATGCAGTTTTTCAAGTAGTATAGCACAAATTTTCACGTTTTGCAAATTTTTATCGGAAAAATTCGTTTATCGTTCTTTGCGCGCCTTTTCTTTGTATGCCAGATCGAGTATAAAAGTGAAAGCGAAAACAAGAAGAAGCCCGGAGAAGGCATAGGTCAGCAGAGCGCCGAGGATCCAGTGCAGAAGCGCGCTTCCCCGCAGGAGGAAAAATGCCGAGGAAAGACAGACGATAAGCGTTGTAATGCCGATGGTGTAAAACAGTTTCGCCCAGAAATGTATGGCGTCAAAGGCGGCGGCCACGGTATGCAGAAGTTTGAACATTTTTTACCCTCTATGTTTGATATACACGGAAATTATACAGGTTTTCTCTTGCCGGGTCAAAGGAAATATTATGAAAACCGGGTCTTTTATGGCTGAAACCGGCATATTACCGGAAGAAAATGCCTGTTTACAAAAAATTTACATTTCGGATGGGCAAAAAACCGTCGCGTTTTTCGCGCTTTCTCCGCCGTCTTCCGCAAAAGACGGCACGGGTCGCAAAAATACGGGAAAACAGGTGACAGGAACGGCGGCGTACAGGTCTTTTTCGATAAAAAACGTCCGTATGCGCCCCGTTTTCGTTATGATAGAATGGGTAACAGCCTGTTTTCGGGGTATGTCGCCATTGCCGTATGAAAACGGGACGGAATCTATGCGCACGGGAATTGCGGAATAATACATAAGGAGCATTTTATGAGTATCGGTGTGAAACAGCGTGAAGAGGAGCCTGTGTCCTATGTGCGGCCGGGAGCCGCGGTCATTGCGGAAAATCTGGTGAGGGTCGGTAAATGCCGGGTGATTTACCGTATGAGTATCGAACCGCGGCCGCAGTTCCGGCGGCGCGGCGAGGACAGGGATTTTTATACGGTTTCGGTGGAACGGGAAAAAAACGGAGAATGGAAAAGCGCGGAACTGCGCGACATGACAAGCGATCGGGAAATGGCGGAAAAATTCTTCCGTCTAATCTCCAAAAACGGCGTGCTTCCCGAACATTTATCCGAAGTGTATGAGGATTTTTTCGCATAACGCCCGTACATACTTTTTAAAAACACGAATCGGCAGACCCGATTCGTGTTTTTGTTTTTCGTCGGCCGCGGCGACGTTTTTTGTTTTGTCTTGCTTTTCGTCGGCCGCGGCGACGTTATTTGTTTCCTGCTTTTTACATCGGTTAAGGCGGCGTTCCCCTGTTTCCGTTCGGCTTCGTTTTCCCTTTTCGGAGCGGCGCCAACGCCGATTGAGCGGAATAAATATTAAAATATATATAAATTCTTGTAAAAACCCGCGTTGCGCGTATTTACTTTTGCGTTAAAATATGCTATACTGTAAAACGATATGTCCGGGAAAATACGGTCTATCGGCGCCGGCGGACAATGCCCCGGCGCAAAATGACGACTCCGGCTATGCCGGATTTCAGAGAGGCACTGTATGAAATGTCCTTCGTGCGGCGATACGGAAAGCCGCGTTCTCGATTCCCGTCCCGTGGAGGACGGCTCCAGCATCAAGCGTCGGCGCGAATGCGTCGCGTGCGGTAAGCGTTTCACTACCTATGAAACGATTGAGACTCTGCCTTTGATGGTGGTGAAAAAAGACGGTTCCCGCCAGATTTTTGAAGAACACAAACTGCGTTCCGGCCTCCTGAAAGCCTGCCAGAAACGCCCCGTCGACATCGACAGTCTCGTGGCCGATATCGAGCAGGAACTGAACAATCAGCTTTTAAGCGAAGTCACCACCGAAAAGATCGGCGAAATGGTGATGCAACGACTGCGCGAGATCGACGCCGTTTCTTATGTACGCTTTGCCTCGGTATATAAGGAATTCCGCGATGTGGACACGTTTCTCGCCGAACTCAAAACCATTATAGACCATGCGGAGGAGAAAAAGTGATCCGTAGTATGACCGCGTTCGGCCGCGCCAAAGCCGAAGGAACGGAAAAAGACATTACGGTGGAAATACGGTCGGTGAACAGCCGTTATTTCGATCCGAATTTCCGTCTTCCGCGCGACTGTGCGTTCCTTGAAGACCGCCTCCGCGCTTATGTACAGAAAAACGCCGCTTCCCGCGGCAAGGTGGAGGTCTCCGTGCAGATTGAACGGCATACCGCCGCCGTGACCGCCGTCCGCCTTGACGAAACGTTGGCGGAGGGATACATCGCCGCACTGAAACAGTTGCAGAAGAAATTCCGCCTGCGCGACGATATATCCGTGATGAAAGTGGCGGAAAACCGCGATCTTTTTACGTTTGAAAAACCGAAGGAAGAGGACGCCGACCGACTGTGGGAAGAAATACGCGCGGTTCTCGACCGCGCCGTTGCCGCTTACGTTGCCGCCAAAGAAGCGGAGGGGGCGCGCACCGAGGCCGATCTCCGCGATAAACTTTCCAGCGTCAAGCGCTATGTGGCGGATGTCGAACGTCTCTCGAAAGAAGACACGGCCACCTATCACGACCGTCTGGAAGCGCGGCTTCGCCAGGCGCTGGACGATCAGCGCGTGACGATCGACGAACAGAGAATCCTGACCGAGTGCGCGATCTTTGCGGACAAAGTGGCGGTAGACGAGGAGATCGCCCGTCTCAACAGCCATTTTGAAACGTTTGACGAAATTCTGAAAGCGAATGAACCGGCGGGAAGAAAACTGGATTTTCTTATGCAGGAAATGAACCGCGAAACCAATACCATCGGTTCCAAATGCAATAACGCCGCTATTGCCCGTACCGTTGTCAACATGAAATGCGAGTTGGAAAAGATCCGCGAGCAGATTCAGAATATCGAATAAAAAATACGGAAAACGGGAGCGCATCCGCGTGAAGATCGGCGTTTCCGTCAGAAAAGCGAGGAATTTATGAAATTCATCAATGTCGGTTTCGGGAACATGGTGTCGGCTTCCCGAATCGTGGCCATTGCCAGCCCCGACTCCGCACCGATCAAACGTCTTGTGCAGGACGCCAAGGACGAGGGACGCGCGATCGACGTTTCCTGCGGCCGGCGTACACGCGCCGTGATCGTGACAGACAGCGATCATGTGATCCTCTCCGCCATTGTGGCGGAAACCATATCCAATCGTCTCTATGCCGGTGACGACGAAGAAGACGAGACCGAAGATGATGAAGACGGCGACGCCTGACGCCGTATTCACCCCGTATCCGATAAAAATTTCTATACAGATAAAGGAGAACCCTTATTATGATGAACCGTCCCTCTGCCGCCGAACTGGCGAAAGGAAAAGATCTGAACCGCTATGAAGTTGTTGTGGCCGTGGCCAAAGGCGCCCGCCTCGCAACGGACGAATATCTGGAAGTGCGCGAGCGCGCCGAACGTATGATCAATAATCATGAAACCGACAAAACGCTTCTTCAGCTTCTGGGGCCGCAATACCGTGACCAGAAGCCGGTGAAGGTGGCAATCAACCGTCTGATGGACGGCGAATACGAAGTGGTGAAAAACGAAGGCACGGAAAATGCCGGAAACGAGAATACGAAAAACGCCGGCTGACGGCGTTTTTCGGTTGAATACCGGGAGAACGGTTGCCGCATGTGAAACCGCGGCCGTATAAAGGAAAAAGGGGGAAAAAGTATGTACGCCGGTGTGTATCTTCTGGACGCGCCATATGCGATAGACCGCCTGTACGACTATAAGATTCCCCCGTCTCTTTCGGGCAGTGTGCGCCGCGGAAGCCTTGCGGCCGTGCCGTTCGGCGGCGGTAACCGCCGCTCTTATGCGCTGGTCACCGAGGTGCGGGATACGACCTCCGCCGTACGGACAAAAAGCCTGTTGACGGTGCTCCCCGAACGCTACTGTCTCTCGGAAGAGATGACCGCGCTTGCCCTTTTCCTGAAAGAACACACGCTGTGCACGGTGGGAGACGCGGTGCACACGCTGATTCCGCCCGGAATCTTTTCGGGTATCCGCGAGACTTTTTTTCCCGTTCCCGGCGCGTCTGTTCCGCCGTCGGCCGCGGATTTTTACCGCGTACTGTCGGAAAAGGAAAAGTGGGATGCGGACGCGCTTTTGTCGCGTTTCGGAAAAGACGGGGAAAAAGCGGCGCGGAAAGGCGTGGAGAACGGGTATGTTGCCGTAACGGCCGAACCCGCCCCGCCGCACAATCTTCTGAAAAAAAAGCTCTACCGTCTCTGCGACCCGGACGCTTCGCGCGCGTTGCTTGAAAGCGGCGGCACCGGCGTTCTGCGTTCCGCGGGGCAAAAAGCGCTCCTCCGCGCGGCGCTTGTCTGCGGCGAGGCCGATGCGGAAACGCTCTGCGATACGGCCGACGTTTCCGCGGCAACGCTTGCGGGACTTCTGGCAAAAGGACTGTTTTCCGTCCGTGAAGTCGAATGTATGCGGAATCCGTATCTTGCTCTGTCGGAAAAACGCGATACGTCGGAGATCTGTCTGTCGCGCGCGCAGGGGGCGGCTTATGAAACGCTGTCCTCGCTGTGCATGCGGGACGAACCGACGGCGGCGCTTCTTTTCGGCGTGACCGGCTCCGGCAAAACAAAGGTGATCCTGAAACTGATCGACGACGTGATCCGACAAAAGAAGACCGCGATCGTACTGGTGCCGGAGATTGCATTGACGCCGCAGACCGTCGGCATTTTCTGCGCGCGTTACGGCGAACGCGTGGCGGTTCTT
>CAJLXA010000003.1 GCA_905210485.1 uncultured Eubacteriales bacterium | reverse complement strand
GCGGAGGCCGTCCGTATGTGTGGCGCGACCGAGCGGGCCGACAAAATCGGCAATGTATTCGCCTTCGTTTTTATGTCGCAACTTTTCCGTTGTGGCGCCGACGATCTGGAATATGATCGTTACCGTGCCCGCCGCGCGGTCATAATCGGCTACCGTAAGCGGGATCCGTTCCCCCTCTTCGTCCACACGCAGGATAATGAACTGACCGGGTTCGGCCTTGGCCGCGACAAACGGCGCCTCAATTTCCATCAGTGTAACGGTAGGGTTCAATATTTTTTTCTTTTTTATGAGATACATGATTTCTCCTCTTTAATCGAGATTCACGGAATCCGTGAAACGCAAAAATGCTTTGTGGCCGTTTTCGTCCGTTTTGTAAACGCCCGCGTCTTCAAGCACATGGACAAACGTCTGTCCGACCTCAGAAAGCAAGATATCATAAGTATTTTCTTCTGTAAAAGTATAGGATTTTTCAAATGCGCGGAACCACGCTTCATGTTTGACAAGCGCCGGATGATCTTTGAATTCCCCGTGAGAGAGGATCATATCCCGCAGTTCTTCCATTTCCGTTTTCAGGCGCGCAGGCAGTATGGCAAGTCCCATCACTTCAATAAGGCCGATGTTTTCTTTCTTTATGTTATGATATTCGGCATGCGGGTGATAAAGACCGAGCGGATGTTCTTTCGTTGTCAGATTGTTGCGTAGCACAAGGTCAAGTTCCGGTTTGCCGTTTCGTGTACGGGCGATCGGCGTAATCGTGTTATGCGGTTCGCCGTCGGTTTCGGCCAAAATCATCGCCGCTTCGTCGGTATAGCCGCGCCACAGGCGAAGAATTTTATCCGCAAGCGAAACCAGCGCTTCTTTATCGTCGGAAGACAAACGGATAACCGACATCGGCCATTTCACAATGCCGGCCGTCACACCGGGATACCCCTTGAAAGTCAAAGGAATTTCAATCGGTGCTTTTTCCATTGCGAACGTATACCGGCCGCCCTGCATGTGGTCGTGCGAGAGAATGGAGCCGCCCACAATCGGCAGATCGGCGTTGGAACCGAGAAAATAATGCGGAAAGATCGAGATAAAATCCAGAAGTTTCACAAAACTTGAACGGTCAATCTTCATGGGCGTATGTTTCGCATTCAGCGCGATGCAATGCTCATTGTAATACACATACGGCGAATACTGAAGATACCAGTCTTCTCCGTTCATGCGGATCGGAATCTGACGAAGCGTTTCGCGCGCCGGAGAATTCAGCCGTCCGCGATACCCCTCATTTTCATGGCAAAGCAGGCATTTCGGATAACCGCTTTGCGGGAGAAGTTTGGCGGCGGCGATCGCCTTCGGATCCTTTTCCGGCTTGGAAAGATTGATGGAAATATCAATATCGCCGTAAGGGGACGGCACAGACCACTTCAGATCTTTGGAAACGCGGTAAGTACGGATATAGTCCGACACGCGGGCAAGACGGTAAAAATAATCCGTTGCCTTTTCGGGAGATTCCTTATATAATTCGTCAAAACGACGGTTTACCTCGCTCGGCCGCGGCGTGAAGATTCCCATGACCTCCGTGTCGAAAAGATCGCGGTATACCACGCTGTTTTCTTTGATGATACCGTTTTCATATGCATAATCGCACACATCGGACAGCATTTCTTCAAGAGATTGTTCTTTCACGGTGTCCGGCTCCGTGTAATCATCCAGTTGTAACAGATCAAGAAGACGGTTACGAAGATAAACTTCGTCAGCCGCGTCGGAAAGTCCTTCGCGGACAGCATAGGATACGAGATTTTTGACGGTAAGACAGATAGAATTCAAGGCGATTCCTCCCAAGGCGCATTTATCGGCGCATAAAATAGTATATTACTTCAACATTGTAACACAGAATTATTGCTTTGTAAAGAAATTTTGCCGACTTTTTTGCGATTTTATCGAAAAAGGCTGCCGCTTTTGCGACAACCTTGTTTTTCGTTTTTATCCGGATCCTTATTCGGCAAATCCTTCCGCCACACCGAGAACGACAATGCCGGCCACCACAACGGCAATCGTCGCATAATGCTTCCACGACAGTTTTTCGCCGAGGAAAATATGGCTCCATATTACGGAAAGCATACAGTAGGCTGAGATGACCGGCGCCGCGCCGACCGCATACTGCGCAATAGCGTTGATGTAGGCAAGCTGCCCTGCCGTTTCGCAAACGCCGCCCGCAAGTTTCGGCAATTCACGGCGGATTTCCGCTTTTTCCCGTTTAATGCCGTAGACATAAATCGCCGCAAGAACACCGAGAAACAAAAACGTAAATTCATACGCCACATTGGCGACATTTTCGTCGAGCGTTTCCAGAATGATGGTGTCGGCAACGGTGCCCGCCGCGTCGATAAGACAATAGAAGATCGGCAACAGGATTGCCACAAAGCTTTTCGCGTATTTGACGTTGGATTTTTCCTGACGCAAAGCGCGCGCTTCGTCGTTTTCCGTAAATTCCACCACGCCGAGCAGAATAACGCCGGCACAAACCAGTATCACGCCGATAAGATTCATGCCTTCTATGGTCTGTTTCAGAAAAACAAAGCAGAACACCGCCGCAACGGCGCCCGAAGCATTGCACACCGGCGACGAGAGCGAAAGTTCGATATAGCGTAGCGTTATGTAACCGATCACCATGGCCGCAATATACAGCACCGATGCCGGTAAATAGGTGATGATTGCTGAAAATGTAAACTTAACATTACCTGTCGCTACCAAAATCACAGCGTGAATACCCATGACAAGGCCGACGGCAATCACCATTTTCAGATGACTGTATTTATCGTCGGGACGTGAGCCGAGTTTGGAAAAGAAATCCGATCCGCTCCAGCAAAAAAGCGCAATTAAAGCAAGTACAAGCCAAGACACGATATTTTCTCCTTATATTGTTAAAATCAATAATGTTAAAATCAAAGACGGACAAGTCCGGCGTCAAGCATTTTCTGCAGGGACATCAGAATACCGAGTTTGGCATGATAGAACGTAAGTCCCCCCTGAAAATAAACGGCGTATGGCGGACGGATAGGACCGTCTGCGGAAAGTTCAATCGAAGAACCCTGTACAAAAGCGCCGGCCGCCATGATGACGTCGGAGTCGTATCCGGGCATGGCCCACGGGACAGGCGTAACATAACTGTCAACGGGTGCCGCGGCCTGTATTCCCTTGCAGAAAGCGACCATCCCTTCCTTTGTTCCGAGTTCCACCGCCTGAATAATGTCATGCCGCGATTCCTTCTCGTCAGGAACCACATGGAAACCGAAATGCGCATATACATTGGCAGCAAATATCGCGCCTTTCAGCGCTCCGGCCACAACGGTCGGCGCAAGGAAAAAGCCTTGATAAAAGGATGTCAGAACTCCAAGACTGGCGCCGACTTCCTGGCCGAGGCCGGGTGCCGACAACCGATAGGCGCAACGGTCGATACATTCCTGCTTGCCGCAGATATAGCCGCCGATCGGCGCAAGTCCGCCGCCCGGATTCTTTATAAGCGAACCGACGATCATGTCCGCGCCGACATCGCTCGGCTCCTGTCGCTCGACAAATTCACCGTAGCAATTGTCTACCATACAAACAAGACCGGGTTTTACGCTCTTTATAAACGCAATCAGTTCGCCGATCTCGGCAACCGAAAAGGTCTTTCGCGTAGCGTACCCTTTTGAACGCTGAATGGTTACCAGTTTTGTTTTTTCGTTGATGGCGGCGCGTATAGCGTCGTAATCGAAACCGCCGTCCGGAGTCAGATCGACCTGACGGTACGTAACGCCGTATTCCTTCAGCGAACATTTGGAATCACGGATGCCGATGACCTCTTCCAGCGTATCATAGGGTTTGCCGACAGGCGACAGAAGCTCGTCCCCCGGTCTCAGATTAGCCGAAAGCGCCACTGCCAATGCATGTGTGCCGCAGGTGATCTGCGGCCGCACAAGCGCCGCTTCGGTGTGAAACGTATCGGCATACACGCGTTCCAGTTTATCGCGTCCGGCGTCATTGTATCCATACCCGGTCGACGCGGCAAAACAGGTCGCGTCCACGCGGTTTTTATGCATGGCCAGCGTCACTTTCTGCTGATTGTATTCCGCCACTTCGTCTATTCCGCGAAAGCGATCGACCAACTTTTCGAGTATATCCTCGCCGAAGCGATACACCGCCTCCGAAATACCCATTTCTTTATATATATTTTCCGTTGTCATTTCTCTTCTCCGTTTCTCTTCGATTTGTTCAGAATGTCCGTAGCAAGATCGCTGAGCACATCGGTTCTGGTAACCAGTATACCGCTCTCCTCATCTCCGAAAATCAGAAGCGTATCTCCCGGAGCAATGGAAAATACGTCTCTTGCCTCTTTCGGAATCACGATCTGCCCCTTTTCGCCAACCTTAGCCGTACCGAAGAAATGCTTTCCTTTCGGCATGCCGAGAACCTGTTTCCCTTTTGGCGGCATACAGCACCTCCGTTTTCACACAAGTCATACTTGTTATACTTTTCATACCAATGCGTTATTATAGCATATGAAGTCGTAAAATGCAATAGTTTTCCGAAAAAAAGAAAAATCGAAAGACGCCGAAGCGTCCTTCGATTTTTCCCGGGAAATAAGCAGTCCGTGTGACGGCTTATCAATTTTCACCGCTATCGTTCTTGTTGCCTTTTTTCTTTTCAATAGCGTTCAGCGTAACGTTGATGAAGATACCGAGGATCAGTGCGCAGGCGATGGAGGTCAGAGTGACCTTGCCGATCGTCAGCGTAAGCGAACCGATACCTGCGATCAGAATAGCGGATACGGTAAACAGGTTCTTGCTGTCATCGAGGTCGACCTTCTGAATCATCTTCAGACCGGATACCGCGATGAATCCGTACAGAGCCATGCAGACGCCGCCCATGACGCAGGCGGGAATGGTAGCCAGAAGTCCGACGAAAGGACTTACAAAGGAGATGGCAATGGCCATGACGGAGGCTCCGAGAATCGTGGCTACGGAAGCGTTTCTCGTAATGGCTACGCAACCGACCGATTCACCGTAGGTGGTGTTCGGGCAACCGCCGAAGAACGCACCGACCATGGAACCGACGCCGTCGCCGAGAAGAGTTTTGTCCAGACCGGGATCGGCAAGAAGATCTTTACCGATAACCGAAGAGAGGTTCTTGTGGTCAGCGATATGTTCTGCGAAGACTACGAATGCAACCGGAATATAAGCGACCGCCACGGTGCCGAGGTAGACGCCGAAGGAACCGAATTCACCGAAGTCGAATCCGCCCTTGAAAGCTTCAAGGAAAGACCAGTCGGGGTAATTCAGGATCGAGGTGAAGCTGAAGTCGGTGAAGAGCGAGGTCAGCGGTTCAAAGTTGATGATGTGCAGTGCGGGAATATCGGCGACGATACCGATGATCGAGAAGATAGCGGCCAGCACATAACCGGCGGCGATACCGATGACGAACGGGATCAGTTTCATCATTTTTTTGCCGAAGACCGAGCAAAGAATAACCGTGAACAGCGTCACAAGTCCGCAAAGGAGGCAGAGGAAAGTGTTGGCGGTGGGAACATAGTTCGTCACAGCTTCAATGCCGGTAGGAATTCCCTGCGCATTGGTGACGATTTCATAGCCGGTGGAGCCGACTTTATAACTGCCGGAAACAAGGTCGCCGATGGCGTTGCCGGCAAGAGAAAGACCGATAATGGAAACCGTCGGGCCGATAACCACGGCGGGCATCAGCTTGTCAATCCATTTAACGCCGCAGAACTTAATGACCAGTGCGATGCCTACATAGACAAGGCCGGCAAAGACAGCGCCGATAATGAATCCGAGGTAGCCTACCGATACCGAAACGGCGCCCGCGCAGGCGGCGGCCATGGAGCCGAGGAATGCAAAGGACGAACCGAGGAATACGGGGCTTCTGAACTTCGTGAAGAGTAAGTAGACGATCGTACCGCAACCGGCACCAAACAGCGCGGCCGACGCGGTCATATGCATCTGGGGATAGGAGCTGTTGATGATGGCCGGTACCGCGATCGTGGCGGCCATGATGGCAAGCAGCTGCTGAAGGGCGAAGACGATCAGCTTTCTCAGCTTCGGTACGTCTTCTACTTTGTAGACGAGTTCCATTTGGATATCCTCCGAATATAAATTTTTCAGTTGGCAAACAGATATCGGAAGCCGCAGGCATAAAAAAAGGATTTTGCGCGTGCGGCAAAATCCCAACATACTCCCGTAAAGGACACCCTATGTATAAATCTTGCCGGCATCTCTGTACCGTGACTTAAAGATCTATTTGTCTAACCTTGCGTATTATACCACGTTTCGTCACGTTTTGTCAATAGGTATTTTAAATTTTCTGAAATTTTTCCGAATTGTTTTGTGAATACTCTTGAAAAAACAAGATATATATGATAGAATAGGTACATATAAAATTAAGGAGTACACAAAATGCAGAATTTATTTTTGTTTGCCGACGAAGCGACCGCCAGTCCGTGGAGCAGTGTCATGACGCTCGGTATCCTCGTTCTTGTGGTGGTGGTGTTCTATTTCTTCATCATCAGACCGCAGAAAAAACAGGAGCGCGAGGCTTCCGCCATGCGTGATAATCTGGCTGTAGGCGATGAAGTCACCACGATCGGTGGCATCATCGGTCAGATCGTCAGTATCAAGGGCGAAACCGTAACCATCGTTACCAGTAAGGACAAGACCAAGATCCGTTTCCTGAAAAACGCGATCCGCAACGTTGATGTTAAAGCAAACGGCGAAGTTCCCGCAGGAAAAGAAGCCGTTAAAGCGAACGACGTGGAACCCGTTGCACCGGCCGACACAACCGCCGAAGCCGACAGCACCACGCCGACCGACGCACAGTAATTCCCTGTTCGTGTTGTACACAAAAAGCGTCCGCATCGGATTCATCCGAATTTGCGGGCGCTTTTCTTATTGCCGTCTTTAGGCGTAGAAGAAAAACACCGAAGACCAAAAGTTCTTCGGTGTTTTTGTGGAGTAGACGATCCTTTACAAAAGGTCAGCCTACGATACCGCTGCGTTCAATACCCTGCACCAGGTACTTCTGGCAGAAGAGATAGAGAATGACAAGCGGCAGAATGATCATAAGACCGCACGTATTGCGAATGGCCGTTTCATACAGCGACCAGTCGGTAAACGGTTTGTTTGCCAACAGGGTCGGCGGAACCGATTCCAAAAGGTCAGGCATCAGAATGATGTCACTGCCCGAAATGAAGAACAGTTCCGTGTAGAAGTTATCCGTCCACTGCCACGAAAACGCGAACAGGAAGATCGTGATCATCATCGGTATCGAAAGCGGAATGATGATCTGGAAAAACGTACGCATCGTCGTGGAACCGTCCACGTACGCAGATTCCTCAAGTTCATCGGGCACGCCATGGAAGAACTGCCGCATCATGAAGATGTAAAGACCGTTCTTGAAGCCGAGACCGAACAGCGAAAGAAGAATCAGCGGCCAATAGGTATCCGTCAGAGACACGCCCGTCAACGGTGTCGAACGGAAGAGATTGATAAACCAGATAAACGGCGTCAGGATACCGGGAACATTCCAGCCGGAAATACTGCCGGGGTTGAAATATTCAAAATGCAGGAACATGGAAAGGCGGAGCGTTCCGTGCGGGATAATCATGGTCAGAACGACCATGAGAAGAATCAGTTTGTTACCTTTGAATTTGAACTTGGCAAGGCCGTACCCGACAAGACAGCAAATAAACGTTTGCAGCAATGCGCAGAGTAACGACAGAAGCAAAGTGTTGACAAAGGCGGACATATAATGATTCTCAAGGAAGATAGCCTTATACGTACCGATCGTGAAGTGCTTCGGAATGATATTGACCGTCGCGTCTTTGAAATCTTCGGGAGCCATGAACGAACCCGCGATCTTGGAGATAAACGGGTACAGAATCACGAAAGAAATACCGATCATCAGTACAAGACGGAAAATGTACCAGACAACGTTGGTAAGGAAGTATGTGGAGAATACTTTTCCCTTCAGTCTTTCCCAGAACGGAACCTTATCTTCAAAGGAAACGATGTAGCCGTCTTTATTATAGACTTTTTTCGGAGCTTTCATTTTTTGTGCATCCATCTTTTCCGCCTCCTTAATTACGTTTCTGGTAGAACACGAAACTGGAACATATCAGCGTCACAAGACCGATAATGGCCATTATGACAACGAAGTATATCCATGACATTGCTGTCGCCACACCCTGACTGCTGTTGTATACTTCAGAGGAAATGTACGACATAACAACGTTCGTGTTGGTTGTGAAAGAGTCGATAATCGTGTAAATAGCGTTGACAAGTATCATCGGACTTATCATCGGGAAAGTAATCTTCCAGAAAGTTTCCCATGCGGTCGCGCCTTCAATTTCACAGGCTTCGTAAATCGCGGGGGAAATGGACTGAAGACCGGCAAGGAAGATCAGCATCTGTACGCCCGAACGGTTAACGATATTATAAATACTGTTAACAAGGTTCGTGATGTATATAACCAGTTCTTTACCGACTTTCATGTTTTCAAACAAGCGTTCCACGTCCATTGTGGAGATGATCTGCGTTGTCGCACTGGTCTCTTCACCCATCGACGTACCGTTCTCCATGGAAGATGCCAGCGTATCCGCGGCATTGATCGTTTCCATAAGGCCGGTAGCGATAATAACCGGTATGAAGAAGATTGCGCGGAATGCGGCGCGTCCGACCATCTTCTGATTCAGAATAACCGCGATGAAGAGAGAGAAAATGACGATCGCGGGAACATCCAGAACCAGTTGCTGAATACCGGAAAGAAGTTTTTGCAGATACGTTGTGGACATATCGCCGACCAAAGCGGAGCGATAGAAGTTCCAACCTTCAAAAACCAGCTGATAACCGCCGCCTTCACGCACCGGAATCGGTTTGATTGTGTTAAAACTGAACCAGATCGAGTCGATAACGATCGGCAGATAAATCAGAACAAGACCGATTACGAAAGGCAGGACGAAGAACCAGCCCGCGCGCGCTTTGCGCGCGTCGAGCGAGGCCTTCTTATGCTTCTTGACGGAAGGAATAGCCATAGTTGTATTTTTCATTATTCAGTTCCCTCCTTTAATCAAGATTCACGGTTGCAAAACCGTAGGACGAAATAGTGTAGACCGTACCGTTATAACGAACCGTCACATCAAATACGTTATAGTTCAGGATAAATCCTTTGCGCTGCGTTTTATCGGCGCTTTCGTAGATCACCATCACTACCGAATCGTCATTCACGGTATACGGTGTGCCGACATATTCGGCGTCGGTCGCGTCTTCTTCGGTGAAGATGATGTCCGGCGTTACTTCGATGGCGGTAAGATCCACCACTTTATCGCCGGCAAAACCTGCGCCGGTAAGATATGCGATTGTATCACGGATAATCGACTTCTGAACATTTGTCAGTTCTTCGCTGTTGCCGTTGGCATTATTCAGGAAGTTCTTAACAAACGCTTCGACATTTGCCTGCGTTGCTTCTTCGGTCTTCGCCACATAGAAACGTACAAGAGCGTCGCGAAGCGCGGCATATTCATATGTCGTCAACGTTTCATAAACCGGTTGACCGTTCTGCGACGTATACGTCAGGGTTTCGATATAAGCGTTTACGAATTCGGCATAATAGCTCGCGATGGCTTCATCAATCGCACCGGCCAATGCCGTGTGGAAATCAAGAAGAGCGGCCTCGGTGAAATATTTGGTCTGTGCGTCATAAGCGGCCTTCACGCTGTTCAGAACCGCATTGCGGTCGACGGAAACCGTCACCGTTTTGCCGATCTGGTTCGCCCATGTGCCGCCCGCCTTATAGACGTCGTACATATTCTTGAGGAGCGCTTTTTCCGAATCGGAAAGAGTTCCCCACGAAGACGTTACGATTTCTTCTGCCGCACCGATCAGCAACTCTTCATTGTAAACGCCGTTTGCCGTATCGGTATTGTAGGCGCTATATGCCTGAGTAGCAAGATCAATGTTGTAGGAGAGACGCAGTTTAGCGGCTTCAAGCCGTAACAGTTGCTCGGCTGTTGCATTATCGCCGGCTTCGTCCACCGCGCTCTGATATGCGGCTACATCGTCGCGAAGTTGTTTCCACGTTCCGCCGTTTTCACTGTCCAGCGTTTCGTCGTTGATGGCGTCATACAGCAGTTTGGCAGCCGCCAGTTTTTCAGCGTACAGATTCTGTGCATTACCGATCAGATCCTTGTTTTCAAAAAGAACCTTCATGGTGTTCTGGAAGCGCATGTCACGGTATGCATTGTCTCTTGCGTCGGTAATGGCCGTCTGCAATGCCAGAACCGCATTGTCAGTCAGGAGTTTGCGGTACCGGGTAAGTTCCGCGCTGTCGGGAATACGTTCCGCAATAACGGAAATCTCGTTTTGAATGAGATACGTCTGAAGCGAACCGATGGCACTGTTCAGCGTGTGATACTGACGGGCAAGGTCGTCGACCCAGATATCGTAACGAATGGAATAGTACGTGTTAAGAAGAAGGTCGTCTTTCAGAATCGTGGTATTGGCATACGAAAGAATGTAATAGAGAGACGCGCCGTTTTCGATCGAGCGCAGAAGCTGATACTTACTGTCGCCTGCTTCGTTGGTAGCGCCGCCCGCATAGTTCACGTAGCCGTGAAGCACCATACCGATGAACGGTATTGTCCTCGACGAGTACTTGTAGTTGGAACTGTCAAGCGGAATGTCAATGATATGATCGGCGAATTTCAATGTATAAGCATTGCCGCCGGAAATCATGACCGAACCGTATTCTTCTTTCATATCGGCCAGTACGTCGGACAGAATCGACTTGGAGTCTTCACGGTTCTGCGGATTGTCTTCCGAGAACGAAGAGTTGAGGTCGCTGCCGAGCGAGGAAGCCGAAATACCGGTCACACCTTTATTCTTGCTATAGGATTTCGTGAATTTCGCGTAATGCTTGGCGATGGCGTCGGGAGACATCAGCACATGGAAGTAGGTCGTGAATGTCTGATACACACAGTCATACACAGCCTGGCTTGCATAGCGGTTGTCGACCGAACGTGCGGCGTCCGCTTTCAGCGAAATGCCGTCAAAAGACTTTTTGTTCGCTACATACGAAAATTCAAATTCGGGATAAATGCCGAGTTTGCCGTTTGTATCGTTTGCGGCATAGTTGAGCAGTTTTTCAAAGCCGCGAGCGCCGCCTACGGACTTCATCCATTTTACCTTGTTCGGATATGTAGCGGTCATACCGCCGTTTGCAAAACCAGTCAACTTGAACTTGATATTGGACATATCGGAAGATGCGGCGGCTTTTTCGGCGTACTCCGCTGCCGTCTTTTCATATTCTTCCGCCAATATGATATTGTTTTCGTTGCGTGCGGCCGCGGCTTTTTGCACATATTCGGCCGCTTTGGCTTCACAATCGGTTTTATATGCGGAAAGTTCCTTATACATGGTGATAACATCGTCAAACGTGGTCAGCGCTTTGTCGACGGTGACAGGAATCGACAGGATTTTGTCGGTCGCCTTTACCGTACCGAACGATTCGATGTACAAAGGCAGAGAGTCCGAGACATCGGCGGAAGTAAACGAATTCTTCCCTTTCCATATAAAGTCACGATAAGCCTGAGCCATGCCGATCCACGAAGCTTCGTAATAATTCGTGATTCCGGCTTCGGTGGCTTTCGCCGTATCACTCAGCATCTGGATCTGGATCGTGAAATTATCGGTATATTTTTTCTTGGATGCCACTGTCCATTCGGTCGCGTCCGTGCTGACCGAGATAGCGTCGACGAGTTTATAAGAGTCGGTTGGCGTCGGTGTATACGTCGGATAGATCGACGTATAGTTATGTGCGCTCGAACCGCCGAAAGCCACTGTCAGCGAGGCAAGTGCTTCGCCTTCCGTAAGATAAGCGACAAATCCTGTCGTTTCGGAAGTGACAATATCTTTCTTTGTCTCAATAATTTCGCCGGTGACGCGGTCATAGTCCAGTTCGGTAATCTGCGTCGTTCTCTTCGACGTATCGACAATACCGTACACAGGCATACGAATGGATTCCTGGTGTTTGGCGGAAATTTTGTAGTAAACATAATCTTCGCCGTATACACGGTTTGTCAGCGAACCGGCAGACACCTGAGAACGGAGGTCGGAAAACTCAAGGAGCGCGCCGCTTCCGTCCGGATAGAAAGCATATCCCTCGTCATTGACATTACCGGCTCCGAAGAACGGCAGAACGTCCACGCTGAGAAGGGTGAAGTTCGTGCTGTCATAGCGGATACTGTTCGCGGGCAGGCGAACCGAAAGCGTTCCGTCATCGGCAATGGAATATTCCAATGCCATACGGAAGAACGCCGGCGCCTCGTCCGTTGAAACATAACCAGTTTCTTCGGTATCGTACGCCTTGTCGTCGTACGTATACGTTTCGGCACAGTAGGTTTTGATATACGATTCGTAAAGTTTTTTCGATTTATCGGGCAACGTGTCGTCAACCGTATAAATCACATAAAACTTACCCGTATCCTTATCGACCTGCGAGCAGATTTTATACTTGGCAAGAAGCTCGATCTTTGCGTCGCTGCCGTCCGCCAGGTCATTCGGATCCTGCAACGCATACGTTGCGCGGATTCTCATGTACTGGAAGTACGCGATATTGGCGGCTTTGGAGTACGTGGAATCGGTAAGATCCACGCCGTATTCGTCACCCACAGAAAGCAATGCGTACTGATCGGCATAGCTTTCCGCGTGCAATTTGGGATTTTCTTCATACTCGGCTACATACTCCGCATATTTGTTCTGAAGAACTTCAATATCTACATCTTCATATGCTTCGTCGGAAATGATCTGAAGAATGTAGTTGCAGATAGGCGTCAGAATCAGGGATTCAAAACGGTCCTCGGTAATCCAGCCGGGCAACAGATAGTTCGTATCGGTACGGCCGATGGTATATTCGACGCGTATACCGTTACGAATCTGTTTGATGGTAACCTGACCGCGCTGTGCCGCCTCCGTAAAACTGACCATAGTAGCGGTAGTGCCGGTGAGATCCATATACTTGACGCTGAGCTGTGACAAAGCCAACGGCTTCTGCGCTGTTGCCACACTGGAAAGCGAAGCCGGGTTTGTGGACAGGAACTGACCGGTTTTTGTGTTTTTATAGTACACTTCACCGGTGTACACATTGGCGTGAAGCTCATAACTGCCGTCCGCGGATGTTGCCACAAGGCGGGTATATCCGGCAGTATTTTCGCGGCGAACTTTCTCGCTGATCGACGTATAGGCATTTTGCAATGCCGCGGCCGCCGCCACTTCATAAGGCTTCAGATCTTCTTCGCCATCGTCCGTATCATCGGCCGCTTTCACGGAAACGGTACCGAAAAGTCCGCTTACGCAAGCAAACACCATGACGACGGCAAGAAGCATAGACAATATATTTTTCATTTTCATTTTATTCACTCCTATGCGTTTACCGTTATAGACGATAGTTGATTTCAACGATGATGTTGGACACGAAAGATATCATCTTTCCGAGAAGGCTTGAGAACAGAACGGCTACGAACATAATAATACACATACCGACAATCGTTCCGATGACGGTAATGAAGTTTTTACCGAGCGAATAGTCGTGCGTCACCATGGTACCGAAGAACAGGAGGAATCCCACCCAGATATAGCCGAGGACAATCAGGAACTGCACGATCTGCGCTTCAGCGCTCGTAACGATGTTGGACAATGCCGTCGAGAGGATGAGAAGAAGCGGAAGAGGCGCCAGACTGTAGCACGAAGCGACAAATACGTCCTTCAGCGAACCCTCACCGTCGAACAATGTGGTAAGACACCAGTTGGCGACGACCCACAACAAAAGCGGGATTATTACGGCAATGAGCTGTACCCAGATTGTGGAATAGGTTCCCTCCGGATTCAGAAGATAGCCGGTGCCGACCGATTGATAGTAGAAGCACAGGATCGTCACAACGAGGATCACCAACGCCGCGCGAACCGAGCCGCGTTTTTCATGTTTCAGATCCCAGTAGCCGTCAAACGGGTGGTACTTCAGATGGAAAGAATACAGAAGTTCCTCTTTGAAAGTGCGTTTGCCGCCTTTCGTCGCTGTGGCCACATTGACTTTGTTTGCATAAGCCCCCAGTTTCAGAAGCGCGAACAACACAACGATGACCACAATCGGAATCACGATAAGGTACTTGGAAACCCACTCTTTACGTACTTCGGAGTACGCATTGGAATAGTTTTCGGTATCGTAAGCGGCTTTGAAATATTCCATAGCCTGCTCGTACTCGCCCTCACGGTAATAAGCCTTACCGACGCCGATATACGCCGCGTCAAAGTTATTGTTGCGGGCAAGAACGCTCTTCCACGCTATGACCGAATTGACATAATCACGATTGTTTTCATAATTCAGTGCGGAATAAAGAAGATTGCCGTATTCCGTACATGTGAAGACCGTAATCATTTTTGTCGAACTGTCCAGCGTCAGAAGTTTATGCTTAACCGTTCCGTCTTTTCCTGCGTCACCGTATTTCTGATAGGTGATGGCATTCAGTTTTGCCGTATTGCCGAGCTGAATACCGCTGTCGCCGAACGCGAAGAGCAGGTTGCCGTTCTGGTCATACGTAAAAATCTTATTACGCTTGGTATCAATGATCGAATAGGTTTGTTCCGGGCCGATAGCCACGTCCTCAATAATGGACGGACCTGTAGGTACGCCGCTTTCGGTCGTGGAATTCTGCACGTCAACGTCACCGCCCGGTCCGAAGAAACCGTTACGCTTCATGATCTCGGAGCCGGAGGAGTTCAGTTTTTTGACAGGGGCATACTCATAGTCTTTCGCTTCCAGAGAAGCCTGCTGTTTTTCAAGATCCTGCTGTTGAATCGTAACGTAGATGAATCCGTCGTCGTCGATCGTGATGTTATTATATTCGGTAGAAACATACTGCACCGAATTCTCGCGCTGTTCCTTTGTCTGGAAACGGCGCCAGATAATATCCACAATGGAGTATGTAACCGATTGAGCGCCGATAAAGCCGGTAAATGTTCCGTCTTCGGTCATAACAATGACGCCCTGATAGGTTGTTGAGGAAATCACGAAAAGACGTCCGTACTGGTCAACAGCCATAGCAACGGGTTTATACGTGGAATCGGTTCCGAAAAGCGAGGACTGCGGACGAGGAATGATGCGCAGGAAATTACCGTCAAGATCAAACACAACAATGCGGTAATTTTCGGTGTCGCATACATAAATACATTCGTCGTTGACAAAGACGCCTTTAGGACTGTTGAGTTTATCCTGCGAAGTCCCGTTATAAAACGTATTCAGCACAAAATCTTTGCCGTCGGATTTCTTCTCAATTTGATAATAGGGAGACAGCACGTAAACGGAGCTGGCACCGGCATCAACAAGATATACTCGGTTATCCGGACCTACGAAAAGATCGTCAACCGACTGAAAGTTGTTGGCAAGTCCCATATACTTGTAATCAACCGTCATAGCGGGCGTATACGCCGCCGGAGAATACAGAGCCTTGCCGTCGATGGAATACGTGTATGTCTGGTAAGGCTCTACGGCAACGGAAGATACCGTTCCGAAAAGCATCACCGCACAAAGGAGAAAAAGCAACAATGCGGAAATTTTCTTTTTCATTTCTCTTCTCTCCTTTTTAATCTTTCATACCCGAAGTACCCATCGTTTCGATGACTTTACTCTGGTTAATAACAAATACGGTAATCGGAACGAGCATCATGACCACGGAAGCGGCCGCCGACGCACCGGTACGGGCAATACCGCCGGCAACGATCTGCGTAATGGCATAGTTGAAAGTTTTCAACTGTTCCGAATGAATGTAAATCGAAGCGCCGGTGTTCCAAAGGCCGCGGAACGATTCGATGATCAGCGTCAGCCAGGCCGGCTTTACCATCGGCATGGCGATGGTAAGGAAGATCCGGAATTCGCTTGCGCCGTCAAGACGCGCGCTTTCGAGAACCGCGTCGGAAACCGAAGATTCCATAAACTGCTTCATCAGGTAAACGCCCATCGTCGTTGCCAGGGCCGGAACGATGATGGCAAGATAGGTGTCGACCCAACCGAGCGCGCCGAGGATAATGAAGTGCGCCACCTGGTTTACCGTCTGATGGAACATCAGCGAAAGCACGATAATCTGGAAGATGAACTGACGTCCCGGGAATTTCATCTTTGCCAACGCATAAGCGCCGAGCGATCCGATGATCAGGTTGCCGAAAGTACCGCACACCGTAATGAAAACGGTGTTGAATATGTAACGCGAAAACGGTACCCACGAGTCGTTCATAAGGGAGAACAGGTCGGCGAAATTCTGGAGCGTCGGATTCACAACATAGAATCTCGGCGGAAAAATCCAGAGTTCATCAAGAGGCTTCAGCGACTGCAGAATGAGGTAAAGCATCGGCAGGAACATGAAAGCGCCCATGATGACGAGGAAAAACGTAATGCCGGCGTCGCCGCCGTAGGAACGGTTAAGGACAACGCGATGATTGCGGGTTCTTAATTTCTGCAATTTTTGTCTCGCCATATTATTGTCCCACCTTTGAAAGTATCTTCTTGATCAGTATGTTACTGCCGATCATGATTACGAACAGGAATACGGCGATTGCCGAAGCATAGCCGACTTCGTAACGTTGTCCGCCGTAGTCGTCAAGATGGTGCATGATCGTCCATGCCGCATAGTCGACGGACGGGAAACCGGCAAGCGCCGTAACAACCGCACCGAAACCAAACGCGTTTGTAATGGAAAGAACGGCACCGAACATCAACTGCGGACGCATCTTCGGAAGCGTTATGTACCACACTTCCTGCCAACGGTTTTTGATACCGTCCACGGCCGCCGCTTCGTAAAGGCTTCTGTCCACGGTCTGAAGACCGGCGATAAAAGACAGGAACGCCGTACCGAGCGATGTCCACAATGCCACCACAATACAGAGCGGCATAACGTAACTGGCATTTTCAAACCACAGGATTGGGCTGTCAATAATGTTATACTTAATAAGAAGACCGTTGACCCAGCCGTAAGAGTCACTGGAGAACAGAATCTTCCAAACCATATACACCGAGCCGGAAATGGACGGTGCGTAGAAGACCAGCGTAACAACCGCACGGATCTTGGGAGGAAGTTCGTTAATGAACCATGCGACGAGAAACGACATGATGTAGGAAACGGGTCCCGTGATCGCCGCGAAGATCAGTGTGTTTTTACATGCAATGATAAAAATATCGTCGTCAAGGAAGAGCCGGATATAGTTCTGCAGACCAACCCATTTCGGCATTTCCAAAAGGTTGAATTCCGTAAGGCTCAGGAACATAGACAAAATAACCGGGAATACAGTGAAGACAACGAAGAGAATAAAGAACGGCGCCACCATCAGATACGCGACTTTGTTGTTCTTTATTTCTTTCCATGTCCACTGCGCTCTCGTCATATCCTTGCGGGATACCGGGCGCTTTGTCTCATTTATTTGTGGCATGACTTATCTCCTTCAATAGTTTTTGCTTGCAGAGGCGGCCGTCAGTTGCCGGCCGCTTTTCTGGCCTGTTCGGGAGTCTGACCGATATCCAGAGTCGGCAATTCAAACTCCTGACGTTTACGGGTGATTTCTTTATTGATCGTATTGATGTAACTCTGCAAAGCATCTGCAGGATCGGCGCCGTCATTCACGACATTGTAGAAGGCAAACTGTACATAACGGGCCACATAATAAGAACCGGGGTAGTTTTCAATGGCGGCAAGTTCGTTAAGCTGTGCCTTGATATTTGCAAGTTCCGTTGCCGTCCAGGAAAGGTTGCTGATAGCGACCGTGTTGGCACTGGCATATTTGGCGGAAGGACCGATAAGGGCAACCATCTTGTTACCGTAAGTGGCCTGCGCCTTATCACCGCCCTGCCACTTCATGAACTCCCACGCGTGGAGCGTATCCTCTGCACTGCGTTTGTCATTATGCAGCATAACCGTTGCCGTCACCGTCGTCATGGATGTGTGATCAACATAGGTTTTCTGCAGGCCGGTCTCAACGTCATATACAGGATCGCCGTTTTCATCGTAAATCGATTTCTCTGTTCCGGGGATCAGCGTGAACTGCCACATACCGGCGATTTCGGTTGCAAAAACCGTCAACTGGTTGTAAGTAGTCACGTAGTCGGCAATCATAAGCGGAACTTCGCCCGTACGGAAACGGTTGGCCGCGTCAAACGTTACCGGGAAAGAAAGGTCGGTATACAAACGGCAGACATCGGCGAAAGCGTCCAGCGCCGTGTTGGTGCCGTATCCGATCTGTGCGCCGGCGTAGTCATCGTCATACGCATAGCCGTCCGTGCCGTTATAGAGCCACAGACCGCCGCCGCGCTGATAGAGATACATATTGAACTGAGAAGCATAGGAAGTACCGATCTGCATGTTGTTCGCCTGCAGAACAGGAACGGCGGCAAGAAGATCGTCCCATGTTTCGGGAACCGCTATGCCGAGGTTTTCCAGAATGTCGTTACGTATGAACATCATGGAGAAGGAAGAAGTTTCGGGAATACCGTACGTTTCGCCGTAAAGTTGAAGCGGAACCAGTGCGGAGGGGGCAAAACGGGGATTTTCGGCGTCGGGGCCGATAACAAAATCATTCAGATCTTCAAATTGCGAGAGCGGGGTGATGGCGCTGCGGATTGCATAGTTGATAGTGTCGCCCGCCGCAAGGCCGATGTAAACGTCAGGGCCTTTGCCGCAAAGAACGGAAGGCAGAAGCGTACCGGCTGTAACCAGTTTCAATGTGACAGGGATACCGGTTTCGGAAGTGAAATCGTCGTCGATAAGGTTACGCCAGATCTGCGACTGGTCACGACCGTAGGCAAGCCATACGTCAATGCTGTTTTCTTTGGACATTTCCGAGGTAACGCCCATAGCGTTATAATCGGTAAAGAAACTGGAAACAAATGCGCGGATTTCAAACCATGCGGACTGGAAGAAGTTTGAATTGGCGCGGGGAAGTTTTGCGTCCGTGGGCTGTACCGTCATATAGTCAATCATGATCATTTGCTGTTTTGCCGTGTTCAGCCACGTACCGAGGTTACCGATGTAAGACTTGAGGTTGCCGAGATTGGGCGCGATTTCATCTTCGTCACTGCCCATCTTCTCAAGCAGAATCGCAATGGTATTCAGCGTTGCGGTGTTGGAGCCGGACACGCCGCAGATACGTTTCATCTCGTCAACAACGCCCGTCAGTACGGCGGCCTGGTTCTTCAGGTTGCGCACCGTATTCGGCATGACGCGGTTGAAGTTGTAGGAACGGTATTCATCGGGTTGTGTGCCGGTGAGTTTCAATATATTAAGGTAGCAATCGTTGATAACGGACAAAGAATTTTCAACGGTATCAATAACCGTAGCCATATCGCCGAGGCTGACCTCAAGAACTATGTGGTATTCCACGCCTTCCTTTAAATAGAAGGTAAATTCATGGAAAGCGTTATCGGCGTCGTAATAACCGAACTTTGTCGTCTGCCATGCGTTGGCATAATTGAAACGTATATTATTGGCCTCGGCGAAAGGCGCCGTTGCGGTTCCGTCCACAAGGCCGAACTCACCGTCCGAAGACCAGAGTTTCAAAGCGCGGGTCGCAAACATACCTTCAAGCGTGGTCTGTTTGAAGCGGGATACAAAATTATAGTAACCGGATTTGGTCACGGCGAACGTGTACGAAGCCCACTGCCCTGCCGTCGAATAGCCTTCTTTACCGATAACGTTGAGAAGCTGGGAAGAAGGATTCGTCGGGCTGTTGAGAGAAGAACTGCGGTCGTTTGTCGGATAAACGGAAGAATCGGAGATCAGGTCGGGTTTTTCCGCTTCGATCCTGATGATGCTTCCGTCTCCGGAATGATCGGGAAGATCTTTCACCTTATCGCTGTAGTCGGCATACGTCAGCTGATCTTCGGTCGGGAAAAGGACGATGGACTTGACAAGCAATCCTTCGCGGATACCGCCGAGCGTCAGTTCGTGCTCGCCCGCACTGAAATAAATCTGAAGATCTTCGGTATAAAGACCGTTCGGATCCTGAAGCGTGTATGTAAGCCATGCGGGGTTCTGCGCGCAATCCGAACGCATATCGTTCCCGTTGATATCCTGCGCAAATCCACGCTCGTATTTTTTACCGTCGGCCGAAGTCTTGTTCTGGGAATCCGCCAACGTGGCAAGGTAATATTCGCCTTTCACATCCGCGCCGTTCACAGACAAGGTATATGTACCGTTCTCATCGGCAACGAAAATGTAAGCACCGTTTTCATTTTCCCGATAAACGTATTGATAGGTCCAGAGTTTGTCAAAAGCAAGTGAGGTACATTCGCTGAAAAGGAGTTCCCCGTCCACCAGAAGTTTCTTTTCGGCGGAAGAAATTTTACCGTCAACAGCGAGAGGATAATACTCGATACGCACACCGTAGAATCCTGCGTCAGGCACATTGATCTTCCAGGAAACCGAGCCGGATTCGGGAAGATAGATCGTCGTTGTCCCGTCGGGAAGATTCTCGACGGCGGCAGCATAACCCGCCAGCGTTACGGAAGGATCGGAGGCATTGATACCGTTGAGATAGACGCCTCTTCTTGTGGAAACGGCGTCGACCGTATAATCACCGAGCGAAAGGTAAATTTCGTTCTTTCCTTTGTTCTGCTTGATGATCTCGGCATCCGATGCCGTGGAGTGCGCCGGACGGCGAAGCGCCGCCTGTGCAGCCAGATAAGCGGCGTACGAGGTGGAAGAATACGTCGGTGTCGTGATCGTACCCGTATTTCCCGTGTTGTCCTCATACTCCGTAGAGGCGGAGGCGAGAGTGAAAAGAGAACCTACCGCCATAATCATGGCAAGTAAGAACGCCGCCGCGCGGGTGAACTTTGCTTTTTTCATTGACAATTGCTCCTCCTAAAATTTGCGGAAGAATACCGTGTGGCGCACAGTGCAGAGCGCCAAAGCGGAATTCCTAATAGACTATTTATGTATAATATGGGCATAGATAGCCATTAAACATATGAAAATAATATCACAGCAAGCCTTGCTTGTCAAGAGTAAAAAAGCCTGCAAAACCAAAATATAACAAGCGTTTCTCCGATTTCCTTTGTGTTTTTTATGAGAAATATGAACTTTTTGTTAACGTTCGCTTTGCGACCGTTCTTCGTGATTTTGATAGTAATTTTAAATTGCGAACATGTTTTGAATGTTGCTCCCTTAAATATTTTGCGTTTTTCCTTGTATTTTCGCGATAAAACGTAACAAAAAGTGCCATATTACAGATAGAATTCTTTCCTGTTTTTCAATCGGGTAATTATCAATTACTTAACAATCGTGCGGAAGGGGTGATTTTCATGCCGGCAAAGGCTATTTTTCAACGTCATTTTGCACAAAAAACAGGTCGTTTTTTTTACGAAGTAGCAAGTTGCACAAAAATGATTTTTCACGTGATTTTCACGCAGCCTTTACACCGTTCAGCAACAATTTTGTCAAATAACGCAATTTCCGATCAAGAATACAAAAAAGGTCGCCGGCAGATCCGAAAATGCCGGAATACCTCTTGACAGGCCCGATTCTTCCTATTATAATAGGGATAATGAAACCGTAAAGATCGGTTTATGTAAAGGAGTACTTCTATGTATTATATCGGTGTTGATCTCGGCGGCACGAATATCGCCGTCGGTATTGTCAACGAAAGTCTCAAGATTGTAAAAAAAGGCAGTGTTCCCACCGGCGCCAACCGGGACGGCGATCTGATCGTCAAAGACATGGCTGCTCTCACGGAAAAACTGCTTAACGAAGCCGGTATTCCTCTTTCCGAAGTCGCTTATGTCGGTATCGCCACTCCCGGCATTGCCAATTGCGACACCGGCGTTGTGGAATATGCCAACAACCTCCCTTTCAGGAACTTCCCTATCGCCGACATCTTTAAGAAGTATCTTCCCGTAAAAAAGGTGTTGATTGAAAACGACGCCAACGCGGCCGCATTGGCGGAAGCACTCGTCGGCGCGGCAAAAGGAACGCGTAATTCCGTCATGATTACGCTCGGCACCGGCGTCGGCGGCGGCATCATCATCGACGGAAAGGTCTATTCCGGATTCAATCATGCGGGCGCCGAACTCGGTCACACCGTAATCGTATATAACGGTCGTCAGTGCTCCTGCGGACGGCGCGGTTGCTTTGAAGCGTATTCCTCCGCGACCGGTCTCACCAATATGACAAAGGAAAAGATTACCGAATGTCGCCTCAAAGACATTCCGACCCTGATGCTTGCGGACAGCGACAACGGCAATCACGTCACGGCACGCACGGCATTTTCCGCCATGAAGCAAGGCGACGTTGCGGCAAAAGCGGTTGTCGACGAATATATCGCCCTGCTTGCCTGCGGACTTGTCAACATGATCAATATTTTCCAACCGGAAGTCCTCTCTATCGGCGGCGGCATCTGCAACGAACGCGAATACCTCCTGAATCCCCTGCTCGCCATTATGGACAAAGAACAGTACACCCGCAATAATGTGAAAAAAACAAAGGTCGTCATTGCCGAACTGGGCAACGACGCCGGCATCATCGGCGCCGCCGGCCTCGGCATCAAACAATAATCAGATTCAAACAGAGAAGCACCGCGTTTGCGGTGCTTCTCTGTTTATTATATTTTCGGTTTCAGGTTAACGGCGAAAAGGCAAAGCGTTCACTTTGCCTTTTTCGGGAAAAACTTTATTGATATAAAAATCCGCTCAATATGTATTGTCGAATATTACAGGGACTTCGGCGGCATAATCGTGCCGATATTTTCCATGTTGTCGTTCTCTGTAGAGGTCACGTTACCATTCGTGTCGGTGACAGGAACAATTTCCTCAAAATCAGGGGTTTCATAAGTGTTTTTCATAGCCGTTTCCTCCAATACAACATAGGTTTCCGTACCTATGTTGTATTTTAGCACAGCAATGACAATTTGTCAAGAGAAAAATTGAAAAATTTGTGTATAAGGTAGAAAATGGAATTAAACACACAAAAAATAGAAATTTATTCCTTTTATTTTTTCAGCACAATGCCAATAAGCAGAATTGATTTTCAAAAAATCAGGCAACCGATTCCAAAAAGCAATTGACAATTTCTTCTATTTTTCAATTGCGATGTTACCGCCTCCCGGCCATATATAACAAAATGTTTTCAGATATTTCTTCTTCGGAAAATCAGAAGACAATTCGCCACTATGCTTTTTGCACCCCATAAACATCATGCTCCCCTATTCATACAAAAATGCCCGACGCATGTTTGCGCCGGGCATTTTTACCGATGTCTTTTTCATTCAAAAGACCGATATGCTCATTTTTCAACATCAAAATCGAGAACAATCGTTTTCCGGGAAACGGAAAGACGCGTCAGTTTCACGCCGGCAAAGGTGAGCATTTTCTTTGATGCCTGCGTTGCGGAAGTGTCGGCGTATTTATCCGAAAGATAGACTACTTCTTTGATTCCCGACTGTATAATGGCCTTTGCGCATTCATTGCAGGGAAAAAGCGCTACATATATCCGGGCGCCTGCGAGAGACTTCCCCCGCGCGTTCAATATCGCGTTAAGTTCGGCATGGACGACAAAAGGATATTTTGTATTGTTGGCGTCTTCACCGTTTCTGTCCCAGGGAAACTCATCGTCCGAGCAACCATACGGAAAGCCGTTGTATCCCGTGGATAAAATGCGGTTATCCGTGTTCACGATGCACGCTCCCACTTGGGTATTCGGATCTTTACTGCGTTGCGCCGCCAGAAGCGCAACTCCCATGAAGTACTCGTCCCAGCTAATGTATTCGGCACGTTTCACTTTGGTAATCTCCTTTTCTCCTGTGTATTTCCGGCGCCGGCATTATGCCGGCGAAATGACAACAAACGCCGTGCAAAGCGCAAATTCCTATAAAATGCAAACTGCAGTTTACATTTTATGTTCTTAATGCACAAACGCAATGACTTGTGCGGCGGCTCGCTCATTTTAACATGTATATTCTTTTGTTTATCGCCGCTTATGAAAAAAGCACGCTGTTGCGTGCTTTTTGGCGGAGAGAGAGGGATTCGAACCCTCGCACCCTTTCGGGTTACCTGATTTCGAGTCAGGGCCGTTATGACCACTTCGATATCTCTCCGTATCGGAATCGGTACTTGTATAGTATATCATATGTTTTTGCGTTTTGCAAGAGCAAAAACATATTTTTTATATATTTTTTCAAATTTTTCCGATTCCCTGCCCGCATAGTGCCCGTAAACGATTGGCCGCGCTCAGTCAATGTCTTCCAATATTTCGCGCGGCGGCACATCAAGCCAATCGGGATGAAGCATGTATCGTTTCAGCAATTTAAACGCCGATGCGTAATAATATCCGTCGCATATACGCTCGTCCGTAACCACGCGGAACGTGATGTAATGATGCGCGGTAACCGTGCCGTCCTTTTCAATAACGTTGCGCGTGATTTTCTTACCGTAAGAAATAAACACCGGCAGGTTGCCGAAGTCATATATATGATGATATATGGCATCAATACCGAGCGACCCCATACTGGTAATGACAAACGAGCCGTGAAAAGGGCTGACATTCAGAAGCGATTTCGGAAGACGACCGTGGTAATCAAGCCACATCAGGAATCTGATGGCGGCGCGGAACAGGAAACGCGGCATTTTCACGAGTTTTGCCGCCGTTTTGTCAAAGTCTGTATTTGCGGAAAGCGCCTTTTCCGCCGTATCCGTAAATTTGCGGCAGACATCCAAAACCGTATCATAGGGATCAAAATTCACCTTGATCGACGTATCCGGCGAATCAACGGCCAGGTATTTCTTGATTGTCATAACGCCGGTGATGCCTTTCCGTGCATAGACGCGTTGCCCTGCTACAAAACGATTGACGCCCGGTCGCTGGGCAATCGTGCGTACATACGCCGCGATAATGACATGAAGAAGTCCGACGTTTTTATACCCCGCGGCATGCTTTTCGGCAATGTAATCTTCAATGGCGGTAATATCAATAATATCTTCAAAGTAATTCTGCGCGTCGGAGCGGCGCGGCATAATAAATGGAATGACCCTTGAAAAGGGCGTTAACGTGCGAAGCAACCGACCGTCGCAACGATCCCCCCACCGCTTTTTTCTTTCTTTTTTAACGGCGGGCATTTCTGTTGCCGCTTCGTCTCCCCCTTCATAGGATTCCGAATCGTCCGGGGCGACGGTGGCATTGTTTTCTATCTCCAGATCACGGATATCCATGACGCTGTCCTTTTCTTCAATAAGCAGATCGTTTTCCTTCAACAGGATTTTTTCCTTGGCCATGCTTCCCACTCCTCAATCGCAATGTAAGATACAGAATAAGTTTTTGCCGCCGGCGACACATTGACTTTTTTATAATTATTGACCGTATTACGGCAAAAATATTGCTGTGTTTTCTGCGTTGCTTTGAAATTCTTATATAAATTAAGCTCCGGAGACTGTCGCCGCAATTGTTGCTATAACATCAACTGCCGCCATGATACGCCCCGACTCCGACACATGAAACATTCTCGTTATACTTTCGTTCGACCCGGCGTTCTTTCAGCAGTGTGAGGCGTTCGGAGCCGATTTTCGTTTTGCGCTTTGATTTGCCGTTTTCGCATGCAAAACATTCGGAACGAACGGTTTCAGGTTGCGAGCGTTTGCTCCTTTTCATCATTCTTTATCGCTTGTATTATATCATTCACTCATAAAAAAATCAACATTTTTTTATGAGTTGTTCAAAATGATGTGCCGCCGCTACCAAAAAAACAGAGAACGCCACCGGGCGTTCCCTGTTTTTCAAAGAGTTTTGTCGCTCTTTTTCAGAAGCGGTAAAAGTTCCAGCATACTGCGGATACCGATCAGTTCCGCACCATCCGGCAACACCATATTCTTTCTTACATCCCGTGCCGGCATCACAATTTTCCGAAAGCCAAGGCGAATGGCCTCGCGCACACGATTTTCCGCATGAGAAACGCTCCGCACCTCTCCCGAAAGTCCAATCTCGCCGAATGCGATAAATCCCGGCGGAATCGCGTGATCGGTTATGCTCGATATCAGCGACAGCGCCACCGTCAGGTCTACGGCGGGTTCGTCGATTCTGAGACCACCCGCCACATTCAGATATACGTCATTCGCGGAAAAACGCAGGCCGATACGCTTTTCAAGAACGGCAAGCAAAAGGCACATGCGGTTATAGTCAAAGCCGTCCGCCGTTCTGCGGGGAGCCGGGAACACCGTCTGCGAAACAAGGGACTGTACTTCGCAGATAAGGGGGCGCGTTCCCTCCATGACGCAACCGATCGCACTGCCGGAAGCGTCGGTCACTCTTCCCTCCAGCATTGCCTCAGAGGGATTCGGAACCTCCTCAAGTCCGCGATCGGTCATTTCAAAAACACCGATCTCGTTTGTGGAACCGTAACGGTTTTTCATGGCGCGTATCATACGATAAGAAAGGCGCTTGTCCCCCTCAAAATACAGAACGGCGTCCACCATGTGTTCCAGTATTTTCGGGCCGGAAATGCCGCCTTCCTTGTTGACATGTCCGACAAGAAAAACGGCGCATCCCTCGGATTTCGCATAGGCGATAAACGCCATCGCGCTCTCGCGCACCTGCGCCAGAGACCCCGGTGAAGAGGAAAGTTTATCGCTGTATACCGTTTGGATTGAATCCACAATGACCACGTCCGGCGACAGCCTTTTACATTCCTGAAGCAAAGCGTCGACCGACGTCTCGGTCAGAAGATACATATCCTCCGTTGCAAGAGAAAGCCGTTCCGCACGGAGTTTCAGCTGACCGCCGGATTCTTCTCCCGATATGTATAATACCGTCGCATGACGGCTGAGCACGCCGCCGATCTGCATAAGAAGCGTGGATTTGCCGATCCCCGGTTCACCGCTGAGGAGCACGACCGAACCTTGCACAAGCCCGCCGCCGAGAACGCGGTCAAGTTCGCCCATGCCGGTTTTCGAGCGCATATATGCCGGAAGTTCCATATCGCGGATTTTTTCCGCGGGAACCGGCGCTTTGGTGCGGGTATGGGTCGCCGGAGCCGGAGTTTCCGGCAGATTTTCACGCTCTTCGAGCGTGTTCCACGCGCCGCATTCCGGACATCGGCCGAGCCATCGCGGACTCTGATAGTCGCATTCCGTGCAAACAAACAGACTTTTTCTATTTTTCACTTCCGACGTTCCTTTCTACGGACTCGTTTTGTTTTCTGTCATATAATTCATGATACCACAAAACAGAATAAAACTCAACTGTTTTCTGTAATCTTCCGAAGAAAGTTTTTCACATTCCGCGGGATTGGAGATAAATCCGCATTCAATCAGGATGGATGGATTCTCTTTTGCGCGGTCGAGCAGATAGATATTGTCCCCGGCCGCTTTGATTTTCCGGTTATTCTCCGGCTGAAGGTATTTTTTCACAAGATCCTGCAATTCCCCTGCCAGAATACGACTGCTCTCCCGGTTCTCGGAATAATAAATCTGAAAACCGCTGTATTTGGCGTCGGTAAACGTATTCATGTGAACGCTGATGAAAAGCGCGTCGGGATTTTCTTCGGCCACCGCCAGACGGTTGCGTAGGTCATACATTTTTTTCTGTCCCTTTATATTCTCCGCCGGGCGATAGAGAAGGCGATCCTCCGTCCGCGTTTCGATAACGGTCACGCCGGCGCTGCGCAACATGGCGGCGAGCGCCGTGGTAACGGCAAGATTCAGTTCCTTTTCCGGTACACCGTTCACGCCGACAGCGCCGCTGTCTTCCCCGCCGTGACCCGCGTCCAGAATCACCGTTCTGCCCTCATAATCCCCTGTGCCGACCGCCGGAATCGGTTCATCCCAGGAAATTGCCGATATAAGAAGCGACGAAATATAAAACAAAAGCGACATCAGCATAACCGCCGCGCCGGCGCGGACAGCAGCGCTTTTTCCGAATGACAGGATACCGCGAATCATAAAAAACCCCCAAGCACCGTTTTTATCAGTGTATGGGGGATTTTGTCAGACTATTCCGCATGGCGGCGGGGTTATTTTTTCGTATTGCGGCTCATCGGAGAAAAAATACGGAAATTCTTGTATCCGAACAGATAGCCGATGCCCGAAAACGCCACCGCCGGCAATGTGGTAAGGAAATAAAACAGCATATTGACAAGATAATAACACTCGCTGGTGACGACGGCGCCGAATACCGTATATACCGTGCCGGTTGAAAAAAACGTGCCGGCGAGACCGAGATACGGAGCCTGCCAGAAAGCGATGATCACGCGGCAAACGCCGTAGAGACCCATGCCGAAATCGCTGTGAAGCGGCGCATAACCGAAAAAGTATCCGATCAGCATCAGAAAAACGAGGAGGAAGCCCACGGACGAAGCGACGGCACCAAGGAGAAAACCGAGACACGGACGGTGCGGAATACGTCCCGCATCGGCGCGGATCACATCTTTTGATCCCTGCTCCCATGCGGAAACATACAGGAGCGCCATATAAAAGCAGATGGAAAACAAGCTGACAAACATTAAAATATTGTCGTAAGACGCCGAGGCCGTTGCCAGAACGGTTCCGAAAATAATCATGCCGATATGGGTGACAAACAGGCGGATGATGAGATTGCTGTTTTCTTTTATCAGACTTTTTATACGATTCATCGAATATTTCCTTAAGTTTCGGTATCGGGGTTTCACGTTCCAGAATATTCAGGCGTGTTTACATACATTTTAGCGAATTGTGTGTAAAAAAACAATCTGTATCATAAAAAATTTACACTTTATCCACTAAATATTATTAAAATTTTGTATAATGATATTAAAATGATAAGTTGGGAGGTTATTATGGCGGTTCTGACTTTAAAAAGTGAAGAATTCAAATCTTTTCCCGAAATCATGCGTGACTTCGCGGCGCACAAGTCGGTCATCGAAAACTGTTCGGAAAAAACCGTGTGCGAATATCTTTATGATTTGCGCACCTTTTTCCGTTTTCTGATTGCCACGCAAAACGGAACGACGACCGAAGGCGAAGAGTTTGAAAACACGGATATCTCCCGCGTCGATCTCGAATTTCTTTCCGGCATACGCGAGAGCGATATTTATGCATTTCTGAATTTTGTTGCCAACGACCGGAATAACGGCTGGTCGGCGCGGGCGCGAAAAATCACCTCGCTGAAATCGTTTTTCAAATTTGTTGTCAAAACGAAAAAATGGTTGAAAAAAGACCCGACAGCGGACATTGAAGGTCCGAAAAGACAGGTTTCGCTTCCGAAATATCTGACGCTTGACGAATCGCTTATGCTTCTCTCCGCCGTCAAAAACGACGAAGCGTCAAAAACCGTACTGCGCGATTACGCGATCATCACACTTTTTCTGAACTGCGGTATGCGTGTATCGGAACTTGTTTCCATCAATCTGACGGATCTCCGCCCCGGTCTTGTTTCGCTTACCGTCATCGGCAAGGGACATAAAGAACGCGTTGTCTACCTGAATGACGCCTGCAAAGCCGCGCTGATTGATTATATCCGGGAACGGCAGGAGCAACACAAAAGCGATTTGCAGACCCCTGCCCTCTTTATCAGCGGCCGCGGCGAACGCATCAGCGTCAAAACGGTACAGCATATCGTCTACAAGTATCTTGATGCCGCCGGACTCGGCGGACGCGGTTTTTCCGTACACAAACTGCGCCATACAGCCGCCACACTGATGTATCAGTGCGGAAAGGTGGACGTCCGTGTGCTGAAAGATATTCTCGGTCACGAGCAACTCAATACCACACAGATCTATACGCATGTCAGCAACGAAAACATGAAAAATGCCATGGACAAAAACCCTCTTTCCGAAGTATCCATCCACACGCCGGAAGAAAAAGAATAACACCAAAAGCGCATGATAAAAAGTAATAAATATCCATAAAAATCCAGTTGATTATAATTTCAAAGAAAAGTTTTGTCCTTTCGGAGGAATATATGAATATCTTTCTCATCTGCGCGGAAATCATCGGTACAATTGCCTTTGCCGTGTCGGGTGCCGTCACCGCCATGCGCCGTGACATGGATCTGTTCGGCGTTTGTATCCTCGGTATCACCACCGCCGTCGGCGGCGGAATTGTCCGCGATATTATTCTCGGCATGTTTCCCGTCTCGGCTTTTGTGCAGCCGCTTTACGTGGCCGTCGCTTTCTTTACATCGCTTTTTGTTTTTCTGCCGTTCATGCAAAAACTCCTCTTCCACAACGCACGCTCCGTCGAAACCATACTTCTCCTCTCCCGACTCGGCCGGTCTTGCCGTATTTACGGCTTACGGATATAAAGTCGCCGTCGAGGGCGTTTTTTCGGATAACATATTTCTTTGTGTGTTTGTGTCCGCGGTCACGGGTGTCGGCGGGGGCGTTATGCGCGACCTGTTTGCCGGTTAGCGTCCTTACATATTTGTTAAACATATTTATGCGGTGGCGTCGCTCGGCGGAGCGCTTCTTTGCGCGCTTCTCTATCCGCATATAGGTATGGATTTTTCTATTCTTTTCTGCTTCCTGTTTGTTTTTATCGTCCGTATTCTGTCCGCTGTGTTTCATCTGAAACTTCCGAGGGCGCATATAAATACCGAAAAATGAGTTTTCGATTAACGAAAAACGGGTGCGGCACGCCGCACCCGTTTTTCCATATTATCACCGAATACTTTTTGTATATGTTATAAATCCATCCGGAACCAGCCCGTCTTTTTTATAGAACGAACGGGCGTCCTGATTGGTTGTCAAAACTTCCAGCGTAATGGAGACCGCGCGTTCTTTAAACCGTTCTTCCAACCATTTCAGAAATTTTTCTCCATATCCGTGATGGCGACTCGTCGGACAAATGTAAAGTTCATCCAGAATCAAGACATTGCCGCCTTCTTCGTTGCACCAATATGACGTTACAAGGGCATAGCCGATATATTCGCCGCTTTCGCTGTCCGTAAACAGGTATCCCCAAAGGTTTTCATGTTTCTCCATCACACGGCAGAATGTTGCGTACGCCACACGGGGATCAAACGGTTTCAGAGTAGCCTTTGAAGAATAAAAGTCTTCGCAAAGCTTCATAAAAGCATCTTTATCGTTCTCGGTAAATTCTTTAATTATCATATTATCATTTATCATATTATCATTTATCATATTATCATTTTCAAAAGCGCCCGCCGCTCTACGGCGCGGCATTGCTTTTCTATGTACATTTTTTACTTATGAAAAACCACGCCGGTATTCTGCACGTTTCCGCCCGACGTTTCGCATATGGCGTTTGCCGGAATGTGAACATAAAAATTACCGTCCGGAAATTGTACGGCGATCGGTTTTCACGCGAATTTAAACATTTTAAGCGTTTCACACGAATTTAAGCGCTCCGAACCAAAAAGATCCGGAGCGTAAATGCAGGCGAAACATAAACCGTTTGTGTTCGGTTTACTCTCTAATGGTGGACCCGAGGGGAGTCGAACCCCTGTCCGAAAATCCCTTGACACAACTTTCTCCGCGAGCAGTCGATCTATTTTAATTCCCCTCCGGTATGCCGAACGACAGGCATCTCCGTTGGGTAGCCCTTTTCGGCGTGATCGGACAAAGGGCGAAGTTCCGATTCACGTTTACCGCTGAATTGACGCCGGTCCGGGTTCGCGGTCCTCCCCGGAGCGACGGGCGGCATCAGCCGCGGCACTGCCGATTAGGCAGCCAGAGCAACTTTTCTGTTGTCGTTTAATTTTAAAGTTTGGGCAGTTTACGAGATTACCCGGCTCGTCGCGCTTATCGTGCCTCAGAACCCCCGTCGAAATCCGGTGCGGGCCCATACGGTCTCCCTATTATAATATACTGAACGGCCGTTGTCAAGTAGCGACGCAGATAATCTATATAATTATTTCCAAAAATATAAAAATATTCAAAAATCTCTTGACATTTGACAATAAATGTGTTAAAATATCCGCATGGTTACGAGTCTATAGCTCGTCTTCCTTGCCGCATTACGCGGCCAAAGTCCATAAGGAGGTGTAACACAATGGAAAAAATCCAGGCTTCTTACGAAACCCTGTTTGCGGTGAACGCCACTCTTCCCGAAGAGGAAATCAAGGCTACCGTAGACAAATTCACTGCTCTCATCGCCGAAAACGGCACGATCGAGAATGTGAACGAGTGGGGCAAACGCAGACTGACCTATCCCATCAACGACATTGTTGAAGGATACTATGTTCTCGTTAATTTCAAGAGCGGCGCTGACTTCCCCGCGGAACTTGAACGTCTGTTCGGCATTTCCGATGCCATTCTCCGTTCTATCGTCGTCCGCGTCGATGAGAAGAAAAAGCCCGTCGCTCCCGCAGCCGAAACCACCGTGGCGGCTGAATAATTTCTTTATGATTTGTTCTGAAAACTGGAGGCGGAAATCATGGCAAGTTTTAACAAAGTAATTCTGATCGGTAATCTTACCGCCGATCCCGAACTGAAACGTACAACTTCCGGCGTATCTGTATGCCGGTTCACTTTGGCGGTCAACCGTCGTTTTGCCAAAGCGGATCAGGGTCAGCAGACTGCTGACTTCATTACGGTCGTTGCATGGAGACAGTCTGCGGATTTTGTCGCCCGTTTCTTCAAAAAGGGACGTCCGATTCTTGTATGCGGTCAGATCCAGTCCAGATCATGGACCGACAATCAGAATGTTAAACACTATGCGACGGAAGTACTTGCCGATGAAGTATCTTTTGTGGATTCCGGCAACGGCAGACCCGGCGACGGTGTTCCCGCAGGTGGCGGTCAGGAAAACTATACGCCTGACGCCTATTCCGCTCCTTCGTTTTCAAACGGCAACAGTTCCGGTTTTGAGGAACTGTCAAATGACGACGGTCTGCCCTTCTAACAGGGCTTCCGCGGCGTAAGATTCACAGCGCCGCCGGAATACAGTCAGTGAATCGGAAAGGTTTAGGATTCCAAAATGGATAGAAACGATTCTCCGCGTCCTTACCGTTCTAACATTCGCAAGAAAAAGAAGGTTTGTGTCTTCTGCACCGACGCGAATGAAGTGATTGATTACAAGGATGCAGGCAAACTCAGAAAATACATTTCCGAGCGTGCGAAGATTCTTCCCCGCCGTGTCTCCGGCACCTGCGCAAAACATCAGCGCGAGCTGACGATTGCGATCAAGCGTGCGCGCTTCATGGCACTTCTTCCGTACGTTTCCGATTGATTCGGAATAAGGATAAGGCACTGTAAATCAGTGCCTTTTTCTTTTATCGGCGCAAGACTTATTGACAAATGCCTGAATACTTGTTATAATTATTAAAGTAGTTATATCGTCAAAGCAGGTCTTTTTCAATATAACGTCACACTACGGGAAAGAGGTAAATATGCCGTGTCTTACTTCCCCACATTATACGGGAATGACGCTCTGAAAGAGCGCATCCGCAAAAGTCTGACTTGCGGCAATCTCTCTCACGCCTTTATCATTGAGGGGCCGGAAGGAACCGGAAAACGCGCGTTTGCCCGCCTGATCGCGGCCGCACTTTCCTGCACGGACAAAAGCGGCGACGTCCCTTGCGGTACTTGCCCCTCCTGCGAAAAAATCCTCTCCGACAACAGCACGGACGTGCGTATCCTCGATAAAGGCAGTGAAGCCTCTGTCAAAATCGACGCTATACGCGACCTGAAACGGGACATGTATCTCTCGCCGACCGAAAACGAGTATAAAGTTTATATTATTGATGACGCCGAGACCATGACGGCTCAGGCGCAGAATGCACTGCTGATCGTTTTGGAGGAGCCGCCGAAAAACGTCATTATCTTTTTGCTGACGTCACGCAGCGACCTCCTGCTTCCCACAATCCGCAGTCGCGCTCAGCTTTTACGCATGAGTCTCTTTTCCCGTGAAGAAATGGAAACTTATCTTTCGGAAAAGCGTCCGGAGGCCGCGCGCCTTTTGAGAGAATCTCCCGAAAAATTTCATGCTGCCGTCGGTTCGGCGGGCGGCGCCATCGGCAAAGCCATAGAGGCGCTCTCCCCTTCCGCTGCCGACGCCGTTATGAAAAAGCGCGCATTGACAGATGCTCTGCTGACCGCTTCCATAGAAAGAAAACCTTTCTCTGCCATCTGTGACGCCGTATTTTCTTTGCCGCAAAAGCGTGCGGAACTCTCGGAGATTCTCCGGCTTTTTACGGTGGCTTTATCGGATCTCATTCGTCTGCAAAAAGACGATGACGCCGATCTTGCCTATTATTACGACCGTGAAACCGCGTCCGAACTTTCGTCCCGTGCCGGTAGCGCACGCCTTTTCCGTCTGTACGACCGTTTGTGCAGCATTATAACCGATCTTGAAAACAATGCCAATGTCAATGTAATGCTGACAACGCTTGCCGATGATATAAAATCAAATCTATGAGGATATACAAATGACCGATAACAATTGTGATCTGTCGGAAGTGATAGATAAATCTGCCGATCAGCCCGGATCCCCCGCCCCGGAAAAAGAAGAAAAAACCGCCGTTGTCGGCGTGATCTTCCGTTCTTCCCCCAAAGCATACTACTTTGCGCCGGGCAATCTTACGCCCGCAGTCGGAGACGCCGTCATCGTCGAAACCGTGCGCGGCACGGAATACGGCAAAATCAAATTTGCGCGCCGTGAAGTTCCCACGTCGGATATCGTTCCTCCGCTCCGTCCTCTTCTCCGCATTGCCACCGCCGAGGACATTGAGCGCCACGAAGCGAACCGTGCGCAGGAAAAATACGCTATGCAGGTATGCCGGGAAAAAATCGCGGCGCATAAACTCGACATGAATCTTGTCGACGCCGCATATACATTCGATAACCGCAAACTCTACTTCTATTTTACGTCGGAAGCACGCGTTGATTTCCGCGATCTTGTAAAGGATCTTGCTTCTGTATTCAAAGTACGCATCGACCTTCGCCAGATCGGTATCCGTGACGAAGCCAAAATGCTCGGCGGCCTCGGCCCCTGCGGACGCCCCTTCTGTTGCTCCGGCTTCCTTTCCGATTTTGTTCAGGTTTCCATCAAAATGGCAAAAGAACAGAACTTCTCTCTGAATTCTTCCAAGATTTCCGGCAGTTGCGGCCGTCTTATGTGCTGTCTCCGTTATGAAAGCGACACTTATTCCGCCGCGCTGAAGCGTTTGCCGCCGATAGGTTCGCTCGTTTCCACGCCCGCCGGGAACGGTACGGTCGTCGAAGTCAAGCCGTTGAATGAAAGCGTCCGCGTTCGTCTTGACGACAAGGAAGAACAGCCGAAGTTCTATTCCATCGAAGACATTACGGTCATTCGCAGCGGTAAGAAAAACGACAACAAACCGCCGCGGAAAACCGAAAACGAAAAAACCGACAAAAACAACAAAAATAAAACATAAAATCGGAAAATACCGAAAAGTTTGCAGAAATTATACGAAACCCCTTGATTTTTTCTGAATATGTGTTAGAATTAAAATAATTCTTAATAGGAGGACAGAACCATGGCATACAAAATCAGTGATGATTGCATTTCCTGCGGCGCCTGCGCTGACGCTTGCCCGACCACCTGCATTTCCGAAGGCGACGGCAAATACGTTATCGACGCTGCCGAATGTGTTGAATGTGGTACCTGCGCCGATACCTGCCCGGTAGGCGCACCTGTAAAAGAAGATTGATTCTTTGCGGGACATATCCGTAAAGCGGAGTCGGTGGTCTATCCTCCTCTCCGCTTTTCTCTTTATACCGCGAAAGGAATCTTATGATAACTGAACTGTCCGATAACGAAAGATGCGATCGTGTAAACGAAGATCTTGTTCTGATAACCGACAAGAGCGGTCTTAGCCTCGGCACCGATACGCTTCTTCTTTCTTATTTCATCAAAGGCAAACCGAATCTCCGCGCGCTGGAACTCGGCGCAGGCACCGGTATTCTGTCCATGCTGGTCGCCGCAAGAAAAAAAGCAGGCGCCATCACTGCGGTCGAGATCCAGGAAAAATATGCGTCGCTCGCCGCGCGCAACGTGGAATATAATCGGCTGTCGGAGCGCATCACCGTCATATGCGGCGATGTCCGCGATCTGTCTACCGCCGGTATTCCCCGGGAAAAGTTCGATATTGTTTTTTCAAATCCGCCCTATATGCCCCTGTCCTGCGGCGCACGCAATGCCACCGACGATAATTTCATTGCGCGTCACGAAGTTCACGGCGAATTCAAAGACTTCGCCCATGCCGCGGCCTATGCTCTCCGTTACGGCGGACGTTTTTTCTGCGTGCATCGTCCCGATCGTCTGACCGATCTTCTCTTTGCCCTTCGCTGTGAAAAACTTGAGCCGAAACGCCTGACATTTATACAACCGTCGGCAGAGGAAGCGCCATCTCTTGTGTTGATCGAAGCGGCGGCCGGCGGAAAGCCGGGCGTTGCCGTAACCGCGCCGATCCTGCTTTATACAGACAGAACGCATACTCACGAAACCGAAGTCATCAAATCCGCCCTGCATAACGGCAATTTTACGGAGAATACATCATGTCAGACATAAACCATACTGAAGAAAAAAACCGCGTTGAACACGGTATGCTGTACCTTGTTGCGACGCCGATCGGCAATCTGTCCGATCTATCGCCGCGCGCCGTTAAAGTGCTGTCCGAAGTGGATTTCGTGGCCGCCGAAGACACGCGCAATTCCGGGAAACTTCTGTCGGTGTTTCATATAAAAAAGCCGATGATAAGTTATTTTGAACACAATAAAAAGATGCGCGGAGAAAGCATCGTCCGTCGTCTTCTCGCAGGGGAATCCTGCGCACTTATAACCGACGCCGGCACCCCCGCCGTCAGCGATCCCGGTGAGGACATTGTACGGCTCTGCGCCGAAAACGACATTCCCGTGACAGCGATACCCGGATGCTGTGCCGCAATCGACGCCCTGTCGCTTTCGGGACTGTCCACGCGCCGTTTTGCTTTTGAGGGATTTCTGCCGCAAAAGAAAACGGAACGTTGCCGCTACCTCGAAACTTTGAAAAACGAACGGCGCACGCTGATTTTTTATGAGGCGCCGCACCGCCTCACCGAAACGCTTGACGACCTTTGCGCTGTTTTCGGTGACCGCAGAATCGCGCTTTGCCGCGAACTGACGAAGCGGAACGAAGAAATACTGCGTCTTTCCCTGAAGCAGGCAACCGCTTACTATGAAAAGGAATCGCCCCGCGGCGAATATGTGTTGATCCTTGAAGGCGCCGCCGAACATTTCGGAGAAAACGCCGTTCCTGCGGCGGAGGAAAATCCCCTCCTTTCACTGACGGAAGAAGAACATGTCGCCTACTATGAAAGAAGCGGTCTTTCCCGCATGGACGCCATCAAAGCCGCCGCCCATGATCGCGGCATGCCGAAAAACGCGCTGTACAAACTGCTGAATCATACGAATAAATAAAAATACAGCCGCGCATATCTGCGCGGCTGTATTTTTCAAAACGGAATTCCGTTTATTTTTCTGCTTTGAACGGCTGAAGCGCCTGCAAAAGATCCGCTGTCGGTTCGCCGTGAATGGTCAGCAGAATCGGCGAAAGCAGATCCAGACTGAAAATGCCCATGATCGACTTGGCGTCGACAATGTAACGCCCCGACGTGAGATCCATTTCACAATCGGACGCGGTGACAATATTCACGAATTTGCGCACATCTTCAATCGTATGCAAGCGAATATACATGTTGGTCATCGTAAATCCTCCGTATCTCGTATATCCTTTTATAGGTATTATATCCGAAATTGCTCGTAATGTCAAGGGAAAAGACATATTTTCGTATTCCCTTTTTCGACCTTTTGGGGAAAAAGAAAAAAAGTCGCCGTTTCTCCCGCTTTTTTCTCCGAATTTCTTGACAAAGAAATTTCACCGTGTTATAATGAAAAAAGTAAATCGAACAATCGAAAGGAACCGTGTGTTCCGAAGCGCAGAACATGTCTGCGGGTCACCGTCGCACAGAGAGCCGTGCACTGCTGAAAACATGGCCGACAAGTCCCGAAAGATACCGCCTGCGTTCATAATTGCATATTCAATGAGTGAAAATTCAAGGTGGAACCGTGCCTATCGCACCCTTGACAACAGTTTTGCGCTGTGTCAGGGTTTTTTTATTTCTTTTATGCAATTATCTATCCGCACTTAAAACATCATCAAAATAAAGGAGATCACTTATGAAAGTCATCTACAACGACGGCCATGTAGCCGAATGTGCCCCCGAAGAAGAACTGCACATTCTGCGCCATACAGCCGCTCATATTCTCGCGCAGGCCGTAAAACGACTGTATCCGCACGCCAACTTTGCGTACGGCCCCGCAAACGAAAAAGGATTCTACTACGATATTGACCTCGGCGAAACCAAACTTTCGGAAGACGATCTTGCCAACATCGAAAAGGAAATGAAAAAGATCGTAAAAGAAAACCTGCCGATCAAACCCTATACGCTCCCCCGTGCCGAAGCGATCGCCGACATGGAAGCCCGCGGCGAAAAATACAAGGTGGAACACATCGGCGATCTCCCCGAAGATGCCGTTATCAGTTTCTATAAACAGGGCGAATATGTGGACATGTGCGTCGGCCCTCACCTGTGCTATACAAAAGCGCTGAAAGCCTTCAAACTGATGGGGCAATCGGGCGCATACTGGAAAAACGACAAAAACAATAAAATGCTTACCCGTATTAAGGGTATCGCTTTCCGCACGCAGGAAGAGCTGGACAACTATCTCCGTCTTCTTGAAGAAGCGGAGAAACGCGATCACCGCCGTATCGGCAAGGAAATGAATCTTTTCATGCTTTGCGACGAAGCCCCCGGCTTCCCCTTTTTCCTGCCGAAAGGTATGCAGCTCCGCAATGCGCTGATTGATTACTGGCGCGAAATTCATACCCGCGAAAATTATGTGGAAATATCCACACCGCTTATCATGAATCGTCATCTGTGGGAAACCAGCGGCCACTGGGATCACTATAAAGACAACATGTACTCCACCATGATTGATGACGAAGTCTATTGCATCAAACCGATGAACTGTCCCGGCGGCGTTATGGTTTACAAAAGCCAGCTTCACAGTTACCGCGATCTGCCGATCCGTGCCGGCGAACTGGGTCTGGTTCACCGCCATGAGCTGAAAGGCGCGCTCCACGGTCTGTTCCGTGTCCGTTGCTTCACGCAGGACGACGCGCATATCTTCATGCGCCGCGACCAGATTACCGACGAGATCATCGGCGTTGTCAATCTTATCAACGAAGTATATAACAAATTCGGCTTCAAGTACCATGTCGAACTCTCCACACGTCCCGAAAACAGTATGGGCAGCGACGAGGACTGGGAAGCAGCCACAAACGGTCTTATTACCGCATTGGAAAAGATCGGTCTTCCTTATGTGATAAACGAAGGAGACGGCGCGTTCTACGGACCGAAAATTGATTTTCACCTTGAAGATTCGCTGGGAAGAACCTGGCAATGCGGCACTATCCAGCTCGACTTCCAGATGCCTCTCAACTTCGGACTGGAATATACCGCGGAAAGCGGACAAAAAGAACGTCCGATCATGGTGCACCGTGTATGCTTCGGCTCCATCGAACGCTTTATCGGTATCCTGACGGAACATTACGCCGGTAAATTCCCTGCATGGCTGGCTCCGACGCAGGCAAAGGTACTTCTTGTTTCCGAAAAATGCGCAGCATACGGCCGCACGGTATATGAAAAACTCCGTAACGAGAAAATCCGCGTCGAACTGGACGACCGCAATGAAAAGATCGGTTATATGATCCGTGAAGCGCAGGTCGTTGACCGCGTTCCTTATATGGTGATTATCGGCCAGCAGGAAGCCGAAAACGGCACGGTCTCTGTCCGCAACCGCGATACTGCCGAGACCGTCACCATGACGCTTGACGAATTCATCGCCAAACTGAAAGACGAAATCGCTACCCGCAAGAGTTGATGCTCCCATAATGATAAAAAGAATCCGAACGGTTTTCGCCGTTCGGATTCTTTCTTTTGAAAAGCAGGCATGCTGTAAATAAATATTTACTTATTTACGGCTTTATTTATTGAATCGCAACGCACGCATAGCGTTGATAATGGCCAGTACCGCCACACCGACATCGGCAAATACCGCAAGCCGGAGATCCGTCAGACCGATTGCCGACAATATCAGAACCGCTACCTTGACGCCGAGAGCGAAAATAATATTCTCCCGTACAATCTGCAAGGTCGATTTGGATATTTCGATTGCCTCGGCGATTTTTTCGGGATTATCGTCCATCAGCACAATATCCGCGGCCTCAATGGCGGCGTCCGAACCGAGTCCCCCCATCGCAACGCCGATATCCGCCCGTGACAGAACCGGCGCGTCATTTACACCGTCGCCGACAAACATCAACTTTTTGCCGTGAGGCATCGAAGAAAGCATTTCTTCGACCTTTTCAACCTTATCGGCGGCAAGCAGTTCCGTATGATATTCGTCAAGTTCCAGTTGCTCTGCCACCGCGCGCCCCGCTTTTTCGCGGTCGCCCGTCAGCATTACGGTACGGATTCCCCTCATTTTCAAATCGCCGATTGCCGAATCGGCATCCGGCTTCACTACGTCCGCCACAGCGACATAACCGCAGTAAACGCCGTCGCAGGCAATGTAGACAACACTGCCGTCACCGGAATAGGGCGTGAAAGCGATGCCCTCTTTGTCCATCAACGCACGGTTTCCCGCAAGAATTTTTTTACCGTCCACCGTTGCGGACAGGCCGTGCGCGGGAATCTCCGTCACGTCGCTCACGACCGCACCGTCGGTTTTGGCCGCTTTGCGCAATGCAAGCGCGATCGGATGCGTGGAGTAACTTTCGGCCGCCGCGGCATAATACAGCAATTCCGTTTCCGTCATACCGACGGGCGCAACCTCGGTCACCGAAAAGTTGCCGACGGTCAGCGTACCGGTCTTATCGAAAACGACCGTTTTCACGGACGAAAGTCCCTCAAGATACATAGAGCCTTTGACGAGAATACCGCGGCGGGAAGCGGCGCCGATACCGCCGAAGAAAGAAAGCGGTACCGAAATAACCAGGGCGCAGGGACAGGAAACAACGAGAAACATAAGCGCCCGCGTCAACCATGTAATAAAATTGGCCGCAAAGTTCCCGGAAATGAGCGGCGGAAGAAAAGCCAGTAAAACCGAGAGGAAAACAACGGTCGGCGTATAATACCGGGCAAAGACCGTAATGAAATTTTCACTTTTCGATTTGCGTGACGCCGCATTTTCCACAAGCGACAGGATCCGCGCTACCGTGGAATCTTCATAGGGTTTATCGGCCTTCATGCGCAGTAAACCGGCGCCGTTTACACAGCCGCTGTATACGGCGTCGCCGGCGCCGACCGCACGCGGAAACGATTCGCCGGTCAATGCGGCGGTGTTCACGTCCGAAGTGCCTTCGATAATCGTACCGTCAAGCGGAATCTTTTCACCGGGGCGGATAACAATCACATCGCCGACTGCCACCTCTTCGGGGGCGACGCGCGTCACTTCCCCGTCGCGCTCAAGGTTCGCATAATCCGGGCGTATGTTCATCAGGTCGGAAATCGCATTGCGGCTTCTGCCCACGGCAATACTTTGGAACAGTTCGCCCACCTGGTAAAAGAGCATGACGAATACCGCTTCTTCAAACTCCACCTTATCGCCGAGAAAACTGACGGCGAACGCGCCGATCGTGGCAATGGACATAAGAAAGTTTTCGTCAAACAGATTACCGTTTACAATGTTCTTGCCCGCACGAAGCAAAACATCGTAACCGATAATGAGATACGGAACACAATAAAGGAAGAACAAAAGAAGCCGCGGCGCATCCTTCAGCGGAAATTTTTCAAGTATCGCCAATGTCAGCAGAAGCACCGCCGACAGTATAATGCGCAGGAGTACCCGTTTTTGTTTCTTCTTCATTTAACAATCACCCGGCAATCCGGCTCGATCTTTTTGAACACGGCCAACGCTTTTTCCAGTACCGAGGAAAATACGGCGTCGTCGGCAGTCAGCGTGAACTTTGCCGCAAGGAAGTTAACGCTGGCGGATTCAACGCCCTCGATTTTTTTGATCCCTTCTTCGATTTTCGACGCGCAATGTGCGCAATCCAGGTCTTCAATGGCAAATGATTTTTTCATAACGTTAAAACTCTCCTTTTCATATACTGTTTTTGATAAGAATTCAGATAAAACAAAAATTCATCTCTCGCTGACGTGATCGATTCCCTGCGCGATAATCAAACGCACATGTGCGTCCGCAAGCGAGTAAAATACGGCTTTACCGCTCCTTCGATAGTCGACGAGCCTCGCCTGTTTCAGGATCCGCAACTGATGGGAAACGGCAGAAACCGTCAGGGATAAAAGCTGCGCAATATCGCATACGCAAAGTTCGCTTTCAAAAAGCGCGTACAGAATCCGGATACGCGTTTCATCGCCGAAAACCTTATACAAATCCGAAAGTTTATTCAGCGTTTCTCTCGCGGGCGTATCGGCTTTCAGTTTTTCAATCAGTGCACCGTGCGCATGTTTATAATCGCAATGGGGCATTTCTTCCGTGTTTTCCGTAGTTTCCGTGTGGTCTGTCATGGCCCCCTCCTTTCAACACTTGAACATTTGTTCAAACGTATGATAGCATATTCGTACATTTTTGTCAATAGGTTTTTAAAAGATTTTCAAGATTTCTGCAGAAGTCTTTGTCGGAATCGCACGAAACCATTTTTACAGGGTTTAATTATAACACAATGTTGCTAAAAGTAAGAATCGGATTGACTTTTCAAGACATATATGATAAAATAGTGTTGATTTTGATTATTTTTGTGTTAAAAGAGGTAATACGATGGCAAACACACCGAAAACAGAAGAACTGTTTGATTTGTCGCATACATTGGCAAAATCGCTTTTCCTTACCGCGCGGTACCCGTGGGAGGTTCTTCCCGGTCTGTCTGAATTTATCCGCACGCTCGGAAAATCTCTGAACCCCGCGGAATACCGTGCCTTACCGGGCGATGTCTATATACATAACGACGCCGTCATCAGTCCCACGGCATGCATTGACGGCCCCACCATCATCGGTAAAAACACCGAGGTACGTCACTGCGCGTTTATACGCGGTTCGGCCCTGATCGGCGAAGGGTGCGTCGTCGGAAATTCCACCGAAATCAAAAATGCCGTCATTATGGACGGCGTACAGATCCCGCATTATAATTATGTCGGCGACTCTGTGCTCGGCTATAAATCGCATATGGGAGCCGGAAGCATCGCATCCAACTTCCGTTCCGATAAAGCCGGCATTACCGTACACGGGGAAAGCGATTATCCGACAGGTCTCCGCAAACTCGGCGTCATGCTCGGCGATTACGCCGAAGTCGGTTGTAACTCCGTTCTCTGCCCCGGCTCCGTCATCGGACGTAAAAGCATTATTTACCCGCTTTCACGCGTCCGCGGCATCATTCCCGCCCATGTAATCTATAAAGATGAAAAGCATATTGTCCCCCGCAAAGAAGAAAATACGATTATATAAACCAGAAACGGAGCAACCTATATGAGAAGATTATTCGGTACAGACGGCGTCCGCGGTGTCGCCAATGAATTCCTGACCTGCGAAATGGCTCTGGAGATCGGCCGTGCGGCCGCCACCGTTCTTTCCGGGCAAAAACATTATAAATCCAAGGTGATCGTCGGATACGATACCCGTATTTCCTCGGAAATGCTCGCTTCGGCGCTTGCCGCAGGTCTTTGCTCGGTGGGTGCGGACGTTGTGATTTTGGGCGTTGTGCCCACACCGGCCATCGCCTATCTTGTAGGAAAATATGCCGCCACGGCAGGCATCATGATCTCCGCGTCGCACAATGCCTATGAATACAACGGCATTAAGATATTCGGCGGCGACGGCTTCAAACTTCCCGATGAACTGGAAGAACAGATTGAATCCATTGTTCTCGATCATTCTCCCGAACCGGCGCACGCCGCAAGCCGTCAGATCGGACGTATATATATTGAGGATTCGGCTGTGCGGGACTATATCGAACATTTGCGCGAATCCACGCCCACCCGTTTCGACGGACTTCGCATCGCGCTGGACTGTGCCAACGGCTCTGCTTCCCGCAGCGCCGAAACCTTCTTCACTTCTCTCGGAGCGGAGTGCGTCATGCTGTCCGACAATCCCGACGGCATCAATATCAATGACAAATGCGGTTCCACGCATCTTGAACAGCTTTCCGCTTATGTCAAACGCCATAAGCTTGACGGCGGCGCCGCATTTGACGGCGATGCCGACCGTTGCCTGATGGTCGACGAAAACGGTGAAGAAATCGACGGCGACATGATCATGGCCATGATGGCTCTTGATATGAAGAAACGCGGCAAACTCAAGAAAAATACCGTTGTGGGCACCATTATGACCAACTTCGGCTTTTCAAAATTCTGTGAAGAAAACGGCCTTACGTTTATTCCCGCCAAGGTCGGCGACCGTTATGTTCTGGAAACGCTGAATCTGGAAGACCTCTCTTTCGGCGGCGAACAGTCCGGTCATCTGATCCTGCGTGACTACGCCACGACCGGCGACGGTCAACTTACGGCGGCACACGTCCTGTCCATGATGGCAAACACGAAAAAGCCGCTGTCCGAACTGAAAAAAACTATGCGCCGCTATCCGCAATATCTGGTCAATCTCCGCGTATCTCCCGAAGGGAAAATCGCGTTTTATACCGACCGTGACGTACGTGCCATCATCGCGGACGCGGAAAAAGAGATCGGTGACAACGGTCGTCTTGTTGTCCGTCCTTCCGGCACGGAACCGCTTCTGCGCGTTATGATGGAGGGTGCGGACGAAGAAAAGGTACGCGCCATGACCGAACGCGTCGCCGCGGCCATTGCCGAAAAACTCGCGGCTTATTGAGAGAAAGGATAAACAATATATGTGCGGTATCATTGGTTATACAGGTACAAAAAATGCCGTCGACAAGGTAATAACGGGGTTGCATGCACTCGAATACCGCGGATACGATTCTGCGGGAATTGCCTACTTCGACAATGACGGAAGCCTCACTACCGTCAAAGCAAAAGGTAAAATCGAAAACGTTGAAAAAAAGATCGCCGCCATGCCGGCGATCACGACGCATTGCGCCATCGGGCACACCCGCTGGGCAACGCACGGCGCCCCGTCGGACGAAAACTCTCACCCGCACGGAACAGCGCATGTACAGCTTGTACATAACGGTATCATCGAAAATTACGAGGAACTTCGTCAATTTCTGAGAGAACAGGGATATACTTTCTATTCGGATACCGACACCGAGGTGGCCGCCAAACTGATTGACTGTTACTATAAGCAGTATGCCGATCCCGTCACCGCCATAAGGAAAACCGAAGAAAAAATCCGCGGTTCTTATGCATTCGGTGTTCTGTTCTGCGATGAACCGGATAAAATCTATGCTGTGAGACGGGAAAGTCCGCTTCTGATCGGTATCGGAAAAAACGAAAATTTCATTGCCTCCGATCTCACGGCTTTTCTGCCGGACACCAATCACTATTTCCGGCTTGACCAAGGCGAAATAGCCATAATTTGTAAAGATAACATTACATTTTTAGACAAAAATAATCTGCCTGTCGCCAAAAAAGAAGAAGTGGCGCTCTGGGATATGCAAGCGGCCGAACGCGGCGGTTTCTCCTGTTTCATGGAAAAAGAAATGAATGAGGAGCCGGACGCCATCGTAAAGACGCTTTCGCCGCGCATACGCGACGGGCTCCCCGACTTCCGGAATGACGGACTTGACGAAAAGCGCCTTTCCGAAGCAAAGAAGATCACGGTCGTCGCATGCGGTACCGCCTATCACGCCGGTTATTACGGCAAATATCTGATCGAAAAAATCGCAAGAATCCCGGCACATGCGGAGATTGCCTCCGAATTCCGCTACAGCGATCCTCTCATCGGCAAGAATGACGTTGTACTAATCATTTCCCAATCCGGAGAGACCGCCGACAGCCTCGCCGCTTTGAGACTTGCAAAACAGGCCGGCGCCTATGTTATCGCCGTCGTAAATGTCATCGGTTCTTCCATAGCGCGTGAAGCCGATGCCGTTCTTCCGACGCTTGCCGGCCCGGAAATCGCGGTTGCCTCCACAAAAGCCTATACCGTACAGACGGCTCTGCTTTCGCTTCTGGCCGTAAAACTCGCGCTTTTGTCATCAAACATCTCGGAAGAAGAAGCCCGTGAGAAAACGGCGCTCCTGCTCACCTCCCTTCCCGACGCCGTTCGCCGCACACTTGCACTGTCCGACGCTATTCGCGGTGTGGCAAGTACGCTGATCGGTGCGGAGGACGTTTTCTTCATTGGCCGTAACACCGATTACGTCACCGCTCTGGAGGGTTCCCTGAAACTGAAAGAGATCTCCTATATCCATAGCGAAGCCTATGCGGCGGGAGAACTGAAACACGGTACCATTTCGCTCATCGAAGATGAAACGCCCGTTATCGCGCTCTCCACTGTGGAATCCGTCCGCGAAAAAACGATCAGCAATATGAAAGAAGTCCTCGCCCGCGGCGCAACGCTTTATACAATCGGAACGCCGTCGAAGGACGTGGAGTCTCTGGCCACCGTTTCCATCGTTCTGCCGCCGTGCAATGAATTCATTGCGCCGATCGTATCGGCAACGGCGTTACAGCTTCTGGCCTATCACGTGGCCTCTCTGCGCGGTTGCGATGTCGATCGCCCGCGTAATCTCGCAAAATCCGTTACTGTGGAATAACGCTCCGCAAAACATAAAACCGGGGGATAAGTGTGCGCTTATCCCCCGGTTTACTATATTTTCGGAAGATACAGCCCCGTTCTTTGCAATAACCTGTATTCCGTCACATCTTTTTTTATCGGAATACTTGTCTTTTTGCCGAAAGCATGTTAAAATAATAGTTGTATTTTATTTTTCGGAGCGAAAACATATGGAATTCACCACAACCGTCGCGGTCATCGGCGCGGGACATGCCGGTGTGGAGGCGGCGCTGGCAACGGCACGCCTCGGCCTTCCTACCTTTCTTTTTACCATCAACCTCGACGCTATTGCCAATATGCCCTGCAACCCCTCGATCGGCGGAAGCGGAAAAGGTCACCTCGTCTTTGAAATTGACGCTCTCGGCGGCGAAATGGGCGCTTGTGCCGACCATGTAATGTTGCAATCCCGCACGCTGAATTTGGGCAAGGGTGCGGCCGTTCATTCCAAGCGCATACAGGCTGACCGCATGGCCTATCGCCTCCATATGAAACATACGCTGGAAAAAACCGAAAATCTTCGTATTCTACAGGCCGAAGTGGTTTCTCTCATCACCGAATCCGATGAACGCGGAAAGCGCGTCACAGGCCTCGTCACGCGCCTCGGCGATACTTTTCATTGTGAAAAGGTCATTATTGCCGCCGGTACCTATCTGGAAGGAAAAATTTTTGTCGGCCACGCCTCTTATGAGGGAGGGCCGGACGGTATGCTCCCCGCAAAGGGTCTGTCGGACTCCCTGCGCCGCGAAGGCGTTCGCCTGATGCGTTTCAAAACCGGCACGCCTGCACGCGTTGCCAAACGCAGTATTGACTTTTCCAAACTTGAAATTCAACCCGGCGAACATCCCGTTATTCCCTTTTCCGTACGCTCCGACGCCGCGGCGCTGAACAACATAGAACAGATTCCCTGCCATATTGTTTATACAAATGAAAATACGCACCGTCTGATCCGTGAAAACCTGGAGGAAAGCGCCATGTACGGCGGTCGTATCCATGCCACCGGGCCGCGTTACTGCCCCTCCATTGAAGATAAAGTCGTCCGTTTTGCCGATAAAGATCGCCATCAACTCTTTGTGGAGCCCTGCGGTGCGGAAACCGAGGAGATGTATATTCAAGGTTTTTCCACCTCTATGCCGACCTATCTGCAAATTCAGATGTTGCACTCCCTGCCCGGATTTGAAAATGCGGAAGTCATGCGTTACGCCTATGCCATTGAATATGATTGCGTAGACCCGACGTCGCTCCTCCCGACGCTGGAATTCAAGGAGATTCACGGTCTCTACGGCGCCGGACAGTTCAACGGCACGTCCGGCTATGAAGAAGCCGCCGCGCAAGGCCTTGTCGCCGGCATCAACGCCGCATTGGCCGTAAAAAACGAACCGCCGCTGATCCTCTCCCGCAGTTCCTCCTATATCGGCACCCTGATTGACGACCTTGTCACCAAGGGTACAAACGAACCCTACCGCATTATGACTTCGCGCAGTGAATACCGTCTTCTCCTGCGTCAGGATAACGCCGATCTTCGTCTGACGGAAATGGGACATCGCGTCGGCCTGATAGACGAAGAACGTTATCAACGTTTTCTCGAAAAGAAAAAGGCCATAGACGATGAGATTGCACGTCTTGCCCGCGTAACGGTTGCACCGTCTGCGGAAACCAATCGTGTTCTTTCTGCTCTCGGCACGGCGCCGCTCGCAAACGGATGCAAACTTGCAGAAATTCTCCGCCGGCCGGAACTTGACTATACCGCCCTGCTACCGCTTGACCCCGAACGTCCGTCCCTTCCCCGTTCCGTAACGGTCACGGCCGAAATTCAGATCAAGTACGAAGGGTATATCCGCCGTGAACTCGCCGAAGTCGCACGGCATGAAAAACTGGAAAACAAATTGCTTCCTGCTGATCTGGATTACATGAAAATAAAAGGGCTCCGCATCGAAGCGGCGCAAAAACTGAATCTCGTCCGTCCCCTGAATCTCGGACAGGCGTCGCGCATCAGCGGCGTGAACCCCGCCGACATTTCCGTACTTCTGATCTACCTCCGCTGAACTTCAGATACACATACCTGTATAAAACTACAACGGGCAAACGCATAGCGTTCGCCCGCTGCTTTTTATATTGGAATATGTCAGAATGCGCAGTCTTCAATGGTTCCGTCAGAACAAATAACCGTACAGGTTATGCCGGACGCGGATCTTTCTATTTTTTCCCACTCCGCTTTTGTGCCGGTATAGGTGATGCTTGTGAAACTGCTACAACCGGAAAATGCCTCGTCTCCGATACCTACCACCGGCAGTCCGTTATAAGAAGCCGGAATAATAACATTGGTATCGACGCAATCGCCATAACCGATCACGATATATGCAGTCTGATCCGCAGTCAATTCATACCGCCAGACCTTCGGAGGCTATCTTTATATTGCATACAGAGCAAACGCCTTTCACGAGGCTATGCTCTGCTTTTCCGTCAACCTCGCTTGTGTGTTCACAAGTTGCGGCATGCCAGTGATATGTATCGTCATACGACCATGCGTTCGCAAATGTATGTGTGTGCTCTTCCGTCTGCAAAGATTCCTGCTCACTTTGTGACTCCTGCTCGCTTTGTGATGTACTGTCATCGGGCGGTGTGGTATTCGACAGTACAAATAGCATCGTCCATAAGAAGATCGCTATTGCGATAAGTATAAAAAAGGTGCGTAGTTCTGGCGATTGCTTTATTTGTCTTGCCTCCGAAATATGTATTATTTATAGGAATAAAATGGGAAACAATTTTATTATACTCCTGCGTTAGCAATAAGTCAATAGGTATGCAAGAAGTTCGTTTTTTGATGGAATTGTGCCACTCCCTGTCGCGTCACTTATCTTTTTTCTACATTTCACAAATGAAAAATTATTTTTTGTTATATTAGTCATGCGCCTATCGCATGATTTTCGATATATAAAAAACATCGGCAGAAGAACACTCTCCTGCCGATGCTTTTCAATAACTGCGGATTACTCCGCCGCTTCCTCTTCTTTATTTTCTTCGTTCTGCTCTTTATTCACCACAATATCGGCGGTAGCGACAAAGCGTTTCACCGATTCAATGGCATTCAGACAACGATCTTTTGCGGCATAGGAATCGCCGACATACCAGTTGGTTCCCGCGCCTTTCAATGCAAAACGGTAGTTACCGAATTTGTCATCTGTGGCGAAGAAGTTACCGATATACACCGCCTTTTTAAAGGCGTCTACCGCATTGGTTGCGGATTTCAGATCACTGTAAATGCGGCTCGTGTAAAGGCAAAGGCCGTTATTGGCGATAAGGGCAAACGAAGCGCCGCCCTCTTCGGGTTCGACGATAAATTTACCGGACTTCTTGACAGAAGCCTCTTTGGCGGCAATATCATCCCAATTCACCGAACTTGCTTTTTTCAGGCTGTTACGGGCATCGAGGTAAGCCTGCTCGGCCTCGGGCGTGAACACGGGTTCAACCATATTTTTTGTCGGGGCAAAATGCTTCACCGATTCAATTGCGCGCTCGCACTGCGCATAACTGGTATAACCTTCACCGTAGAATTTCCCGCCGACAACGAAACTGTAGCGGCCGCCGCGGTCGGAACGGATCTGGAAGTGTCCCACTTCCACTGCATGACGGAAAGTATCAACAGCGTTTTTGGCGCCCTCATAACTGGTATATCCAACGCTTTCGTAAAGAAGCTGTCCGTTGTTGGCAATCAGGCAATAATGATAGCCGTCAAGGCCGAGAATAAAATCGTATTTGCCGGCATTTTTAGCCACAACTTCGGCCGCCGCGGGAGTCTCGGACGATTCTTCGCCGGTTTCCTGCGTATCCGCGGGAAGCGCATCGGCGGCGTCTTCCTGCGATTCTTTCACGGTTTCTGCGGTCTCCGTTTCCTCAACTGCAACGTTTTCCGTGTTTTCTGTAACGGCTTCGGGAATCGCTTCTTCAGCAGTTTCGGCCGCCGGCTCCGCATCGGCTTTTTCCTCGGACGCAACGGCATCGTCCGCGACGGGTTCTGCTTCGACGTTCTCTGCAGTTTTTTCCGTATCGGCAGATGTTTCCGCGACTGTTTCCTCCGCAACGTTCACCGTATCGGCGGCAGGCGCGTTTTCAGTCGTGTCGGTCGCGTCGGAAGCACTTGTATCAACCGCATCGGATACGACGGAATTTTCATTTTTCTTGCTTTTAGCCTTCTTGCGCGACACCGTAATGGCGGCCGACACGCCGACGAGAACCACCGCTACGGCGGCAACGATAAGCATGGGAAGCCAGTTGTCGGAAGATGCAAAAATGAGAGCAAAATTCAACATACATTCACCTCATAGAGCGGTTGCGGTCGCCCGAACCGTCAAGTATTTACAATATAATTATAACACTTTCTTTCGACTTGTCAAGATTTAATGTCGAAAAAAGAAAAAAGAAAATAAAAACGGTCGAATTTCGCATGAAGCCTTTTGTTTTTCACAAACAGTGTTTCCTATTTTTTCGCCAAAATGCAATTCAAAGTTTACATTTAAACATATTTTCCAATATATCCGCTATTTTTTCGGATGGAGAGGATTCATAGAGGCACGGCATACGATTATCATCGCGGTGACGATAAACTTTGAAAAAAGCGTCCATAATTTTTCCGCTGTCGCTTCCCACAAGATACAGGGCGCCGTTCTTTTTCTCTTCTTCCCTTTCCGTTTCGTCGCGCAGAACAATAGCGGGAACACCGAAAGCGGCCGCCTCTTCCTGTACGCCGCCGCTGTCCGTAAATACGCAAAGGGCTTCTTTCAGAAGTGCATGAAAATCGTAAAACGGCAACGGAGAAAGAAGAGTCACCGAGGGAATATGCATAAACGCCGTGGCCGCCGCCCGCCCTACCGCAGGATTCGGATGGACGGGATATACTATCCGCAATTCCGGCATAGCGCCGGCAATCCCGGCAATTGCCGAGAAGATGCGTTCCATCGGTTCGCCGCGGTTTTCGCGCCGATGTACCGTCAGCAATGCATACGGTTTTTCCGGACAGTGAATATGGGATTTTCCTGCACCGTAGTCAATGGCGTCCCGTATAGTGTTCCCTGTCACAAAAATTCTGTCGTCGGCAACGCCTTCGGACAACAGATGCCGTCGCGCCTCTTCTGTCGGCGCAAAATGGTACTCCGCCATAGCGGCGATGGCACGGCGAAAAAATTCCTCCGGATACGGCATATATTTCCGATATGTCCGCAATCCCGCTTCTATATGCAGAATGGGGATCTTTCTGTAAAATGCCGCCATTGCTCCCGTAAAAGCGGAAGCGGTATCACCGTGAACCGCAACATAATCGGGATTTGTTTCGGCAAGCGTTTTTTCCGCTCTGCGAAAAAGTTCATCCGTCAGCATATATAATGACGGCGCATGGACGGCCTCCGATGTTATATGCGCCGCAACTTCAAAAAAATCGAGTACCTCGCTTGCCGCGCGACCGTGTTGTCCTGTCAGAAACACCGTGTTATGGCATATATTTCTGTTTTTGATCGTTCGGATCAGCGGACACATTTTCACGGCCTCCGGGCGCGTTCCCAGAATGTAGAGCAATGTCTTCATATATATACCTCGCTCTTCTACCATATGCCCGGCGCCGGACGTCTATGACGTAAAAAGCGGCGGAAACGGTTATTTCCGTTTCCGCCGTTTTCAAGAAGATCGCGCCTTCTTTTATTTTGTTTTCATGCCGATGGCTTTTTTTGCCTGTGCCGCGATATTCTTCGCCGTCAGGCCGTACATTTCCAGAAGTTCCGGAACGCTGCCCGAATGACCGTACCGATCATTGACGCCGACGCGCACAACAGGGGTCGGGCGGTTTTCGGAGAGATATTCCGCCACCGCGCCGCCGAGGCCGCCGATAATGCTGTGTTCCTCTGCGGTGACTACAGCGCCTGTCTTTTCGGCATATGCCGCAATCAAAGCGCCGTCAAGCGGTTTGATCGTGTGGATATTCAGCACCGCCGCACAAATTCCCTCTTCGGCAAGCATAGCGCGCGCCTCCAACGCAAGATGCACCATAAAGCCGGTGGCAACAATCGTTACGTCCTTACCGTCGGCAAGAACAACGCCTTTTCCGACTTCAAAGCGGTAATCCGCGCGCTCCGACGTCAGATCCGGCACGGCAAAACGGCCGAAACGCATATACACGGGACCGTCGATGTGAAGCGCCGCCTCCACAACGGCGTGCGCCTCATTGGCGTCGCAGGGATTTAAGATCGTCATGCCGGGAATCGTACGCATGAGCGCAATGTCTTCGTTGCATTGATGCGTTGCGCCGTCTTCGCCTACCGTGATCCCCGCATGCGTTGCACCGATTTTCACATTGAGATGCGGATAACCGATGGAATTGCGCACCTGTTCAAATGCACGTCCGGCGGCAAACATGGCGAATGTGGACACAAACGGGATCCGACCCGTGGTGGCAATGCCGGCGGCAACGCTCATCATGTTGCCTTCCGCAATACCGCAGTCAAAGAAGCGGTCGGGAAATTTTTTCTTGAAAACGCCTGTTTTGGTTGCCGCGGCAAGATCCGCGTCCAAAACCACAAAATCATATTTTTCTCCAAGTTCGGCAAGCGCCTTGCCGTAGCCTTCTCTTGTTGCCATTTTTTCCATATCCGTACGACTCCCTTACTTTGTAAGCTCGGCCATTGCCTGTTTATACTGTTCTTCTTTAGGAGCGGCCCCATGCCATTCCACCTTGTTTTCCATATAGGAAACGCCTTTGCCTTTCACGGTCTTCATGATGATGACCGTGGGTTTGCCCTTGGTTTCGCGTGCGATCTTCAGCGCTTTTTCGATTTCATCGAAATTGTGCCCGTCAATGGACACGACATTCCATCCGAAAGCGCGGAATTTTTCGTCATGAGGCGCGGGATTCATCACTTCGGCAATCGGACCGTCGATCTGTAAGCCGTTCCAGTCCACAATGGCGCAAAGGTTGTCCAGTTTATAGTGAGCCGCAAACATCGCCGCTTCCCACACCTGTCCCTCTTCGGTTTCACCGTCGCCGAGAATCGTATACACACGGTACTTGTCGCCTGAAATTTTAGCGGCGAGAGCCATGCCGCAGGCGGAGGAGATACCAAGGCCGAGAGAGCCGGCCGACATATCTACGCCGGGCGTGCTGTTCATATCGGGATGTCCCTGCAAATGCGAATGAATCTTACGCAGTGTTTTCAGATCCTCTACCGGGAAATACCCGCGCAGAGCAAGCGCCGCATACAAGGCGGGCGCCGTGTGTCCCTTGGAGAGAACGAAGCGATCTCTGTCGTGCATTTTGGGACGGGCGGGATCAATATTCATTTCTTTGAAGTAAAGATAGGTGATCATGTCCGCAATGGAGAGCGAACCGCCCGGATGACCGCATCCCGCGTGATACACTCCCTCGATAATACCGATGCGTACCTCGCGGGCAATACGCTCCAGTTCCTGTTTTTCCGTGTTTTGCATAAAGCCTCCCAATATGTGTTTTTACTGTACCGTTATTTTTTAACTGCACCTGCAGTGATATTGTGCGGAATATCTTTATTTTTGTAAACCAAAGGCGACATTAGTAGATGAATTCAAACTCAAAATCGTAAATGTTTACCGTGTCTCCGTCCTTAATGCCTTTTTCGCGCAACAGATCGAAAACGCCGTTTTTCTGCAACACGCGCTGGAAGAAATTCAGCGATTCATAATCGTCAAAATTGATCTGTCCCATGAAATTCAGAAGCCACTGCCCCTCAACGAAATACGTATCATTTTCACGGCGCACGGTCGTTGCCTTTACGTCAACCGCGTCTGCCGCCGCATCGAATGCCGTATATTCGGGCTGATAAACCGTTACTTCGGGAAGTTCTTTCAGTTTTTCTCTGACGGTGTTCAGAAGAACGGGCAGTCCCTCCCCCGTCGCCGCGGAAACAAAAAGAATATCGCGTCCCGTTGCCGCCGCATATGCGCGAAACTCGTCAAGATACGGAGCTTCGGGATCAAGAGCGTCGCATTTATTTGCCACAATGATCTGAGGGCGCCCGGAAAGCTCGGGACTGTAACGTAAAAGTTCGGTGTCGATCATGCGCAGATCCTCTGTCGGGTTGCGCCCTTCCGTTGCGGCAATATCGACCACATGCAGAAGAAGCCGGCAACGGTCAACATGCCTTAAAAACGCGTGGCCGAGGCCAAGTCCCTCGGAAGCACCGGCGATAAGACCCGGTATATCCGCCATCACGAAACCTTTTCCCTCGCCGACCGATACCACGCCGAGATTCGGCGAAAGCGTCGTAAAATGGTAAGCCGCTATCTTCGGCCGCGCCGCCGATACCCTTGCGAGAATCGAAGACTTCCCGACGCTCGGGTAGCCGATAAGGCCCACGTCGGCAATCATTTTCAGTTCCAGAACCAGTTCGCGTTCTTCCCCTGCCGTGCCCTTTTTGGCAAAGCGCGGAATCTGACGCGTAGGCGTGGCGAAATGGCGGTTGCCGAAACCGCCGCGGCCGCCTTTCGCGGCAATGAACTCCGGATTTTCGGCCATATCAAAAATGATCTTGCCGCTTGCCGCGTCACGAAGCAGAGTTCCCGGAGGTACCAGCACCACTGTGTCGCTTCCGCTTTTCCCGTGAAACTTGTCCCCTTTTCCGTTTTCACCGTTTTCGGCAACAAATTTTCTCTTATAACGGAATGCAAGGAGCGTATTGGCGCCTTCATCAACGCGGAAAACGATATTTCCCCCGCGGCCGCCGTCGCCGCCGTCGGGACCGCCTGCGGCAACAAATTTTTCGCGGTGGAAAGAAACGGCGCCGTCGCCGCCGTTTCCGGCTTTAATATAAATTTTTACATTATCGACGAACATATTACACGCCGCCATCCTTTTCTCCGCGCTGACGCACGACGATTTTCACCGGTGTACCTTTGAATCCGAAAGTTTCGCGCAGGCAGTTTTCAATATAACGCTGATAGGAAAAATGGAACAGTTCCGCACTGTTACAGAAAATAACGAAAGTCGGCGGCGTTACGGCCGATTGCGTCATATAATAAATCTTCAGCCGACGTCCTTTGTCGGATGGCGGTTGCACACGCGTCATAGCGTCGTTCAGAAGATCGTTCAGAACGCCGGTCGTAACGCGTTTACGCGCTTCTGCGTAAACTTCGGTGATCAATTGATAAAGATTCGTCACACGCTGACCCGTAAGAGCAGAGAGAAAAACGATGGGAGCATACGGCATATAAGCAAGCGCCGTCCGGATACGGTCGGTAAATTCCTTCACCGTATTGTTGTCTTTCTCGACAAGATCCCATTTATTCACCGCGATGATAACGCATTTCCCGGCGTCGTGCGCGATGCCGGCGATATGCTCGTCCTGCTCCGTGATGCCCTCACTGCCGTCGATCAGCAGAATACAGACATCTGCGCGTTCCACAGCCATATGCGCGCGGAGCACGCTGAATTTCTCAATGCGGTCTTCCACTTTACTGCGGCGGCGGATTCCCGCGGTATCTATAAAATTGAACACACCGTAGGCATTTTCCACCCGCGTATCCACCGCGTCGCGCGTCGTTCCGGCAATATCCGAAACAATGAGCCGCTTTTCGCCGACCATACGGTTGATGATCGAAGATTTTCCGGCATTCGGTTTCCCGATGACCGCCACGTTGATTGTTCCGTCGTCCGCCTCTTCTTCCGTTTGTTCGGGCAGTTTTTCAAAAATACGGTCAAGCAGATCGCCGCTGCCGCTGCCGTGAAGCGCGGAAATCGCCATCGGTTCTTCATCAAATCCCAATTCATAGAATTCGTAAAACGAAAGCGGCGGTTCTCCGACGCGGTCGGCTTTATTGATGCACGGAATGACGGGTTTTCCGCTTTTTTTCAGCATAACGGCAATTTCGCGGTCGTCTGCCAGAAGTCCCGCGTTGACGTCGCACAGGAAAAGAATCACATCGGCTGTGCGTATGGCAATCTCCGCCTGATCTTTCATCTGGCGCAGGATCACATTGTCGGTTTTCGGCTCAATACCGCCCGTATCAATCAGAATAAAACGTTTACCGCACCATTCGCCTTCCCCGTAAATACGGTCGCGCGTCACACCCGGCGTATCTTCGACAATGGAACGGCGTTCGCCGATCAGTTTATTGAACAATGTGGATTTGCCGACATTCGGTCTGCCGACAATCGCAATAACAGGTTTTGACATCTTTGTCCTCTCTTTCCTAAGGGATCTCTTTATATTGTCCGGCCGAATATCGCCTCAAGAACCGCATAACCGTCGGACTCCACCAGAACAACCGGTACACCGAGCGCCGCCGCCAGCTCCTTCACCGTCATACCACAAAGGAACAATCCCTCGTCGTTCCGTGCGGAATTTTTGCTGATGAGAAGCGCTTCGCCGAGCGGCTTGTCCCTCAACTGCTCTTTATAATCTTTCCCCGTCAGAAGCCCCGCTACCGTGACTTCTTCACCGAAAAAGTGATTGACGATGCCGTATACGTGTATCGTAATTTTCGGGAAAGCCGTGTGTACTTTTTCCGAAAGCACGGTAAAATACCGATATGCCGCCATGCCCGTCGCCAAAGAAACGGTGCGGGACACAGTATGAAGTTCCGGCGTATCCTTTGCGATATCCAAAGCGTCGTCAAACTCGTCTTTCATCGAGGTCATCATGCCCACGCCGTTTTCGATCTGCGGATAATCCTCATAATAGGAAGCGTCGGGGAGCGGCAGTCCTGCCTTTACATAAAACTCGTCGGCGCAGGCAAAGATACGGCGGCCGCATTTCTTTATCATGCCGTCTCCGAAATCGCGCACGGTAGCGATCACATCGGCGCATTCGGCAGGCGAAAAGGTTTCAAGCGGCGTCAGATTCTGACGGAATTTTGTCAACCCTGCCGGCACGACCGACACGCTGTCGATCGCTTCATGATACCGCGCAAGGTCGTTCATCGTCCGCAAAAGTTCTCCGCCGTCGTTCCAACCTTTGCACAGCACGATCTGCGCGTGAATGGAGAGGCCGGCCTCCGCAATACGTCGAATGTAATCGAGAACTTCGCCGGCGCGGCGGTTTTTCATCATACGAACGCGCAGTTCGGGGTTCGTCGTATGCACCGATATATTGATCGGTGAAAAGCGCATTTTGATGATGCGGTCAATATCTTTATCAAACAGATTGGTCAGGGTGATATAGTTTCCGTGCAGAAACGAAAGGCGGGAGTCGTCGTCCTTGAAATAGAGCGTGGGACGTAAGCCGTCCGGCAACTGATCAATAAAGCAGAAAATGCACCTGTTCGCGCAAGCATGCTTTTTATCCATCAGCGGCGTCTCGAAATCAAGGCCGATATCGTCGTACATATCCTTTTTGATGGTAACGCCGATTTCTTCGTTTCCCCGTTTTACGGAAAGCGTCACGCGTTCTTCCGCAAGGTAATAACGATAGTCAAGAACGTCGGCGATTTCGTTACCGTTCACCGACAAAAGAATATCTCCGGGCAGTATACCCGCTTTTTCGGCGCGGGAACACGGTTCAACGCCGGTGATTTTTACCATTACAAACCGTCCTTTCCCGATTGCCGCGCCATGCGGGAATCGCCTGGGCGCTTTTTGCCTGTCGCGCACAAAACGTCATAATATCACATATTATATTATTTTACATGATATTATGCGCTTTGTCAAGTGGCGGAACGTCGGAGCCGGATTTTTTTCCACGCAACGGCCATGCGCGAAGAAGAAAATCTCTTCTTTCGCGTCCGAGAACGCCGAAACCGACGTAAAACAAAAGCGAGAGCAGAAAGAACAGGCCGCATTTCAGGAGCGAATTTCCCGCTGTCATCGCAAACGGTGCAAAAACAAGCGAACTGCAAAGCACGGAAGCGACGGTCAGAAGAAGCGGAAGCAGAAAATCGCGGAAAAGACCGAATGAAAAATGCACACGCCGGTACAGGCGCGCGATACTGAGCGAAAAATTGAAAACTTCGGAAATAAGAAGCACCGCCACATAACCGACCGCGCCGTATTTCGGCAGAAAAATCAACACCAGAATGACGGAAGCCGCCGCGTCCGCTACATTTACACACATGCAATAGAATTGTTCGCCGATTCCCTTCAGAATATTATCCACCGTCGTGTCCAGATACATGACGGGGACAAGCGGAACAAGACACATCACATAAAAAGAAACTTCGCTGTTGTGATAAATAAGCGCCCCAAGTTCGTCGGCGAGCAAAAACATTGCCCCGGCCGCCGTAACGGAAAAGAAAAATGCAAAAGACAGCGCGCGCTCCGTAATATAACGGATTCGCCTCTTCTCTCCCCGGGACAGACTTTCCGCTGTTTCGGGAAGCAAAAGACCGGTAAAAGACGAGAGTATAGCCGCCGGATACAAAAGGATAGGAATAGCCATACCGTGCAAAGCGCCGTACGAGGAAAGCGCCTCTTCTTTCGATTGTCCGGATCGGAACAGACAGCGCGGAATCAGAACATGTTCCACCGTGACAAGTCCCGACCGTACGTATGCGCTGAACGCAACAGGCATAGAAATGCAAATAAGTTTATGTAAAAGTCCTTTTCTGTTGCTATTAACATCACATTTATGCATTTCACATGTTTTGATTTTTTCCTTGTGAATATCTATTTCATATTCCGCAAACAGGAAAAGACAGGATAGAATTTCGGAAATCGTTCCGCCGAGAACAAGCGCAATGCAGGCATATTCCAATCCTTTGGGAAGCAATAGCGTAAGGAGAAAAACCGTCAGAAAAATCTGTACCGTCTGATCGAAGATCTGAGCGGCGGCATTGCGTGCCGATCGCCGCATGGCATTGAAATATCCGCAAAACACTCCTGAAAACGCCATGGGCAACAGTGAAAAAGAAAAGAGACGCAGCGACGGAACGGTACGTGCGTCCCCCAGAAGATTTTCACCGATCGGACGGGAAAACACGCCGACAAGAAGAGCCGACAAGCCTCCGAAAAACGCCGCATACAGCAGACAGCGGCGCAGATAAGCACGTCTGAGACCGATGTCGTCTTTTCCGAGAGCGTCGGCCACAAGTCGCATAGTCGCAAGACCGATGCCCGAAGTAGCCAGCGTTACGGCAAAACCGTAAACGCTCATAACAAGCGTGAAAAGGCCCATGCCTTCCGCGCCGATTTTTGAAGAAATATAGGCGTTGAACGCCACGCCGACCGTCCGCATAACCAGTGTGGAAACGGCCAATACCAACGCATTCATTACGAATTTCTGTAATTTTGTCATTTCGTCTTATTCCTTTCACAAAAATCTATGCCGTAAAAAACGGTTCTATGTATTGACATGCCCCTTTTTCTTCGTTATACTGAAATAAAAAACGCGGAGGTGCGATAACATGCAGATCCCCGTTCTGATCAGTGCCTGTCTCCTCGGTTTTCCCTGCCGCTATGACGGGAAAGCAAAGGGCGTCTTCACGGATGATGAATTGCAAAAATATAATATACGACCGATCCCCGTATGTCCCGAAGTTTCCGGCGGCCTTCCCATCCCGCGCCCCGCGGCGGAAATACGGAACGGCGGCGTTTTCCGCCGCGACGGGACAGAGTGTACAGACGCCTATCGGCGAGGAGCGGAAAATGCGCTTGGTCTGTATCGGCAATACCATTGTTGCGCCGCTCTTCTGAAAAGCAACAGCCCCTCCTGCGGCAAAGGCTGTATCTATGACGGAACCTTTAATAAAAGAAAGGTCGCCGGAAACGGTATTACCGCCGCGCTTCTCCTTTCCCGCAATATTCCCGTTTTCACGGAAGACGAGTTTGATCTCTTTTTGTCTTATTGCAGAAAAATCCATAGTAACTAACAATTTGTAAAACAAAAAGTTATACTTATCCATACAATACATCACATCGGACAACGCTGTCTCTGTATTTTTCCTCTCATCGTATCTTCAATATATTCCGAATAATTTTCAATGAACCTCTTGCATTTCCGGATATAATAAGATATAATTTTCTTTGTATGCGGCAAGCGCGCCGCGCTTGTGCATACGTAAAACTTCAGCATACGAGGTAAATCCATGACCCCTGATAAAAAAGACGGCCTCACCCTCTCGGTGATGAGCGACATCCACGTCACATGGTTTGACGAATATCATTATGAAGGCTACGAAAATCTCGAACGTGCTCTCGCATTTCACACGGAAAAACTGCCACCGGCAGACGCCTTTCTTTTTACGGGCGACACGGTGTATCAGGTGGAATCTTCCGCCAAGTCCGTGTGCGAACGTCTCTACACGGAAATCTATACCCGCACAAACCATCTTTTTGCACAGTATATTCCCGATACGCCCCGCTTCTTTGTGATGGGAAATCATGAATATCCGCAGTGTAACGACGAACCGGCAATCACAAAAGAAGCCCAGCGCCTTTTTACCGAATATTTTGGTCAGGAACTTCGTTTTCACAGCAAAATCAATGGTTACCACATTATCGGCGCTTCCATTCTCTCGTGGAAAATACCGCAATCCGACGAGAACGAAGCCTTTATTATGAAAGCTGCCGAAGAAGCCATTGCGGAAAATCCGTATAATCCCGTTTTTGTCATGCTCCATAACCCTATTCCCGGCACGACCACCTATTCGGGAAAATATACCGTCGGACAATACAGCGACCGCTTCATAGACTGGCTGCATACAAAACCGCAGGTCATCGTTCTGTCGGGGCATTGCCACAATATCAACGAAGACGATTCCTGTATCTATCAGTGCGGTTACACACAGGTAAACATACCGATCGTGGCCGTCGGCTATATGCGCTTTGACGGAAACAACACGGAAAACTTCCGAAACGATTACGGCAATGTTTTCGGGAAAAGTCAGTCCGTAAGAATCACCGTCCGCCGCCATAAGGTCACCATCGTCAGTTATAACAATTTCACCGGCAAAGAAGTTAACCGTTGGGAGATCGACACGGAGGGACTTGTAAAAGGAACGACCCCCTATCTCTATACCGACAAGGCGCATAACGCATGGCCGGCTCCCGACTTTGCCTCATCCGCGTCGGTTACCGTGACACCAGCAGATGACGGTGCCGCCCATCTTCGCATCACACAGGATTTTTTACCTTATCCCCACTGTATCAAATACTATACCGTGACATTTCAAAACCGTGCGGACGGAAAAACATATACCGTCACCTACCCCACCGATTACTTCTTGGAAAAGCAAAGCGAAGTTATTGATAAACCTGTTCCCGATCTCGCGCCGGGTACATACGATGTCTGCGTTTATGCCTGCAACGCTTTTGCCAAACGCAGTGACGTTCCGCTGAAAACGGTATACACCCGTATGTGATCTCAAAAAAACGCAACATAGTAACAAAGCAAAGCAATACACTTTCTTGCTTGCAAGATTTTTTTCTGCTATATTTGTTATACTGATATATAAATTTATATCTGTATAAATTTGCTCGACGGAGAAAAATCATGAAAATTGTTAACATCGAAGAAATCGACAAGAATTTCAGCGCAGCCGACTGGCGTATCGCCGGCATGAAAATGTATGATCCGAAAGAGACTCCTTTCCAGCTTCACGGCATCTTTTATGACGGCCGCGGTTATACGCGTCTCCCAGACGAAGTGGCAATGAAAGTTTCACAAGGTGTTTTTGACCTGCACCGCAATACGGCAGGCGGTCGTGTGCGTTTCCGTACCGATTCTCCCTATATCACGGTGTTTGCCAAAATGGGATCCTATTGCGATATGCCACATATGCCACGCACCGGTAGCACCGGCTTCGATGTGTATGCAGATGGCATTTTCGCCGGCGTTTATCGTCCGAAGAAAGATCCGAACGGCTACGGCGCCGTAGTTTATAAAAAACCTGTCATGCAGGACATTGAACTGAACTTTCCGACATACAGCGACGTAGATACTTTGTATGTCGGCCTTTCCGAAACCGCCTCCGTGGAGACACCGAAACCGTACAGCATTGAAAAGCCGTTTGTCTATTACGGTTCGTCCATTACACAGGGTGGATGCTCTTCCCGACCCGGCAATCAGTATCAGGCTTATATCGAACGCGCCTACGACGCCGATTATCTCAACTTCGGATTTTCCGGGAACGCGCGCGGCGAACAAGCAATGGCCGACTATCTTGCGGGTCTTTCTATGTCTTTCTTCATTCTCGATTACGATCACAACGCCAGAACCGTTGAAGAATTGCAGAGCACACACGCAAACTTTTACCGTACGATCCGCGCGGCACACCCCGGCATCCCGATTCTCATGCTCTCCCGGCCGACACGCGACTGCGGCGAAAAGGAATCGGAAGACAGACTCCGCGTTGTGCGCGATACTTATGAAACCGCGAAGAAAAACGGCGACGATAACGTTTATTTTCTTTCTGGCCTTGAACTCTTCGACGCAGTAATCTGCCCTGATTCCTGCACCGTCGACGGCACTCACCCGAACGACCTCGGTTTTTATGCCATGGCTATGTCAATCATGAAACTTATCGACCGGGAAAAACTCTTTCCCCGTATTCACTGACAACGAAAAAGGATACCCGAAAATGGAACAGGAATTTGAACGCAAAGCACTGCTTGACCGTAAAACGTATGAACGGCTTCTCACCTTCTTCGGCAAGACCATTCCGGGACGTTCTTATATTCAGAAAAACCACTACTACGATACGACGGATCTTCTCCTTTCCCGCGTCGGCGCCACCTTACGCGTCCGCGAAAATGAAAAAGGTCTTTCCCTGCAATATAAACATAATCAAAAGCAAGCGGGCGATATCCGCTGTGCCATTGAAGATAACCGTAAGATCGACGCCGTTCCCGCAAAAATCGGCGGCGACATGTTGCCGGGAACCGATCCGGCTCTGGTTTTCCTGCCGCTCGGCACACTGACGACCGCTCGCACCGATTTCCGCATCGGAAATTCCGTTGTTTCTTTGGATAAAAGCGATTATCTCGGCCTTACCGACTATGAAATTGAGGTGGAAACGCCCGGAGCACTGCCGCTCCCGGCAGAAGTTCTCTCCGCCGGTATTGATTTTTCGCGCCCGGTGACAGGCAAATACCACCGCTTTCTTGCCGCATGGAAAAAAGGCCGTTCGGATGCGTAAAAACAACGCGGATTCATAATTTTTCATTATTTTATAAATATTTTTGAAAAAACTCTTGATTTTTCAAAAAACCGTGCTATACTATTGTATGATGTAATATAGAATGTAGAAGAGTGGGTGTGAATCCACTCTTCCTTTTATGTTGCGGTCACGAAAAGGAGACTGTCATTTGAAAAAAAACATTGCCACAACGGTTCGCGAACTCATCGAACCGACTGTCCTCGCCCTCGGATACGTTGTGTGGGACGTGGAATACGCCAAAGAAGGCGCCGACTGGAATCTCACCGTTACCATCGACAATAACGACGGCATCACTATTGAGGATTGCGAAAAAGTGCATCGCGCCATTGATCCCATTCTGGACGAACACGACCCTATCGAGGGCTCCTATCGCTTGAATGTTTCTTCCCCCGGCATCGAACGCGAACTGCGTACGGATTTTCATATTGAATCCTGCATCGGCGATACGGTGGAAGTGCGGCTTTTCGCCCCTCTCGCGGGTAAAAAAGTCTATGTCGGAACATTGACGGATTACGACGGAGGCGTTCTCACATTGGACACAGACAGCGGCAGTATCAAAATCGACCGCAGCGCCGCCTCCCGCATCGAAACCAAATTTTTATGGAATGAATAAGGAACTTTTGAAAGGATAACGTGAACAGTCACGGAAAGACGACCATGAACGCAGAATTTTTCAACGCCCTGGAACTTCTCGAAAAGGAAAAAGGAATTCCGAGCGACTATATGCTTCCGAAAGTGGAAGCCGCTCTCACCGCTGCTTACAAACGCCAGATCGGCTCCGAAAGTGTGCGGATTGTTCTTGACCCGCAGAAAAAGGATATGAAAGTCCTCCAACAGAAAACCGTTGTTGACGAGGTCACCGATCCCACTTCCGAAATTTCTCTTGAAGACGCAAAGAACATTTCAAAGCGCTATAAAGTCGGCTCGGTCATTGAAACCAAAGTGGACCCGAAAAACTTCCGCCGCCTTGCCGCGCAGGCCGGAAAGCAGATCATCATTCAGGCGATCCGTGAAGCCGAGCGCTCCAATATGACGCGCGCTTATGAAGAAAAGAAAGGCGAAATCCTTACCGCTGTTGTCGATAAAGTGGACACCATGAACGGAAACCTTATCCTCGACACGGGCACAGGTCGCGCAACGCTCCTGAAAAACGATCAGATCCCCGGTGAAGAATACCGCGTCGGCGACCGCCTCAAGGTATTTGTCTCCGAAGTACACAGCGGCGAAGCGCACGGCCCCATCGTAACGCTTTCCCGTATTCACCCCGGCCTTGTACAGCGCCTCTTTGAATTGCAGATTCCGGAGATTCAGGACGGTACCGTGATCATCAAAGGTATTTCCCGCGACGCCGGTTCCCGTACAAAGATTGCCGTGATGTCCCGCGATGAAAATGTCGACCCCGTGGGCACCTGTATCGGCCCGCGCGGTATGCGTATCGCCTCGATACTTGAAGAACTCGGCAATGAAAAGGTAGATGTTATCCGCTACAGCGAAAACCCCGAAGAATATGTGGCGGCCGCCCTTGCCCCCGCAAAAGTGATTTCCGTAGATTATGACGGTGAGCGCGTCTGCAAAGTACAGGTGGCTCCCGATCAGCTTTCTCTCGCCATCGGCCGCGAAGGTCAGAATGCCAAACTTGCGGCAAAACTCACAGGTTATAAAATTGATATAAAGGCTTAAGGTATGCAGGAACAAAAGCAAAGGAAAATTCCCGAACGCCGCTGTATCGGTTGCGGCGCACACTTCCCAAAGAAAGAACTGATACGCATTGTACGCGCGCCGGACGGCAGCGTCAGCCTCGACTTTACGGGCAAAAAATCCGGGCGCGGCGCCTATCTCTGCCGCAGTCTCGATTGCTTCCGCAAAGCGCGCAAAGCACATCGTGCCGAGCAAAATCTCGACTGTGCCATTCCCGAAAGCGTATATGACGCTCTTGAAAGCGAACTTCGCCGTGAAACCGAATAAACTGAACATGATGATCGGGCTTGCACGCCGGGCCGGAAAAACCGTATGCGGCGCACCGCTCGTCTTTATCGCCCTGCGCGAACATCATAAGCCGGCCCTCGTATTACTCTCCGACGGCGCATCGGAAGCAACCAAAAAGAAAGTCACTTCCAAATGCGCATATTATCGGGTTCCTTTGATCTCGGTTCCCATAGCAACCGACGAACTTGCAAAGGCCGTCGGCAAAAGCGGCGAACTTGCCGCCGTCGCCGTTACCGACGACAACTTCAAAAAGGCCATTCTCTCCGCCGCAGAATTGACAGGAAAGGACGGAACACCGTTAGAGGCTCCGAAGCAATAAATATGGCAGAAAAAACAGCAAAAATCACTCTCACGCAATTGTCGCGCGATTTTTCGATGAAAACGAAAGAAATTACCGATTTTCTGAAAACGGTCGGTATGGAGAAGAAATCCGGCGCGTCTCTTGAGCCGGATGAAATCAGCGTTTTTCTCGACGCGATCACAAAACAAAACCAGATCGAAAACGTCGACGATTATCTCGACGGAAAAGCGAAACTGACGGTGGAAAAACCGAAAGCGGAGGAAAAGGCCCCCGTTAAGGAAAAAGAAGCCGCAACGGCAGAAAAGAAAGAAGCCGCGGAAACACCGAAGGCGAATGAAAAAGCCCCCGTAACCGAAGAAAAGGAAAAAGCGGCGCCTTCCATAGCGACCGTGAAACCCGCTGAAACGCCGGCTCCCGCTTCCGAAGAAAAAACCGCTCCGGCAACGCCCGCGCAAGCGACTGCGCCGAAAGCCGCCGCACCGGCCGGTACGACGACCGCCGCTCCCCGCCAACAGCAACCGCAAAACAACCGCCCTGCTTACCAGCAGAATCCGCAGAATAACCGTTTTTCGCAAAACGGCGGCTTCCGTCAGAATGCAAACGGTCAGTATCCGCAAACGAATCGCCCGTTCGGACAGAACCAGAACCGCGATCAGCGTCCTTACGACCGTAATCAGCCGAACAGCCGCCCGTTCGACAGAAATCAGGGACAGGGTCGTCCGTTCGGCCAGAACACGAACGGGCAACGCCCGCTCGACCGCAATGCGGATAACCGTGTAAACCCGGCGCAACGCCCGGCTTTCACGCAAACGCCGATTCCGCAGAAAACCGTGCTTCCTCCTCAGCCGAAGATGACCTCTTCCGCCCCCAGTGCCGCGGCAAAAAAACTGGAACACAAGCAGGAGAAAAAGCAGAAGCAGGAATTCAAAACCATTATTCCTACCGCCGGCATGTCCGCAGAGTCGACCGGCGAATACGTTGCCGCGCCGACCGTAAAAACGCGCGTCATCGACACGCGCACGACTATGGTCGACCTCTCCAAATACGACGATAAAGTCTATAATTACGTGCCCTCTTCTCACGCCGCGGATAACGCGGTTTCCCGTCAGAAACTGAAAAAACAGGATAACCGCAATCAGCAAAACGGACAGAAGTCTCAAAAAGAAAAGGAACGTCTCGCGCAGGAACGCATCAAACGCATGGAGATGGAAAAAGCCCGCAAAAAGCAGCTTGAAATCACGATTCCCGATGAGATCATGGTATCCGAACTGGCCGTCCGTCTGAAGAAAACGGCCGGCGAAGTCGTGAAAAAGCTGTTCGCCATGGGCGTTATGGCCTCCATCAACCAGACGATCGACTACGATACGGCCTATCTCGTTGCCGATGAATTCGGTGCAAAGGCCACGAAAGAAGTCGTGGTTACCATTGAGGAACGCCTGTTTGACGATTCCGAAGATAAGGCCGAAGATCTTGTGGAGCGCGGCCCCGTCGTTTGCGTTATGGGTCACGTGGACCACGGTAAAACGTCGCTTCTCGACGCTATCCGCCATACAAGCGTCACCAAGGGTGAGGCCGGCGGCATTACGCAACACATCGGCGCTTATCGCGTCAGCGTCAACGGACGCGACATCACATTTCTTGATACGCCCGGTCACGAAGCCTTTACCGCCATGCGCGCCCGCGGCGCACAGGCCACCGATATTGCAATCCTTGTTGTGGCCGCCGATGACGGCATCATGCCGCAGACCGTGGAAGCCATCAACCATGCCAAGGCCGCCGGTATCGACATCATCGTTGCCATCAACAAAATGGATAAACCCGGTGCGAATCCCGATCAGATTATGCAGCAACTGACGCAGTATGACCTTGTTCCCGAAGCATGGGGCGGCGATGTAATCTGCGTTCCCGTTTCGGCTCTGACCGGCAAGGGTATCCCGGAACTTCTCGAAAACGTTCTGCTTGTTGCCGACATGAAAGAACTGAAGGCCAATCCGAACCGTCGAGCAAAAGGTCTTGTTATCGAATCCAAACTTGACCGTGGCCGCGGTCCCGTTGCCACCATTCTCGTACAGAACGGTACGCTGAATGCCGGCGACATCGTTATTGCAGGTACGGCGGTCGGCCGTGTCCGTGCCATGACCAATGATAAGGGCAAAAACGTCAAAACGGCCGGACCGGGCGTTCCCGTCGAAATCATCGGTCTTGACGCCGTTCCCTCTTCCGGCGATGAATTCAACGCCGTTGAAGATGAAAAAATGGCGCGTTCGCTTGCTGAACAGCGCCGCGAAGCCGCAAAGCAGGAAATGTTCAAGGCTAATGCCCGCGCAAGTCTCGACGACCTCTTCAGTCAGATGGCCGAGGGCATGAAGACGCTGAATATTATCGTCAAAGCGGACGTTATGGGTTCCGCGGAAGCCGTAAAACAATCGCTTATGAAGCTGACCAATGAAGAGGTCAAGATCGCGGTTATCCATGCGGCTGTCGGCGGCATTACCGAAAGCGACGTTATGCTTGCCGCCGCGTCGAACGCCATTATTGTCGGCTTCAATGTCCGCCCTGATAAAAACGCTATTGACACGGCGGAGCGCCAGGGCGTTGAGATCCGCACTTACCGCGTTATCTATGACTGCATTGAAGAAATGAAAGCGGCCATGAAAGGTATGCTTGCGCCGAAATTCAAAGAAGTGGTCATCGGTCATGCGCAGGTTCGCCAGACGATCCGCGTACCTAACGTCGGCACCATCGCGGGTTCTTATGTGCAGGACGGCAAGATCAGCCGCAATGCGAGCATCCGTATTCTGCGCGACGGTATCGTAATTGCCGAGGACAAAATTGCTTCTCTCCGCCGTTTCAAGGACGACGTCAAAGAAGTTGCGCAAAACTACGAATGCGGTGTCGGTCTTGACAAATTCAATGACATCAAAGAAGGCGATATTTTTGAAGCCTATGTCATGGAAGAAATCAAGTAATACCCTTCGGATAAAACAGGCGGGAACGCAATGCGTTCCCGCCTGTTTTATTGTATTTGATAATGAAAGTTTACATTTTCCCCTTTAACTCTGCCATCGCATATTGTAAAAGCGCGTCGCGGTCATTGGGCAGTTCCCCGTCTATCACTTTGGAAAGACAGTCTTCAAGGAGGCGGCCGATTTCTTTTCCCGGACGCATTCCCGCCCGGATAAGATCCTTTCCGTTTAAAGATAATCCGGAAAGTGAGAGACAGGCCCTTTCGGATAAAACAGCCTGTATGCGTTTCTCGGCCTCCGTAATGGCGGCAATACGGTTGTGATGCATCGGTGCCAATGCAAGATTATCCGCTTTCATAATCTGCATAAGCGAAAAACAGTTTTCCTCGCCGATCGCCGCCAGCAGTCGCCTTACGGAACGGTCGCTTTCCGGCACCGGGTGACCGTGATAACGCACCAACGTCACAATTTTATCGCGCGTTTTATTATCGAAGCGGAGCCTCCGGAGAATCGCCTCGGTCATTTCGGCTCCTTTTTCCTCATGTCCGTAAAAATGTCCCTGACCGTCTTCTCCGATAAAAAAACAGCCGGGCTTCCCGATGTCATGAAACAATGCCGCAAAACGTAGCGTTGCGTCCCGCGGCAACGTTGCCATCGCTTTCAGTGTATGTGTATAAATATCGTAAATATGATGAACGTTATGCTGATAAAAATCATATTCCGCCGCGATTTCGGGTATGATAACCGCAAGAACATCACGATATTCCGTAAGCACTTTCTCCGCGTCAACACCTACGATGAGTTTTTGCAATTCGTCGCGGATTCTTTCTGCGGAAATTCCGCGTAGCAGCGCCTTTTTTTCATGAACGGCCTCCGCCGTTGCCGCGTCAAGCCTGAAAGACAAAACAGAGGCAAAGCGTAACGCGCGTAAAATGCGTAATGCGTCTTCCGAAAAACGAAGCCGCGGATCCCCCACCGCCCTTATAATACCTGCGGCGAGGTCTTCTTCTCCGCCGAAAAGATCAATCAGTTTGCCGTCTGCACCGCATCCCATCGCATTGACGGTAAAATCGCGGCGCGCCATGTCTTCACGGATACTCCGCGTAAACGTCACGCCTTCGGGATGCCGGTTGTCAAGATAGTCGCCATCGACGCGGTAAGTGGTGATTTCATACGGAACATTCTCGTAAAGAACGGTCACCGTGCCGTGCCGGATTCCTGTTTCAATAACACGGCAATCGGAGAACACGTCCAGTATCTCTTCGGGCAACGCCGAAGTCGCCATGTCAAAGTCGTGCGGAACAACACCGCGGAGAGCGTCGCGCACCGCGCCGCCGACAAGACATGCCTCGTATCCCCGCTCGTTCAGACGCGTCAGAATATACATAACGCCCCGATCCGAAACGATATTCGCTTTCATCATGTTGCACCTCCGATACAGCCGGTTCTTCATGCAATATTTTACCACACTTTTTCAAAAAAAGCAAGAAACTATTGATTTTCCGCCGCCAATCTGCTATACTGATTATATCTTACGGCAAAATAAAAGGAGACACCGATATGAACCATTGTTCGGTATGCAATAAAGAATTTGATAGTGAATCGCCGGACATTCTGACGTTTTCCCAAAAAGGTTCCCCGCGCCTTATATGCGAAAATTGCAAAGATTTATATGTCACCGCCACAAAATCCCATGACCCCGACGCGGCGGAAAACGCACTGCAAACGCTCCGTACGATGCTTGCGGAATGTGACGATCTCGCCGTACTGGAACTGTGCAACGAAGAATTCCCCGCCGCCGAAAAACGCATTGCCGCGATCCGTGACGGAAGTTATAATTTTTCGGACGACGCCACCGATACGGAGGCCGAACCGGAAATCCCCGAAGAACTCCGTGAGAGCGAAGAAGACAAAAAAGCCTTTGCCGAGGCCGAAGAACGTTTAAAGCACGACACGCTTTTTGACAAGATTACTACCGGCCTCTGGATCGTTGCCGGCTGTGTCGCCGTGGCGGCCGTGATCTTCACCGTTATCAAGATTATTTTTTAATTTATATGGAATAATGTAAACTAAAAATAACATTGTCACAGAAAAAAGCGTCCCGCAGAACTCTGCGGGACGCTTTTTTTCAGCCGATTGCACGAACGCGTATAACGCCGCCGATCTCTTCGCACTTGCGGAGAAGCACCTCGGGTGCGGTTGCGGACAATTCCACAATCGTATAGGCATATTCGCCCTTGGAACCGTTTGTAAGATTCTCAATATTCAGTCCGGCGTCGGCAACGGCCGTCGTGATCTGGGACAGGAGCGCGGGGACATTCTTATGCAGAACGCAAAGCCGTGCGGCTCCCGTATGAGGCATTGCTACCGCAGGATAGTTGACGCTGTTACGGATATTGCCGGTTCTGATGTATTCGTCAAGTTGGTGCGCGGCCATCACGGCGCAATTATCTTCGGATTCGATCGTCGAGGCGCCGAGATGCGGAATACAGATCGCATGCTCCGTACCAACCATATCGTCGGTCGGGAAATCGGTAACATAAGCGGCGACTTTACCGCTTGCCAATGCCGCCTTCATATCTTCCGCATTAACCAGATCCGCGCGCGCAAGGTTAATGATGCGCACACCGTCTTTCATCTTGGAAAACGCCTTGGCATCGAGCATGTGGA
>CAJLXA010000002.1 GCA_905210485.1 uncultured Eubacteriales bacterium | reverse complement strand
CATTGACAATATCGCGGCAATCGGACGACACTCCCGAAACGCTGGCAAGACCCGACTGTCAAAGCGTAAAAAGAACAGCAAGGCGCGCCTTGCTGTTCTTTTTCATGCGCGGGCGGTCCGATCTTTTTCTTCACGCAGGCGGCGGACGAAACGGCCGAAACGCACCATGGCATTTTTCAGTTCTTCGATGGAATAAGCATAAGAGACGCGCAGATGTCCCTCGCCGCAACGGCCGAAAGCCGTTCCGGGAATGACCGCCACCTTTTCTTCATGCAGGAGGCGCGTTGCAAATTCGTCGCTTGTCATACCGAATTCGGAAATATTGGGGAATATGTAAAATGCGCCGTAAGGCGGGAAACAGGGAATACCGAGTTTTTCAAATTCATGGAGCAGGAAGCGGCGGCGTTGATTATAGGAATCCCGCATCATGACGACATCGTTTTCACCGTTCTTCATGGCTTCGACGGCGGCATACTGGCTGACGGTGGGCGCGCACATAATGGCAAACTGGTGGATTTTCGTCATTTGTTTCAGAATGTCCGCAGGCCCCATTGCGTAACCGAGACGCCAGCCGGTCATGGCAAAGGCCTTGGAGAACCCGTTGATAACGATTGTGCGGTCGCGCATACCGGGGAGCGACGCAATGCTGACATGCTTGCCTTTATAAGTAAGGTCGGCATAAATCTCGTCGGAAATCACGAGGAGATCGTGGCGTATGACCACTTCGGCGATGGCCTCGAGATCCTCTTTTTCCAGTATTGCACCGGTGGGATTGTTCGGGAAAGAGATAATGAGCGCGCGCGTTTTATCGGTAACGGCGGCGTCAAGATCGGCCGCGCGGAGGCGGAACTCATCTTCTTCGCGCAGGGAGAGCGGAACGGGAACGCCGCCGGCGAGCGCCACGCAGGGCTTATAACAGACAAAGCACGGCTCTGTGTACAGCACTTCGTCACCGGGGGAAACGATGGTTCTTATGGCGGCGTCGATGCCCTCGCTTCCGCCGACCGTGACAAGAATTTCGCTTTTCGGGTCATAATGTATGCCGAGTTGTTTTTCGGTATACCGGGAGATCTCTTCGCGGAGTTCGGTGAGACCGGCATTCGACGTATAGAAAGTTTTCCCTCCGCGGAGTGCGGCAATACCGCTTTCGCGGATATGCCACGGCGTATCAAAATCGGGTTCGCCGACGCCGAGGGAAATGACGTCGGGAATTTCGTGCGCTACGTCGAAGAATTTACGGATTCCCGACGGCTCCAGCGCCAGAACGGACGGATTGATTCGGTTTTTCAAGGCGTTACCACCATTCTCCCGTCGACTTTGTGACAGGTCAGACTGACGCCGAGTTCTTTGTACTTTGTGAGGATAAAGTGCGTGGTGGTGCTTTGCACTTCTTCGATGGAGGCCAGTTTATCCGAGATGAAAAGCGAGAGTTCGCGCAGACTGCCGCCTTTCAGCGTAACGAGAAAATCATACGCGCCGGACATCAGGTAAAGCGTTTCCACCTGCGGGTATTCGCCGATTTCCCGGGCAATGCGGTTGTATCCTTCGCCGCCCTGGGGCGTGACGCGCAGTTCCACGAGCGCCGTTACGTCGTCCTTCTTCTCTTTTGCCCAATTGATGACGGTACGATAGCCGCAGATAATATCTTCCGCTTCCAGCTGCGCAACGGCGGCGGCGACCGCCTCCTCCTGCATACCGAGCGCCACGGCAATATCCGCGACCCCGAGACGGCTGTTCTTCTCCAGCAGTCGTAAAATCTGTTCACGTTCGTTGACGGTCATTGATATATCCTCCTTTATCGGTTAAAATGATTTTTTCTATTTTAGCATATCGACGGCCGATATGCAAGAGCCAAGCGGCAATTCCCGCGAAAACTTACAGTTTAATACTGATTTCGCCGGATACGAGGACGGCTGTTTCGCCGTTTTCTTTTTTTATGACGAGCGTTCCGTCGTTTGTGACGTCGGTGACCGTAGCGGGATAGGCGCCGCCGGGGTCGGCGACCGTGACGGTCCGGCCGATCGCAAGCGAACGGCGGCGGTATTCCTCCATAAAGTCGAGGGCGGGGAGCGCCGTATAGATGCGGTAGAATTCGGAGAGAAAAGCGCCGATGACCGCGGCGCGGGCAATCGGTTTTTTTGTCAGCGCTTCAAGGGAGCCTGCCACGTCGGCAATTTCCGGGGGGAAATCGGTGCGACCGATATTGATGCCGATACCCATTACGGCATAGGAAAGCGTACCGCTTTCCATATCGAGCGCGCCTTCCGTGAGAATACCGGCCACTTTCTTTCCGAATACAAAAATGTCGTTGACCCATTTGATACTGGCGTCGATGCCGGCGACCTTTTTTAACGCGCGTACGGCGGAGACGGCGGCCGCCGCCGTGATCCATATGGCGCGGTCGGGCGGAAGCGTCGGCCGCAGAATGAGGCTCATATAGATATTGTGTGCGCCTTCCGAATAAAATGTCCGTCCGCGCCGTCCGCGTCCTTCGGTCTGCCTGTCGGCGAGAACGACCGTGAACTCTTTTGCGCCCTCTTCGGAGAGTTGGCGGGCAACGGAGTTTGTCGATGTTACCGTATCGCGGATCGTGAAATCAAAGGCTCGGTTTCCCGCTGTGAGAAAACGGCGTATTACGGGTGCGGAAAGGTCCTGACCGATGCCGGTCAGGCGGTAACCGCGTCCCGAAGCCGCCTCAACGGTATACCCCCGCGCGCGTATCTCTGCGATGGCTTTCCATACGGCGTTGCGGGAAACGCCGAGCGTACGGGCGGCGTCTTCGCCAGAAAGGCTGTCCTCTGCGAGGAGCAGTGTAAGAACACGGTCAACAGTCGTCATCGGATACCACCTCCGTAACGGTACCCACGCGGTCGATGCCGAGCGGCATTATCCGGAATTTCTGCGGCAGGGAGGCGATCCGCTTTTCGGCGCGATGTGCAAAATCGTCATCTTCGCAGAGCGCCATCAGTGTGGAGCCGGAACCGCTGATGAAGAGCGAAAGCGCGCCCTCTTCCATGGCGATGGCATGCACTTCATCAAATCCGGGAAGCAGGGGGCGACGGTACGGCTCGTGAAAACGGTCGGAGAGGGCGACTTTTGATAGTTCCGCATCGCCGAGGCGAAGCGCCTGAAGCAGTACCGCGGTGTGGGAGACGTTGTATGTGCCGTCGGAAAGCGGAACGGCGTCCGGGAGCACCTTTCGCATGGAGCGGGTGTCGGTTTCATAATCCGGGATAAATGCACAGAAATGAAAGCGCGGGGCTATCTCCGCGCCGACGGCGTAAGGAACGCCGTTTTCCACAAGCGACGCTGTAAGGCCGCCGTAGATCGCGGGGGCGAGATTATCGGGGTGTCCCTCGATTTTTGTCGTTATGCGGAGCAGATCCGCTTTTGTCAGAAGATTGCCGAGAAACGCGTTGGCGGCAACGGCGCCGGCGGCAAGAAGTGCGGCGGAAGAACCGAGTCCGCGGGAGACGGGGATCGCCGTTTCGGCAAAGTCGATATGTATGCCCTGCGGCATCGGCTGTCCGACGGCGGAAAAGACGTCCTGAAATGCGCGGTATGCAAGGTTGTCCGGATTCCGGAAGCGCGGTTCGCAATGAGAAAAGGAAAGGCCGTTTTGCGTTTTTGCGAAAGAGAGGCGGTTATATAGAGTGAGCGCACAGCCGAGGGTATCAAATCCCGGACCGAGATTGGCCGTGGTGGCCGGAACGCGAATGACGACGCTTTTCATAAAAAATCCTTCGTTTTCTGAATTTTTTTCCGTAAACACTTGCTTTTTATCGAAAAATATGATAAAGTCAATTTATTACTATATATCATACACTGTTTTTTCGGAAAATACAAGTCTTTCTTTCATTTCCTGCAAAAATATGTGTTTTCAGCTTAGAAATGAGGTATATCATGAAAGTTGTGAAATTCGGCGGTTCTTCGCTCGCCGGGGCGGAGAACTTCAAAAAGGTCAAGGCGATTGTGGAAGCGGATAAAGAACGCACGATCGTTGTCGTATCCGCACCGGGAAAACGGTTTAAAGAAGACAACAAAGTGACCGATCTTTTGTATATTTGCCATGCGCATCTGAAATACAATGCTTCCTGTGATGAAATCTTTGAGAAGATCAAGGAACGCTACCGTGAAATCTACACGGGTTGCGGTCTTACTTTCGACATAGAAGCGGCGTTTGCCGAAGTGGAAAAGAAACTGGTGAAGCGGACAAGCGTCGACTATATTGTGTCGCGCGGCGAATACCTGAACGCGCGTCTTATGGCCGAATATCTCGGATATACGTTTGTGGACAGCGCCGACTGGCTCTTTTTCGACTATGACGGCAAGGTGGACTTTGAACGTTCGTACTATGCTTTGTCCGCAATCGTGGAACATCATCCCCGCGTGGTGCTTCCGGGCTTTTACGGAACATTGCCGAACGGCGATATTCATACGTTTTCGCGCGGCGGAAGCGATATTACGGGTGCCATCGCGGCGGCGGCCGTCAACGCGGATTCTTATGAAAACTGGACGGACGTTTCCGGCATTATGATGGTCGATCCCCGCATCGTGCCGTCTGCGCGGCCGATTTCGCGCATTACTTTTGCGGAACTTCGGGAACTGTCGCATATGGGCGCCGAAGTGCTTCACGAGGAAACGGTCTTTCCGATCCGTATAAAAAATATTCCTCTGTATATTAAAAATACGAACGATCCCGCCGCTCCCGGCACTCTGATTATGGAAAGTTTCGACGATGACGACACCGTCACCGAAAAAACGCGGTTTATCACCGGCGTTTCGGGGAAAAAGCATTATATGCTGATTACGGTTGCAAAATCCCGTATGAGCGAGGAAAGCGGATATCTGCGCCGCGCCCTTGAGATATTCGAGCATTTCGGACTGCATGTCGATCATATTCCGACCGGCGTTGACAGTTTTTCTGTTGTGCTGTCCGCGGCGGCGGTGGAACGTTGCATACACGAACTAATCACCGAGATCACGAACACGCTTCACCCGGATTCCGTGCGCGTGACGCAGGACATCAGCTTGATTGCCGTGGTGGGACGCCGTATGGCGCTGAATCCCGGCGTTTCCGGCAAGATCTTTGCTACGCTCGGACAGAACAATATCAATATCCGTATGATTGAGCAGGGGGCTGACGAAATCAATATTATGATCGGCGTCGCTGACCGTGATTTTGAAAAGGTAATCCGGATTCTTTACGACAGTTTTACATGAAAATGTAAATCATACATGACATTACAAGCGAAAAAGCAGAGGGAAACCTCTGCTTTTTCGTTATACGGATGCGGTTATTTCAGCGGCTCAAATTCTTCCGCTCCGTGTTTGCAGAGCGGACAGATAAAGTCCGGCGGGAGCGTTTCCCCCTCATATACGTAACCGCAGACCTTGCAGACAAAACCGGTTTTACGTTCTTCCGCCGGGGCGGGACGCGGCTTCATGTGTTCCTGATAATAGGCGTAGGTTGCGGAATCGGAATCGGACAATGCGCATGCCTCCGTTAATTCGGCGATGAACAGAGTGTGCGTACCGCAATCCACGGTATCCGTCACATGCGCACCGATAACGGCGTTTGTGCCGTGCGTAAGAAAGACGGTGCCGTCTTTTGTACGCGACTGTTTTTCCGCGTCCGTGAATTTGTCGGTATCACGCCCGCTGACGAAGCCGAAGCGGCGGACGGTTTCAAAATCCGCGTCGACCGACAGAACGGAGAGGGCGAAGAAGCCGCTTTTCAGGATCATATCGTGCGTATAATTCTTTTTGTTGACTGTAACGGCGATTTTTTTCGGAGCGTCGGTGAGAAGTTGCGCCGTGTTGATAATGCAACCGTTGTCCTTATCGCCGTCGCGTGCGGACAGCAGATAGAGGCCGTAAGAAAGGCGGAAAAGAGCGGTGTTGTCAATGGCGCCGGGGGCAGGCGATGCAGTTTCGCCGGCGGCACCCACCGAGGCGGCGATCGTATCCGCCAGTGCATAGACGGCGGGAAGTCCGTCCTCCCGGAGCGCGGAGCGCACGGTCAGTACGTCCGAAAGAAAATGCATGTTTTTGCAGGGCGTGAGAATGTCGCGCATCAGTTTCCCCGCGGTGGGCGCCCACGAACCGTTTTCCACGAGTGCAACGGTACGATTGGCAATGTTATGCGCCGCGAGATCGCGCAGGAGATTTTCCATGGCGACGAAAATGCCGGCATTATAGGTAGTGGATAAAAAGACGAGATGACTGTAACGGAACGATGCAGCGATGATGTCGGGGGCCGGCGTCACCGATACGTCGTAGACCGCGGCTTTTACGCCTTTTTCAAAGAGTTGCGCGGCAAGAATATCGGCGATATTGGCAGTATTGCCGTAAACCGAGGCGTATGCGATCATGACGCCGTTACTTTCGGGCGTATAGGTGCTCCATTTTTGATAATATCCGAGAATGTCGGGGATGTTTTTGCGGAAAACAAAGCCGTGGAGCGGACAGATCATGGCAATATCGAGCGCACCCGCTTTCCGGAGAAGCGCCTGCACCTGCGTTCCGTATTTTCCGACGATATTGGTATAGTAACGGCGGGCTTCATCAAGGTAGTCGCGCATAAAATCCACTTCATCGGCAAACAGTGCGCCGTTCTGCGCACCAAAACAGCCGAATGCGTCCGCGGAGAAAAGAATACGGTCAACGGCGTCATAAGTGACCATGACTTCCGGCCAATGTACCATCGGCGCCATACGGAAGCGATAATCGTGACGGGCGGTTTTGAAAGCGCTGTCCTCGGTCACAAGCTGAAACCGGTCGTTGTCAATGCGGCCGAAAAACTGCTGCATCATTTCGGCTGTTTTCTTATTGCAGATGATCTTCACGTCCGGGTAGCGGAGGAGCAGTTCGTGAAGCGACGCCGAATGATCCGGTTCCATATGCTGAACGATGACGTAATCGAGAGGACGTCCGTCCAATACATGCGCGATATTTTCAAAGAAGAGTTTGCTGACAGAGGCGTCAACGGTATCGAACAGAACCGTTACGTCGTCGACGAGAAGATAGGAGTTATACGACACGCCGTCCGGAACGGCATATACGCCCTCAAAGAGACCGGGGCGACGGTCGTTTCCTCCTACAAAAAAGAGATCTTTTGTTATTTTTCTTATGCAATACATGAAGTTCACCGAATCCTTTTGTGGTTTTGTTGATTACATTATAGACAAAAAAACTTTTTCATTCTGTGATATTGTCACAGTTTTCGAGAAAAATATCTGATAGAATAACATCGGAACAGCAAATCAGGGAAAGTTTTCTCCCGAAAAAGTCCGGTTTGCGGTAAATTCAAGAAAAAATATTGTATATTTCATGGAAATGATGTATAATACAAGCGTAGGTATTGCGCGGTGCGCAATCCCAAGGCGCACATGCATGCGCCAAAGCGACGGCACACCGTCGCCGCTTTCCTTGATGTCTATCGCAAAAACGGTTACAGATTATGATTCATCGGACACAGGCGGCAATGTCCTACGATATAATATCGCAGAGACGATACCGGATCGGAAATTTTGTCGGCAACGGCCGTTACCCTGCGCTTTATGTAACACAAACCGCCGTTTCCGTTGAAACATGATGATGGAAAACCAATGCGAGCAAATTTTCCCGCTTATATAATAAAATGAAAGGAATGACCTAATGCCGGGTTCGGCTGCGATTCCTTTCGGAATGAGAGGTTTATATGGCTGTTCTGACGCTTACAAGTGACAATTTCGATACGACGGTAAAGGAATCCGGGAAGCCGGTACTGATCGACTTCTATGCCGATTGGTGCGGCCCTTGCCGTATGCTTGCGCCGCTTATTGAAGAGGCGGAAGAAGAATATGCGGATCAGGTGCTCTTTTGCCGTGTAAATGTTGATGATGAAGAATCGCTGGCCGCCAGATACGGCGTAAGTTCCATACCGACGCTGGTTCTTCTGAAAAACGGCGAGACGGCGGCCCGTTCGGTGGGATACCTTGACGAGGAAGCATTGCGCGATTTTATTCTTCAGTGATATTCGCTAAGGAATGACAACGATGCTGACAGATATTCCGTTTTATAAGGCGCTGACCGAAGAAGAAAAACGACATATTTCCGAAAGCGCGTATACCGTATCTTATAAACGCGGCACGCTCATTCATTCTCACGGAGACCCGTGCCTTGGCATGATGCGTGTGACGGGCGGCAAAGTGGGCGTTTCCATTTTGTCCGAAGAGGGACGGGAAGCGACGATTTTCTTCCTCACCGCCGGTATGACCTGCGTGCTGTCATCGGTTTGTATATTACGTCATGTGACCGCGGACGTGTACTTTTCCGCCGAGACAGATACGGTGTTGGACATTGTTCCGCCGCAGGTAATGGCGCGCATATTGCGTGAAAACCGTACGGCCGAATGTGAGATTCTGCGCATGACATCCGAAACGTTTTCGGCGATTACCTCGCATATGCAGGATATTTTGTTCCGCAGTGTGGACAGCCGCATCGCAGACGTTCTGCTTCGGGAAGCGGAAGAAACAAAAAGCAGGGAACTGCACCTAACGCATGAACAGATCGCCCGCTATATCGGATCCGCGCGAGAGGTGGTTACGCGTATATTGCGTAAATTCCGGGAACTCGGTGCGATCCGTGTATCGCACGGGACAGTGGAAATTTTGTCGGAAAGTGCATTAAAACAAATAGAAAGTAAACAATAGTTTACAAATAAAGATTTATTAAAGGAGAAACTACTTATGAAAAAATGGAAATGTACCGTATGCGGCGAAATCGTTGTCAGCGATGTTCGCCCTGACATCTGCCCTCTTTGCAAGGCACCCGGCGAAAAATTTGTGGAGGTAACCGAAGAGACCATGTCTTATGCAACCGAGCATGAAGTGGGTATCGTGAAGGATATTCCCGCCGAAGTTCTGGAAGGACTCCACGCAAATTTCAACGGTGAATGTTCCGAAGTCGGTATGTATCTTGCGATGGCGCGCGTCGCTTTCCGCGAGGGATATCCCGAAATCGGTATGTATTGGGAAAAGGCCGCTTACGAAGAAGCGGAACATGCCGCTAAATTTGCGGAAATGCTGGGAGAGTCGGTTTCGGCTTCGACCAAGAAGAATCTGGAGATGCGTGTGGCCGCCGAAAACGGCGCTTGTGCCGGCAAGTTCGATCTTGCAAAACTGGCAAAACAGCATAACCTTGACGCCATTCACGATACGGTTCATGAGATGGCGAAGGACGAGGCCCGTCACGGCAGAGCGTTCCAGGGACTTCTTGACAGATATTTTAAATAAGCATATAGCAGGACAAATAAAAAACGGCGTGCGTGGAGCAGGCCGTTTTTTTACGGATAACCGGGACTGTAAAAACCGCCGTGCAAAGAGCAAATGTTATTTGCACGGCGGTTTTATGTTGTATGTCTGTGAAAAAGTTTTATTTCACAGACATACGGGAAACGGATCAGTCGTTATTTTCGGGGTTGTAGAGAGCGGTAAGGCGGGTGAGTCTCTCATACTTTGCCTTAGCGAATGCTTCCGCTTTTTTGAAGAGTTCCTGCGCTCTTTCAGGGAATGCCTGTGCAAGACGGGCATAACGCGCTTCGTTCTTCAGGAATGCCTGATAATCGCCGGTCGGTTCTTTGGAATCCATGGTGAAGGGATTCTTGCCTTCGGCTTTCAGAGCCGGGTTGTAGCGGAACATCTGCCAGTAGCCGGCGTCAACGGCTTTCTTCATTTCGAGCTGGCAGTTTGCCATGCCGCCCTTGATGGAGTGCATTTCGCAGGGAGCGTAGCCGATGATGAGGGACGGACCGTGGTAGGCTTCTGCTTCCGCAAGCGCCTTGATGGTCTGCGCCGGGTCGGCGCCCATGGCGATCTGCGCCACGTAAACGTAGCCGTAAGTCATAGCGATTTCGGCAAGGTTCTTTTTGCCGATGGCTTTACCGGCGGCCGCAAACTGCGCAACCTGACCGATATTGGAAGCCTTCGACGCCTGACCGCCGGTGTTGGAATATACTTCGGTGTCGAATACCATGACGTTGACGTCTTCGCCGGAAGCGAGAACGTGGTCAAGGCCGCCGAAGCCGATGTCGTATGCCCAACCGTCGCCGCCGAAAATCCAGACGGACTTCTTCGAGAGGTACTGTTTTTCGGCAAGAATCTTATTCTTCAGTTCCACCACCGCGTCGTCCTGGCAGTTGCAGGCTTCAAGAGCGGCGATCAGCGCCTTGGCGGCCGGCTCGTTCTGTTTGCCGTCGTCAAGCGTGTTGAGGTAGTTGTCAAATACGGCAACCTTGTCGGCAGGAGCGGTTTCTTTCAGGGTCTTCACGTAACCGATCAGTTTGTTGCGGATGGTCTTCTGACCGATGGCGATGCCGAGGCCGTGTTCGGCGTTGTCTTCAAAGAGGGAGTTCGCCCACGCGGGACCGTGGCCGCTTTCACGGTTGACGGTGTACGGCGTGGCAGGTGCGGAGCCGCCCCAGATGGAAGAACAGCCGGTCGCGTTGGAAATATACATTCTTTCGCCGAAGAGCTGTGTAATCAGGCGGGCGTAGGAGGTTTCGGCACAGCCTGCGCAGGAGCCGGAGAACTCAAGAAGCGGCTGTTTGAACTGACTGCCTTTCACGGTGGTGTCGGCAAACGGCAGATCCGATTTTTCGGAAACGTTTGCGACGCAGTAGTCGAAGTTTTTCTGTTCCGCAAGCTGGGATTCCTGAGGTACCATCTTGATGGCGAGTTTGTCGGTGCCGTCTTTTGCGGCTTTGGCGTTGACGGGGCAAGCCTTGACGCAGAGCGTACAGCCCATACAGTCGAGCGGGCTTACGGCCATCGTGAACTTATAGCCTTCGCAACCCTTGCCGATCATCTTGGCGGTGTATTTCATTCCTTCGGGAGCGGCGGCAACTTCGTCCGCGTTCAGCGCGTAAGGACGGATCGTGGCGTGCGGGCAGACATAGGCGCAGTTGTTACACTGGATGCAGTTTTCGGGGATCCATGTCGGAACGTCCACGGCAACACCGCGTTTTTCATAAGCGGCGGCGCCCTGCGGGAACGTACCGTCAACGTATTTTTCAAAGGCGGATACGGGGAGAGAATCGCCCTGCATTTTGCCGACGGGAACGACAATGTTCTTTACAAAGTCGACGAGGTCGGCTCTGTTACCGGTAAGGGGCGCTTCGGCCTTCTTGTTTACGGCGTCTGCCCAATCCGCGGGAACCTTGACTTCGTGAAGCGCTTCAACGCCGGCGTCGATAGCCTTATAGTTCAGCATAACGACGTCTTCGCCCTTTTTGAGGTAGGACTTCTTCGCCATGTACTTCATGTAATCGACGGCTTCCGCAATCGGCATGATCTTCGCCAGTGCAAAGAACGAAGCCTGCAGAATAGTGTTCGTGCGTTTGCCCATACCGATTTCAATGGCTTTGTCAATAGCGTTTACGGTATAGAATTTAATGTTGTTTTTCGCGATATACTGCTTTGTTTCGGCAGAGAGGTGCGTCGACAGTTCGTCGTCGCTCCACTGGCAGTTCAGGAGGAACGTGCCGCCGGGCTTCACGTCGTTGACGATCTTATAGCCTTTCAGCATGTAAGACGGCGTATGGCAGGCAACAAAGTCGGCTTTCGTGATGTAGTAGGTGGATTTGATCGGTGTGTCGCCGAAACGGAGGTGGGAAATCGTGACGCCGCCCGTTTTCTTCGAGTCGTACTGGAAGTACGCCTGAATGAATTTATCGGTATGGTCGCCGATAATCTTGATGGAGTTCTTATTGGCACCGACAGTACCGTCGCCGCCGAGACCCCAGAATTTGCAGGAAATCGTGCCGGCGGGAGCCGTATCGGGAACAGCGGTTTCTTCGAGAGAAGAGCCGGTCACATCGTCGACGATGCCGACGGTGAAGTTGTTCTTCGGCGTCTTTGCGGCAAGGTTATTGAAGATAGCGAAAATGCAGGCGGGGTTGACGTCCTTGGAACCGAGACCGTAGCGGCCGCCGACAACGGGAACCGATACGCCCGTGCGTTCGAGAGCGGCAACAACGTCAAGGTAAAGCGGTTCGCCCAGTGCGCCGGGTTCTTTCGTGCGGTCGAGGACGGCGATCTTCTTGACGGTCTTCGGCAGAGCCGCAACGAATTTTTCAGCAACAAACGGACGGTAGAGACGGACTTTGACAAGACCGACTTTTTCGCCTTTTGCGGTGAGATAGTCGATGACTTCTTCCGCGCAGTCGCAGATTGAGCCCATGGCCACCATGACGCGGTCGGCGTCGGGAGCGCCGTAGTAGTTGAAGAGGCCGTAGTTTGTGCCGAGTTTCTTATTGACTTTATCCATGTATTCTTCCACGATGGCGGGAAGCGCGTCGTAGTACTTGTTGCAGGCTTCTCTGTGCTGGAAGAAGATATCGCCGTTTTCGGCGGAGCCGCGGAGAACGGGGAATTCGGGGTTCAGCGCACGGTGACGGAAAGCCTGAACGGCATCCATGTCCACCATTTCGGCAAGATCCTTGTAATCCCACGCTTCGACTTTCTGGATTTCGTGCGAAGTACGGAAACCGTCGAAGAAGTTAATGAAAGGAACGCGGCCCTTGATGGTGGAAAGGTGAGCGACGGCGCCGAGGTCCATGATTTCCTGCGCGTTGGTTTCCGCCAGCATGGCGAAACCGGTCTGACGGCAGGCATAAACGTCGGAGTGATCGCCGAAAATATTCAGCGCGTGCGAAGCAACGCAACGGGCGGAAACGTGAATGACGCAGGGAAGAAGTTCGCCGGCGATCTTATACATATTCGGGATCATCAGGAGAAGACCCTGAGAAGCGGTGTATGTAGTCGTGAGCGCGCCGGAAGCGAGAGAGCCGTGAACGGCACCGGCGGCACCGGCTTCGGACTGCATTTCCACAACTTTGACATTTTCGCCGAAGATGTTCTTTGCAGGTTCGCCGAAGATGTTTTTGTTTGTGGCAGACCATGTGTCGGTCACTTCCGCCATAGGACTGGACGGGGTGATCGGGTAGATAGCAGCTACTTCGGTAAACGCATAAGATACGTGTGCCGCAGCAGTGTTACCGTCCATAGAAATTTTCTTTCTGGACATTGTTTTTCCTCCGTTTTTATATAAAATTTTAGAGAGAGCGTCGAAAGTATGCGAATCCTGTCCGCATTAATTTCTATTTTAGCACTTTTCTTCGCGCTTGTAAAGTGCTTTTGTTAAAATTTTATTTATAAGAAGAGTAAATATCTGCCGCCGCGGGAATTTTGCTCTTGATTTCACGGAAAAAGTGTGCTATACTGGAAAAAATCAGAATGACGGCGTGCCGCAATACATATTCGGCGCGGTTTCGGTCAAAATACGAAAGAGGAAACTTCCATGTTGAACGATAAAAAAGTAGTGTTTTCGGGCGTTCAGCCTTCGGGAAATCTGACGATCGGCAACTATCTCGGCGCTCTTCGCAATTTCTCCGCGTTTTCGGATGAATACAAGTGCTTTTACTGTGTGGTGGACGAGCATGCCATCACCGTGCGTCAGAACCCTGCCGACCTGCGGCGCCGCACCTATGAAACGCTGGCATTGTATATGGCCTGCGGCCTTAACGCGGAGAAAAACACTTTGTTTGTGCAGTCGCATGTCCCCGCGCACGCCGAACTTTCATGGATTCTCAACTGCTTCTCCATGTTCGGAGAACTGGAACGCATGACGCAGTTCAAGGCGAAGTCTCTGGCGCACGCCGACAATATCAATGCGGGGCTTTTCACATATCCCGTGCTGATGGTGGCGGATATTCTTTTGTATCAGACCGACCTTGTACCTGTCGGCGTCGATCAGAAACAGCATCTGGAACTGACGCGCAACATTGCCGAACGCTTCAATCATCTTTACAGCGATACGTTTACGGTGCCGGAGTGTTATATGCCGAAAAACGGCGCCAAAATCGCGTCTCTCGCCGATCCCGCGTCGAAAATGTCGAAGTCGGACGAAAATCAGAATGCGGTGGTGTATATCCTCGACGGAAAAGACGATATTATCCGTAAATTCCGCCGCGCGGTTACCGACAGCGGCAGTGAGGTCCGTTACGATCCCGCGGAAAAACCGGGCGTATCCAATCTGATGACGATCTATGCCGCTGTGACCGGCGCTTCGTTTTCCGCAATCGAAGAGGAATTTGCCGGCCGCGGTTACGGCGACTTCAAAACGGCGGTCGGGGAAGCCTGCGCCGATGTTCTCATGCCCGTGCAGCAGGAATTCAGCCGTCTGATTGCCGACAAGGCTTATCTGGAAAACGTCATGAAAAAAGGGGCGGAAGAGGCGCGCTATTATGCGGAAAAGACTCTCCGCAAAGTACAGAAAAAGATCGGATTTGTGCCGCGCGGCTGAAATACGGCCGGAATGAAAAGCGACGGCGGCAGAGACGGATACCGAACGGTTTTTCTTTGTAGATTCCGATAAGGCAGATTCCGATAAAAAGGTATATGTACATATCCGAAAGGAGAATACGTATGCCTTTTTCTTATATCTTGTCACGGGCGTTTTTGCCGATGCTCGCAACATTTGCCGCGGCTTTTGCTCTTTCGCCGCTTGCGGCCACTTTTTCCGAACACGCGGGCGCGCTTGATGTGCCGGACGGGGGACGGCATCGTCACTTGCGGGTGACGGCGCGGGGCGGAGGACTGGCCATGTTTACGGCCTCCGCGTTGGGAATTTTGCTTTTGAACCGTTTTTTTGCCGATGAAAAGTCCGTTATACTGCTTCTCTGCGGAGCGGCGGCCGCTATGTGCGGATTTCTTGACGATATGTATACGTTGCCGGCAAAAGGAAAATTGTTTTTGCAGATTCTCTTTTGCGTTCCCGCGCCTTTATACGGCGTGCGTATTCCGTATTTTCCCCCGTTTTTCGCAACGGTGGCGACGACGGCGTTTTTGTTATTGACGGTCAACGCGCAGAATCTCGTGGACGGAATCGACGGACTTGCGGGATCGCTCGCCCTTGTGACGCTGTGCGGTATTTTTTTGTTTGCGGTAAAAAACGATGTTGCGTGGCCGGCCGCGGTTGCCGTCATATTGTGCGCTTCGGTAGTGGGATTTCTGCCGTACAATGCGCCGCGGGCATTCCTTTTTATGGGGGACTGCGGAAGCCAGTTCCTCGGTTACGCAATGGGGTATCTGGCCATGGCAACCGTTTCGGACAGCGCCGTTCCGGCTTCTGCCGGAAGCGCGGCGGGCGGATCGCTTTTTATGCTTTTGCTTTCATGCGCACTCTTGTTTTTTGTGCCGTTTTGCGATGTTTTTCTGTCGATAGTAAGACGTATTACGGAACATCGGTCGCCTTTTTCCGCCGACCGCGGACATCTGCATTATCTTTTATGCGACGCCGGTCTTTCCGTGCCGGAGACCGTGGCGCTTCTATTGCTTCCGGCGATATGCGCTGTTACGTCAATTCTCTTGATATGAATGAAAATGTGACCTGTAATTTACATTTTAATCGTATTTCAGAGACGAAACGATAAATGTGGCGCGCTTTACGGCAAAGCGGATACGAACGTATGCCGGCGGTATCCCCCCCTTTTTTTCTGAAATTTCAGCAGGATTCCCGTGGAAAAACAAGAATGTATTGACAAATACGCCCGCGTGTGATATGATTATAAAGAATCACGGCGTTGCGCGCGTGCGCGTATATCGCCCGTTTTTGGGAGGCTATTCTTGCCACGCGTTCAGATTCTTCTTTCCACCTATAACGGGGAAAAATATCTGCGCCCTCAGTTGGACAGTTTTCTTGCATTGGAAAATGCCGGCGACATATCCGTTCTGATCCGTGATGACGGTTCGACGGACGGCACGCGGGAAATTCTTGAAGAGTATCGGGACAGGCACGGTTTTTCTTTGGTGTTCGGCGATAATATCGGATTTGTCGATTCCATGACCGCGCTTTTTTCCATGGCCGATATGTCCTGCGATTACTTTGCTTTCAGCGATCAGGACGACGTATGGTTGCCGGACAAACTGTCCCGCGCCGTGGAAGCGCTTGATCGCGGCGACAATACCGCGCCGCTTTTGTATGCTGCGCTTTCTTACCTTGTGGACGCAGAACTTCATGCCATCGGACAGACAATGACGCCGAAAAAACCGCCGCTTTTTTACAATGCCATGGTGCAGAATGTCTGCCCCGGCCATACGCAGGTGGCGAACCATGCTTTGATGGCGCTTTTGCGCCGTGAAAAGTGCGAAAACATATTGGTGCCCGATTTCTTTGTTTACATGCTTGCCTCGGCAACGGGGCGCGTGATTTTTGACGCGACGCCGACAACGCTTTACCGTCAGCACGGCGGGAACGTCATCGGTTATCGGAACGGATTCTTCCGCAATCTCGGCACGCGGCTGAAGCGTATGAAGACCGACGCTCCGAAAAAAGGGGTGCGGCAGCTTTTGTCTCTGGTAACGCATTACCGTGATGTGATGAAAAGCGAGTACCTTGACGAAGCGCGCCGCTTCTTTTTCTGCGGGAAAAACTTCTTCACCCGGTTAGGGTATGTGTTTTCCGCAAAGGCCTACCGTCAGTCTCTTGCGGAAAACCTGATTTTCCGCGGCATGTATCTTATCGGCAAATACAAAATCAAATCCCTACCGAAAGACTTATAATCGAAAGACTTAAGATAAAGGAGAACTCCATGAAAGGCATTATTCTCGCCGGCGGTTCCGGCACCCGTCTTTACCCTCTGACCACCATTACGTCGAAGCAGCTTCTGCCGATCTACGACAAACCGATGATTTATTATCCGCTTTCCACGCTGATGTTGGCGGGAATCCGCGATATACTCATCATTTCCACGCCGCGCGACCTGCCGAACTTTGAAAAACTGCTCGGCGACGGCTCGAATTTCGGTATTCACCTGTCGTATAAGGAACAGCCGTCTCCCGACGGATTGGCTCAGGCTTTTCTGATCGGCGAAGATTTTATCGGCGACGATTGCTGTGCCATGGTTCTCGGCGACAATATTTTTTATGGGAATAAGTTTTCCCGTATTTTGCGTGACGCGGCCGAAAACGCGGAGAAAAACGGCCGTTGCAGTGTGTTCGGCTATTATGTGGAAGATCCCGAACGCTTCGGCGTTGTGGAATTCGATGACGCGGGAAAGGCCGTTTCCATTGTGGAAAAGCCGCCGCGTGAGGAAGCCAAGTCCAACTATGCCGTAACGGGACTTTATTTTTACGATAACCGCGTATCCGCCATGGCGAAAAAGGTAAAGCCGTCGGCGCGCGGCGAACTGGAGATCACCACGCTGAACAACCTGTATCTTGAAGAAGGAAAACTTGATGTGCAGCTTCTCGGCCGCGGTTTTGCATGGCTGGATACCGGTACGATGGACAGCCTCCTCGAAGCGGCAGAATTTGTCCGTATGGTAGAAAAGCGGCAGGGCGTGCAGATCTCCGCCATTGAAGAGATCGCTTATAAAAACGGTTGGGTCACGCGCGAAAAACTCATGGAATCCGCTGTTTCTTACGGAAAATCCGATTACGGTAAACATTTGCGCGCTGTCGCGGAAGGGAAGATCCGATACTGATGAAAATACTGATCACCGGGGGAAAAGGACAGCTCGGCACTGAGCTCGTCAGGTGCTTTGAACGCGGAGAAACCGAAATCGGGCGTCCGCCCGTATTGTTGCAGAAAAACATTGTCCGTCCGATCGACATTGATGAACTGGATATTGCGGACGCCGAAGCGGTGGACGCGCTGTTTACGCGCGAAAAATATGACGCGGTGATCAACTGCGCCGCTTTCACCAACGTCAACAAGTGCGAAAGCGAGAGGGAGACGGCTATGCGCGCCAATGCGCTGGGGCCGCGCAATCTTGCCGTTTCCGCGCAGAAGATCGGCGCGAAACTGATCCATGTGTCGACCGACTACGTATTTCCCGGTAACGGCGACAAGCCGTATACGGAATGGGACATATGCGGTCCGCAGAGCGTATACGGGGCGTCGAAGTATCTCGGCGAATGTTATGTCCGTGAATTCTGCAGTCGTTATTTCATTGTCCGTACGGCGTGGCTTTACGGCTATTACGGCAATAACTTCGTCAAAACCATGATGAAGATTGCGCGGGAAAAGGGCGCCTGCCGTGTGGTATCCGATCAGCGGGGCAACCCGACCAATGCGGCCGATCTCGCTCACCATATTTTAAAACTTCTTACCACGGAAGAATACGGCGTATATCACGGCACGGGCAACGGCGAATGTTCGTGGTTTGAATTTACCGAAAAAATCGTGGAACTTGCAGGCATTGCGGCCACGGTATCTCCCTGCACGACGGCGGAATATCCGACGCCTGCGCGCCGCCCCGCTTATTCGTCGCTGGACAACCTGATGTTCCGGGTGACGGTGGGCGACGAATTCCGTCCGTGGGAAGAGGCACTCGCCGCGTTTATGCGGAATTACAAAGAATAAGACCTGAAAATATATTTTAAAAGAGGACTTTTTATGAAAATTATCGTTACCGGCGGCGCTGGCTTCATCGGCGGAAATTTTGTTCACTATATGCTGAAAACGCATCCCGAAGACCGCATCATCTGCCTTGACTGTCTGACGTATGCGGGCAATATGGAAACGCTTGCCCCTGTGATGGACAATCCGAATTTCCGCTTCTGCAAGGTGGATATTACCGACCGCGAGGCGGTTTACCGCGTGTTTGAAGAGGAGCACCCCGATATTGTCGTCAATTTTGCGGCGGAAAGCCATGTTGACCGTTCGATCGAAAACCCCGGCGTTTTTCTGAACACCAATATCATGGGTACCGCCGTGATGATGGACGCCTGCCGTAAGTACGGTATTCAGCGGTACCATCAGGTTTCGACCGACGAGGTATACGGCGACCTTCCGCTCGACCGTCCCGACCTTTTCTTTACCGAAACCACACCGATCCATACGTCCAGCCCTTATTCCGCGTCCAAGGCTTCCGCCGATCTTCTGGTAATGGCTTATCACCGCACGTTCGGTCTCCCCGTGACCATTTCCCGTTGCTCGAATAACTACGGACCTTATCATTTCCCGGAAAAACTGATCCCCCTGATGATTGCCAATGCGCTTTACGACAAACCGCTTCCGGTTTACGGCAAGGGCGACAATGTGCGCGACTGGCTGTATGTTGAAGATCATTGCCGTGCGATCGATCTTATTATCCGTAAGGGACGCGTCGGTGAGGTATACAATATCGGCGGCCATAACGAAATGAAGAACATCGACATTGTGAAGATCATTCTGAAGGAACTCGGCAAGAGCGAAGACCTGATTACCTATGTCAAGGATCGCGCCGGCCACGACAGACGCTATGCCATTGACCCGACAAAGATTCATAACGAACTCGGCTGGCTTCCCGAAACCATGTTCCGCGACGGCATTAAAAAGACGATCCGCTGGTATCTCGATAATCGCGCATGGTGGGAAAACATCATCAGCGGCGACTACAAAAACTATTATGAAAAAATGTACGGCGACCGCCTGCAGGAGAAATGATAATGGGAAAATTCAAATTTACGGAAACGGGTATTCCCGATCTCTATGTAATCGAACCGACGGTATACGGTGACGCGCGCGGTTATTTTATGGAAACTTATAACGAGGAGTTTGCTCCGTATATCAAGCATCTTGACGGCACACCCGCCACATTCGTGCAGGATAACGAATCCTCCTCCCGCAGGGGCGTTTTGCGCGGTCTGCATTTTCAGAAGGCCAATCCGCAGGGCAAACTTGTCCGTGTGACGCGCGGGGAAGTGTATGACGTGGCGGTCGATCTGCGTAAGAACAGCCGCACCTACGGCAAGTGGTACGGCGTGCTTCTCAGCGCGGAAAACAAAAAGCAGTTCTACATTCCCGAAGGATTTGCGCACGGATTTTTTGTGAATTCGGAAACGGCAACGTTTGTATATAAATGCACACGTTATTATGATCCGGCAAGCGAAGGAGGACTTTTGTACAACGATCCCGACATCGGTGTAAAATGGCCTATTCCCGACGGCGTGGAAGTTCTTCTCAGCGAAAAGGATAAAAAGAATCTTCGTTTTTCGGAACTTGGATTTGCATTTTAAAGGTATACATTGTGAAAAAGAATAAATTTTGGAATATTTCTGCCGTACTGCTGTCTCTGATACTGGCGATAGTGTTCAGTCTTGCGCTTTTCAGCGCGGACAATCTTTCGAATATCATGAGCCGTCGGACCACGGTGAAAGCGGATAATGCGGGAGAGGGCGTCTTCTTTACGGAGAAGACCTATGTAAACAATGTGGCTCTGTACGGTGATTTCGAGAATGAACTGACGGCTGTCCGCGTATATTTCGCTGACGAACCCGGCGATGTCTTCACGGAGGAAAAGTCCGTGGACGTTCCTGTTATCCGCAAAAACGGCAACTATTATATCCGTGTGCAGCGCGACACCTGCGGTATCGCGGTGCGCGGAACGGAAAACGGCGAAACACCCGGTACGGCACCGGCCTCGTTCGCGGTAAATCCGCATACTATCAATCTGAATTACCTCATGTTCATTCTGATCTTTTTCGGGACGCTCGTGGTGATTCTTCTCGCTCTGGATCTTCTGCAGGAGCCGTCCGCTATCAAAAAAGAGTTGCGTGGCATCAGGCGTTATCGGTTTCTCATCGGCGACCTGGTCTCCAGCGACATCAAAACAAAATACCGTCGCTCGGTTCTCGGCATTTTGTGGAGCGTTCTGAATCCGCTTCTTATGATGCTTGTTCTGACCGCGGTGTTCTCCAACATTTTCAAGTTTCAGATTCAGGATTTCCCCGTTTATTACCTGACCGGCTATGTGATTTTCAATTTTGTTACCGAGGCTACGAACTTTTCGATGACGTCCATTCTCGGTGCGGCCGGCCTTATCAAAAAAGTATATATACCGAAAATCATTTTCCCGCTTGAAAAGTGCCTGTTTTCCTTTGTGAACATGCTGTTTTCTCTGATCGCGGTGGTGATCGTATTTCTCATTATCGGCGTTACGCCGCATGCAACCATGCTCATGTTCCCGATACCGCTGATATATACGTTTATTTTCAGTCTCGGTCTCGGTCTGGTTCTGGCAACGCTCAATACGTTTTTCCGGGACGTCGGGCATCTTTACAGCGTATTGATTACGGTATGGATGTATCTCACGCCGATTATTTATCCGATGGACATTCTGCCCGGATGGATGCAGGCGATCGTGCGCGTGAACCCGCTCTATCATTTTGTTGAGATGTTCCGTAACGTGATGATATACGGAAATCTTCCGACGGCGACGGAACACATCATATGCCTTGGCTATGCCCTGATCGCGCTTTTCGGAGGCATGTTGATTTTCCGCAAGAACCAGAATAAATTCATCTTTTACATTTAATAATAGAAGGAGACCGTATCTTGAATCAGGATATTGCTGTGGCTGTCGACCATGTGACCATGAATTTCAACATGCCGAAAGAAAAAGTCGACAACATGAAAGAATATGTGATCAAATTCCTGAAGCATCAATTACGCTTCGACGAATTTACCGCATTATCCGACGTTTCCTTTGAAGTGAAAAAAGGTGAAGTCGTAGGATTTATCGGCCTCAACGGCTCAGGAAAAAGTACGCTTCTCAAAGTGATTTCCGGTATCCTTGAGCCGAGCGCCGGCCGCGTGACGACAGACGGCGTGATCTCTCCGCTGATAGAACTCGGCGCCGGATTTGACTTTGAACTGACAACGCGTGAAAACATATATCTCAACGGTTCCGTTCTCGGATTCGACCGCAACTTTGTGAGATCGAAGTATGACGAGATCCTTGATTTTGCGGAACTCCGGCCGTTTGAAAATGTGGCTATCAAAAACTTTTCTTCCGGTATGGTGGCGCGTCTCGGTTTCTCAATCGCCACTATCGTAAAACCCGATATTCTGATCGTGGACGAAATTCTGGCTGTGGGGGACTTCCTCTTCCAGCAGAAGTGCGAAAAACGTATTGCGGAACTTATGAGCGGCGGCACGACGGTGCTTTTTGTCTCTCACAGTATCGAACAGGTGGAGCGCTTGTGCCAACGCGTTGTGTGGCTTGAACATGGGCGCGTCCGCATGATCGGCGATACCGAACCCGTCTGCAATCTTTATAAACAGAGTCGGAGATAACTATGTTCAAATATTCGGTGGCCATTGGCTTCGGCGACAATTCATCACATGGAATTATCGCTAATCATGTAAACTCTGGTGAACATATTCTTGAATTCGGATGCGCTACAGGACTGCTGTCGCGCTATCTGAAAGAAGAAAAAAACTGTTCCGTTGTCGGCGTGGAAATCAGTGAAGAAGCGCTGAAACAGGCGTCACCTTATCTCTCTTTGCCCGTATTGTGCGATATTGAGTCGGGAGAATGGAAAGAAGCCGTCAAGGACATGAGATTTGACAGTATTATTTTCGGAGATGTTCTTGAACATCTCCGTTTTCCGCATAATGCCCTTCGCGACGCGGCGGCTTTTTTGAAAAAGGACGGGAAAGTGCTGTTTTCGGTTCCGAATCTTGCGCACGGAGATGTTCTTCTGAAGTTGATCGACGGCCGTTTTGATTATACACCTCTCGGAATTCTCGACGATACGCACATTCATTTTTTCGGCAAAGACAATTTGCCGGAAATATGTGCGGAGGCCGGTCTGTTTCTTGCCGAACTGACGGGGACAATGGTTCCTATGGGATCGACGGAACAAAAAAGCGAGGCGTCATCGGCGGATCTTGCTTTTATCAAAAACAAACCGTATTCACATATTTATCAATTTGTCGGCGTGGCCTACCGTATGGATTATGCGCATGAAAAGGGAATGGTGAGAAACGAACGTCTTCCTGTATACAGCGGCGTCAACCGCGTGTTTTTCGATACGGGCGAAGGATTATGCGACAAAAATGCCATCACTTTCACCTGTGAGAACCCGCTGAAAATCCATAAGGAATTTCCGCTCCCCCCCCATACGGTGCATCTGCGCCTTGATCCGTGCGACGAGGGCACTTTTTATTATAAAAATGTGCATTTCCGTACGGATTCGGGCGATCTGTCCCCGACAGCCATTGATCACGCCGCTCCGTATGCGGACGGCTACATTGCCACCGAGCGATACCCGCAGTTTACGTTCCGTATACCCGATGGCGCGACGTTTTTCGGCGTACAGGCAGAACTTGTACCGATCTCCGCCGCCCCCTCTTTTGTAGACGAGATTATTTCCGGGGAAAACCGTGAAAAAAGCAAGCTGGCACAGGCCACCGAGCGGCTTTTGCAAGAGGAGGCCGAAATAGAGACGCTGAAAACCGAGGAGGACAGACTGCGCCGCCTGAACGGTCATATCAGCGAGGACATGACCGATCTGAAAAAGACCATAACATGGTTGCAGAGCGAACTTTGCGATCGTGATCACATTTTGATCTCCAGTCAAAAGGCGTATTTTGACAATCTCAAAGAGAAAGAAAAAATCATAGACGAAAAAAGCCGTGCATTATCGGAAAGCGAAAATAATACAGCGCAACTGAAAGAAAAATCCGAAAAAGACGCACAGGCGTATCAGGAACTTATGTCGGCGTTTAAGGAAAAATCCGAAGCACATGAAACGTTGCGGGCGACCTGCAATGAACAAAGAGAAACGATAGCGATGCTCCGTGCGGAATATGCCGGAGAGAAAGAAGAGTTTGCGCTCTTTCGTCGGAAAAGCGAGGAAGAAAACGCCGCGTTGCGGCAAAGTCTAAATGAAAAGAGCGTTGCGTATGATACGATTTCCAACGCGGCATTCTGGAAGATAACAAAACCTTTTCGCATGCTCGGCGATTTCCTGAAAAAAATTCCTCCGGTGCGTATATTCGGAAAATTTCTCCGTTCCATACGCCGGAACGGCCCCGGAATCACTTTTCGTAAGATCAAAACCCGTCTGTTCCCCAGAAAATCGGTTTTCCCGACGAAAAAGGAGCTTGCGTTACAGCGGAAAACGGTTTTTACCAATTCCGTGAAATTTTCGGTGATCGTGCCTTTGTATAACACGAACAAGAAATATCTTTGTGAAATGATTGAGTCCGTACTGCGGCAAACCTACGCGAATTTTGAACTTTGCCTCGCAGACGGAAGCGACGCGGCGCATGCTTACGTGGAAGAAATCGTAAAGACATATGCGGCGCGCGACGCACGCGTGCAATATCGCCGTCTTGAAAAAAACGGCGGCATATCGGAAAATACCAATGCCTGCGCGGCGATGGCAAGCGGCGACTATATCGCGCTTCTCGACCACGACGATCTTCTGTCGTCGGAAGCGCTGTATCAGAACGCGGTGTTTATACAGAATACCGGCGCCGATGTGCTGTATTCCGATGAAGATCATCTTTCTCCCGCCGGCAAGCATATAAATCCGTTTTATAAACCGGATTTTTCGCCGGATCTTCTTTGCAGTCAGATGTATATCTGTCACCTGTCGGTGATCCGCCGCTCCCTGTTTCTGTCGGTCGGGGGATTCCGCCCGGCTTTTGACGGAAGCCAGGATTACGACCTTATGCTTCGTTTGTCCGAGTGCACGCGGAATATCGTGCATATTCCGAAAATCCTGTATACATGGCGGGAATGTCCCGGCTCAACGGCGGCCGATCCGACAGCGAAACCATATGCGCATACCGCCGGTAAGCGCGCGCTTGACGAGCATCTGCACCGCGTATCCGGCGACGGCGCTCATGCGGAAGACACCGCCTATACATTCGTATATGACGCGCGCTATCCTCTCCCGGATCCCGCGCCCCGCGTGTCGGTCATGATTCCGATGAAAGACAAAAGCGCATTGACCGACGCCTGCGTGCAGAGTATTCTTGAAAAAACGGACTATCCCGATTATGAAGTCATCATACTGGATAACCGTTCCGTCGAGGAAGAGACGCAAAATTGGTTCCGCAAGATTACGGAGCAGAATCCGCGCGTCCGTGTGATTGCGGCCGACATGGAATTCAACTGGTCAAAGATCAATAACTTTGGTATATGCAACGCCACCGGCGACGTGTTTATTTTCCTGAACAACGATACGGTGGTCATAAGCGGGGATTGGATGACGCGTCTTGCCGAAAATGTTATCCGTCCCGGTATCGGCGTTGCGGGGCCGCTTCTTCTGTACCCGGACGGCACCATACAGCATGCAGGCGTTGTGGTCGGGTTCGGCGGTTGGGCGGATCATGTGTTCAAAGGGCAGCCGCCCGTGCATTACGGGGCGCCGTTCGTATCGCCTATGGTGGCAAGGAACGTGCTTGCCGTGACGGGCGCCTGTCTTGCGGTATCGCGTAAAACTATAGAAGACATCGGGGAATTCGACGAAAGTTTCATCATATGCGGCAGTGACATAGAGTTGTGTCTCCGCGCGTATGAAAAAGGGTATTATAATAAATATGAACCTGCGGTCAGGCTGTATCATTACGAATCGAAAAGCCGTAAACCCGACGACATTCCCGAGGTGGATTTCCGCCGTTCGTATGCTGTCTACACGCCTTACCGGGAAAACGGCGATCCTTTCTATAACCGCAATCTGGATCTGTCGTCCACTACGCCGAAGGAGGCAAAAAGGTAATGAATACACGCGTAAAACAGTTTCTGAAAAAATTCCCGTTGACGGCGCCGCTTTACAGAATGGCAAAATCGGCGGTTGCAAGCGGTGCGGAAGTCCGTATTCCGGAGGTAGAACCGATCGGAGCGCGGAAATCGGAGGCTTACGGAAAACAGCTTCGGCTCAATCTTCTTACACCGTCGGTAGATACGGCGCATGTCTTCGGCGGTATCGCGACGGCGATCCGTTTCTTTGAAGAACTCCGTAAGAAAAACGGTTGTGACGCACGGATCATCACATGTGACGCGCCCGTCATTTCGGAAACTTCCGTGGCTCCTTCGGATTACGTCGTGGTTTCGGCGGAAGAGGACAGCCTGAAATCGTATCAGCTCATCTCTTTTGCGGACAGAAGCGGAAAAACGATTCCCGTAGCGGAAAACGATATTTTCGTGGCAACGGGTTGGTGGACGGCCTACACCGTGAAAGCGGTTCTTCATGCGCAAAGCGAATATTTCGGCGTTCCTGTGCGACCGCTTGTCTATATGATTCAGGATTATGAACCCGGCTTTTATCCATGGTCGTCGCGGTATCTGATGGCGGACAGCACCTACCGTATGGATTCTCCCGTCTATGCCGTCATCAATTCTTCGATTCTGCGGGATTATTTCGTTAACGAGGGTTATTCTTTCTCCGCCATGTGGTCGTTTGATCCGGTATTGAATCCCGCCCTGATCTCCTGTCTTCCCGAAAAAGAGACCGTACCGAAAAAGAAACAGATACTGGTGTACGGAAGACCGCATACGGACAGGAATGCCTTTACGTTGCTTGTTTGTGCGCTGAGGTTGTTTGCCGGTAAAATGAGTGACGTCGCGGAATGGACATTCCTGTCGGCGGGAGAAACGCATGAGACCATCGACCTCGGAAACGGTGCAACGCTGAAGGCCGCCGGTAAAATGCCGCTTCGGGATTATGCGCAGACGATGTGCGACAGTTATGCCGGCATCTCTCTCATGGTGTCGCCGCATCCGAGTTATCCGCCGCTGGAAATGTCCACTTTCGGTGTGAAGACCATTACAAACTGCTATAAGAACAAAGATATTGCCGACTTTAACGGCAATATCGTATCTCTGAAAAACTGCTCTCCCGAGACGGTTGCGGAAGCGCTTCTCGGCATATGCGAAAATTACAGCGGAACGGGAACCGTATATAAAAATACCGATTACGCGAAAGGCGGCGCGCCTTTCGGGACGGTTACGGATGAACTCTCGGAGAAACTGCGTCTGCAATTCGGTGTTGCCGAAAATCCGCAATAATGTAAATAAGACGTTACAAAAAGCATAACAGCCTGCCGTTCGGCAGGCTGTTATGCTTTTTATCTTCGCCGCGGCCGTAGAGATGCGCCGGGCAGAGAAGTCTCCGATGCGGGGGCAAAATTATGCCCAATGCATCGTGGTCGGTTTCGGGTCGCGGATAATGGACTGCTTCAGGAATTCAACGGCCTTTTTGAGACCCTCTTCCGTGGTCATGAGGCTGTCTTCATGTTCAATAGACATGACCTTGTCGTATCCGACAAGACGGAGCGCGGAGATGATGTCGCGCCAGTAGTCAAGACCGTTGCCGTATCCTACCGAGCGGAATACCCAACTGCGGTGAATTTCGTCGCTGTAGGGTTTTGTATCAAGGACGCCGAATTTGGCGGTGTTATATTTGTCGACCTTGGTGTCCTTTGCATGGAAGTGATAGATGGCGCCGGCGAGTTCGCGAATGGCGGCGACGGGTTCGATACCCTGCCAGATCAGGTGCGAGGGGTCAAAGTTTGCGCCGATAATGTCGCCGACGGCGGCACGCAGGCGCAGAAGCGTTTCGGGATTATAAACGCAGAAACCGGGGTGCATTTCAAAAGCAATTTTGGTTACGCCGTGTTCTTTGGCGAAAGCGGCCGTTTTCTTCCAATAGGGGATCAGCACCTGATTCCACTGGTAGTCAAGGATGGCAAGATAATCTTCGGGCCAGGCGCAGGTCGCCCAGTTCGGCGTTTTATCTTCGGGCGATCCGCCGGGGCAACCGGAAAAGGTGACAACGGTGTCGATGCCCAGTTTTTCCGCAAGCAGAACGGCGTCGTGAAAATCATCGTCAAATCCTTTGGCTATGACGGGGTCGGGATGTACGGCGTTGCCGTGGCAGGAGAGGCAGGCCAGTTCCAGATGATGTCTTTTCAGCGAATCGGTAAAAGCCTGCAGTTTCTTTTCGTCCTGAAGCAATTCTTTCGGATTGCAATGAGCCTTTCCGGGATATCCGCCGCAACCGATTTCCACGGCGTCGACGCCGAGTTCTTCAAATTTCCGAAAGGCCTCTTCGTAACTCATATTGCCGAAGAGATTGGTGAGTACACTGAGTTTCATAGGGATCTCCTTTTTGATTTTATTGTCTTTATTCTAATCTTTTTTGAAGTAATTTGCAATACCTTTTCGCATATTTTTGTGACATTTTTGGAATATTTCACAAAAAACGGACTCCTGTTTTTGCCTAAGTGCCAAAAAATGAGAAAATGCGCAAATTACCTTGTTTTTATGACAAAAAAATGGTATAATATAACCGGTTTCGGCGTGTGTTTTCGGTTGAAGATAACCGTTTTTACACGCCGACAATCCGTATAAAACGGACAGTAAATCGGTAAAGGGGCTATGGCGGCTTTTTCTCTTTCAGGCTCGCTCTGTGATCAATGAAAAAACAGTATCAGCATCAGAATGTCTACGAGGCGTTTTGCTCACGTATGCACTATATTTTTCGTGAGTTTGACAATATATATGTCTCGTTTTCCGGTGGCAAAGACAGCGGACTTCTTCTGAATCTTACGTTGGATTTCCGGAATAAGTTTTATCCCGGAAGAACGGTAGGGGTGTTCCATCAGGATTTTGAGGCGCAGTACAGCGAAACGACAAAATATGTGGAGAATACTTTTAACCGCATTGAAAAAGAAGCGGAACTGTATTGGGTATGCCTGCCGATGGCCACGCGCACTTCGATCAGCAACTACGAAATGTTCTGGTATCCGTGGGACGACAAAAAGGAAGCGGATTGGGTGCGTCCGATGCCGGATCATCCCTATGTCATCAATCTGAAGAACAATCCCTTTGTCACTTACCGTTATCGCATGCATCAGGAGGACCTTGCCAATCAGTTCGGGCGGTTTTACCGCATGACGCATGAAAACAAAAAAACGATATGCCTTCTGGGCATCCGTTGCGACGAATCGCTTCACCGGTACAGCGCTATTATCAATGCCAAATACGGGTATAAGGGGCAGTCGTGGATTATTCAGCGGCATAAGGACGTATGGGCGGCATCACCTCTTTACGATTGGTCGACTTCCGATGTCTGGCATGCCAACGCTATTTTCGGGTACGAGTATAACCACCTGTACGATCTGTATTACATGGCGGGGGTTCGCCCCGACCAGATGCGCGTTGCTTCGCCGTTCAACGACTATGCAAAAGAAAGCCTGAATCTTTACCGTATCATCGACCCGGAAATATGGGTGAAGCTTGTGGGGCGGGTACGCGGAGTCAATTCCGCCGCTCTTTACGGGAAAACCAAGGCGCTCGGCTATCGTAAGGTAACGCTTCCCAAGAATTATACATGGAAAGAGTATACGCTGTTTCTTTTGGAGACCTTGCCGGCAAAACTGCGCAACAATTATATAAGAAAGTTCCGCACGTCGATCGACTTCTGGCATCGCACGGGCGGCGGCCTGCCCACCGATGTGGTAAACGAATTGGTTGCGCGCGGGTATGACATCCGTCTGAACGGCGTTTCCAATTATACGGTCATGAAAAATCCGCGGGTCGTTTTTGTCGGCAGGATCCCCGATGATACCGACGACATCAAATCGACAAAGGATATACCGAGTTGGAAGCGCATGTGCGCGTGTATTCTGAAAAACGATCATATATGCCGCACGATGGGTTTTTCATTGACGCGTGAACAGCAGTTGCGCGTGAAGATCCTGAAAGAAAAATACGAAGCAATAGAGGAAGACGAAAAATGAGCAGCTATAAAAGCCCGGTGTATAATGTCATTGCCGTGCCGTTTGAAAAAATATCGCCGAATACGTATAACCCCAACAGCGTGGCACCGCCCGAAATGCGCCTTCTTTACGACAGCATAAAAGAGGACGGCTATACCATGCCGATCGTGTGTTACTACGATGAGGAAAACGATACCTATATCATTGTCGACGGATTTCACCGCTACAGAATTATGAAAGACTATGTGGACATCTATTGCCGTGAAAACGGTATGCTGCCGGTTTCCGTCATCGACAAACCTCTCGACCAGCGTATGGCCAGTACGATCCGCCATAACCGCGCCCGCGGTACGCACGACGTTGATCTGATGAGCAATATCGTGAAAGAACTTCACGAACTCGGCCGTTCCGACGCGTGGATTTCCCGGCACCTCGGCATGGACGAAGACGAAATTCTGCGTCTGAAACAATTGACGGGACTGGCCTCGCTTTTCCGCAATGCCGAATTCGGAAGATCGTGGGAACCGCTTGAGGACGAGGAAGCGCCGGAGCCTATGCCGGATGATGAGGCTGAAAAGGTTCCAGAAAAGGCATAATAAAAAAAGAGAACGACCCGCAGGTCGTTCTCTTTTTTTACCGTGCGCCGTTGCACGGCGGCTGTCACACAAAGAAAAAATGTTTTCCTTTTTATAAGGATTTTCAGGCGCTTTTTATTGTAATAATGCAAACTTTACTTTACGATTGATAAGATCAGCTTCTTCCACGCGCACGCGAATACGGTCTCCGAAACGAAAAGTACGTTCGGGGCCGACAATGATCTGTCGCCGTTCGTCATAGACATAGCGATGGCCGTAAGCGGTAAAGGGAATCATACCTTCACAGGTGTTGTCAAGCTCCGCGAAGATGCCGAAGGAAGTAAGACCGGAGACCGTCGCCTCGTATTCTTCGCCGATGTGGTTGATCATATACAACGTTTTATACAGGTTTTCTATTTCACGCTCCGCGGTGAGCGCACGGATTTCTCCTTCGGTCGCGGCCGTGGCGGCGTCCCGCGCATAGAGGCGGTCGGCCTGATTTTCGGGATCTTTGTCAATCAGGTAATGCTTGACAAGGCGATGCGTGACGAGGTCGGACAATCGGCGGATCGGGGACGTAAAGTGACAGTAATAGCGGATTGCAAGACCGAAATGCCCGTGTGTTTCGGCACTGTATTTGGCCTTGGCCATGGTGCGGAGCAAAACATAGGATACCGTGTCGCCGATTCCCCTTTTCTGCGCCGAACGCAGGAGATTTGCAAAGGCGACGGGGGTCTTTCCTTCTCCCTCCCGAATGGCGGCGGTGTCAAGACCCAACGCGTCGGCAAACGCGACGAAATCGCGCACACGATCGGGATCGGGTTTGTCATGGACACGGTATACGGCGGGGAATCCCGCCGCATGAAGAGCGGTGGCGATGCCCGTATTGGCGGCAAGCATGAACTGTTCTATCATGCGTTCCGCAATGCCGCGTTCGCGTTTTTCAATGGCGTACGGATCGCCGTTTTCGTCGAGCAGAACGATGCCTTCCGGACGGTCAAAGTCAATGATGCCGCGGTGACGTCCCCGTTTGGCAAGAAGAGTATACAGATCGCGCATTTCAAGAAGCGTGGGGTATACCTTTTCGTATTTTCGGAAAAACGCCGATTTTCCGCCTTTCAGTAACAGGTCGTTGACTTCACTGTACACGCCGCGTACCGTTGAACGGATAATACTGCGCCGTACTTCGGTGTTTTTGATCTCCCCGTTTTTCTCAAAGGTGATATAGGCGGAAATGGCGTATTTGTCTTCTCCCGCGTTCAGAGAACAGGCGCCGTTTGAAAGAATTTCGGGAAGCATGGGAACAACTTTGTCGACAAAGTAAACGCTTGTACCGCGCGCCATGGCTTCTTTTTCGCAGGCGCTGTGTCTTTTTACATAATGACTGACGTCGGCAATATGCACGCCGAGACGGTAGGCATCACCGATCTTCGTCAGCGATATGGCGTCGTCGAGGTCTTTGGCGTCTGCGCCGTCGATCGTGAAAATGATTTCGCGCGGACGGTTGCGCCCCGCGTCGGATAGCGGTTCTGCCGCTGCCTGTGCCGCTTCCGCAAGCACATCGTCCGGAAATACGGCAGGGATTCCGTTTTCGGCAAGGATGGCTTCATAGTTGGCCGTGCGCGATTCGCAGGGGCCGAAAGAACGCGTTATGCTTCCGGTGAGCGTACCCGCTTTGCCACGGACGACGGTGACTTCCGCCTTTTCTCCGTCCGGGAGAGCGGTATTCTGCACTTCGATTTCGGGGAAAAGATCGCTGTCAGGCAATAAGAAACGCCGGACAAAATATTTGCCGCCTCTTCTTTTCCCGGCAACGCGTTCGCTGCACAATGTGCCGATGACGGTTTCTTTGCCGTAAGAGAGGATTTCCGTGATTTCGGCTTCCGCGCGTTCGCCGCGGCTTTTGCGGAGAACGGCGCGTACACGGTCGCCGTGCAGGGCGCCGCCCGTTTTCGGCGCGGGAACGAAGAAGTCCTCTTTTTCCCCGGTGACCGTCAGGAAGCCGTAACCGTGACGGGTGGCGGAAAAAACGCCTTCCACGGTTCTTTTTGCCACGGGTCGTCCGGCTTTCCTTTTATAAGGGTGCGCCGCGAGGTCTTCCGCAGAAATTTTTCGTCGGCTTTTCGGGTAGTGATTGTTTGCCGCGTGACGGGAAACGGTTTTTTTCCTGTCGGCGGATCTGCTTTTGCTCTTTTTCTGTTTCATGATCTTTCTTTATTTTTTATTCTTATATACAGTGTTTTCTTTTATTTTGATTTTCATGCGGAGAACAGCGGTTTCCTGAAAAAACGAAGTAGCAAAGCGCTGGACGGCACCTTGCTACTTTCGTATTTCGGTTATACGGAATAAACCTTATTTCGGGAAGTACTGGCTTGCGTTCTGCCATGCCGATCCGACAAGATTCTGCGTGAAAGAGTAGTCCGGCTGAACGATATAGACAAGCAGAACGACGACGACGAACACGATACCGCAAATCGCGGTGAGTTTGCCGAGCATACGGTCGATGCGTGTACCTTTATCCTTGCCGAAGAAAGTTTCCGCGGTGCTACCCGTGATGGAGCCGGAGAGTCCCTGCGACTTACTGCTCTGGAAGAGTACGGCCAGAATGAGAAATACGGCAAAGAGCAGGAGAAGAATGGCAAATACAAGATTCATAAACAAACCTTTCCGGGAAGAATATTTTTCCCTGTCGGGTAAAACACCCCGACACCGTAATGATGAAATAAAGAAACGGAGAACGGCGCACGGCCGTTTCCTGTATCCGATTGCCGTTACGGGCAATACTTTAGATATAGTATAGCACAGGAATGATGAAAATGCAAGGGGAATTTTTCTTTTTTTCGGGATTTTTACGACAGAACGGCGAATTTTTCCGCTTCGGACGAATCGTTTAAGCCGGTTTTTTCCTGTGCGGGCTGTTCTTCCGTCGGCAGGCGCAGGGCGGTTCTGGCGAGAATATCGCAGATCCGCGCCGTGTACTGGCGGGAAGTCATCATTGTACGCCCGATTTTACGAATGGCTTCCGCATCGGGAAACGGCAGGTTTTTATATTCTCCGGCGTTGACCTGTGCGGATTTTGAAAGAATGGAGCAGTAACATTCATAAGGTGTGGAGTTGACAAGTGCGTACAGGCCGTGCAGAAGCGGAGCGTCAAGTTCGCGTCCGTCGGCGTAGTCCACATAGATAAGTTTGTTTTCCGTGCTGATTTTCTGTGTGTAGGGCAGTTGGGAGGCGAGATAAACCGCCGCATACAGATGCCGTCCGTCGGCTTTTGCGGGCACGCGTTTCAGAAGCAACATGTTTTTGTTGTCCTGCGCAAGAGAAGGGATCCGCGGTTTTATATACTGATTTTCTTCGGCAAGGGGAAAGTCGATGTGACCGTTCCGTATACCGCGCGGGGAGAGAAGCGGTATCGTATCGTCGGTCGGTTCGTTATAAAGAAGTTCGGTATAGCGGGAAGGGATTACAAGCCCTGTTCTCATACGGAGACCGAGCGTGGTGAGCGTTTCGGGAAGACTTTCGAGCGCTCTGATGGCGGCGTATTCCTTTTCGGATTGCAGGAGCAACATACGGCATTTGTCGCCGCGCACGGCAAACGAGCGCGGGAAGACGGGAAGCATCGTAACCGCTTCGCCGTCATCGTAAGAATCGCTGTAGGCGATCTCGGTAAGCGGAGCGGACTTTACGCAATACAGAAGCATGTGCTTTTTCAGTTCGTCGCGCCGGCTGCCGTCAATATCTCTGATCTTATCTTTTGCGGAAAACAGATGGACGCGCGGCACCGCATAACCGGAGAAGAGATGGGCGCGCAGTTTTTCGCAGGAGTCGGCGGTGGCAAAAAGCGTCGGAACTACGGCCACGAGATGGCCGCCGTCTTTCAGGGCGCGGAGCGCCGCGTCAAGAAAATAAAACGCGCGGCTGACGGGGATACTGAAAGCGGTGCGGTAGAGCCCGACGGCATCGGCGTCCTTGTCTTCCTGCTCATCGTCGGGGTTCATGAATACATAGTCATAATGCGGCTTGTCCTTTCCGTCGTCGGCATAAGCGGTAAGAAAATCTTCGGAAAGAATACGAAACCGAAAGCGCACCCCGTAATCGTGGTGGCATTTCCGGCGCACGCGGCGCATATTGTTTTCCAGAGTCGGAAGCATATCGGCGTCGGTCTCATAAAGATCCGCGTGAATTTCGGATACCCCGGCGCGCGCCAGTTCTTCGGCGGCGGCGGCGGTCAGAATACCTGTTCCGGCACCGGGATCGAGAAGATAAACGCAGTCCCGCCGGCTGTAAGCGGGGATGGACGCCATCAGACGCGCGGTGGCTTTTTTTGTAAAGCGGTTGCCGATGCGGATGCCCTCGCTCTGCGATTTTTGACGTATCAATTTATTGGTGTTGCGAACAGCGGTATTCAGCATGAAAATGTCCTCCGTGACCGTATTGCTATCGAAAAACCGTCTCAGTGCCCGACGGAATCCCGTATATTAAAATCAATGTCTGCCACTATTTTACCATGTATATTTGCACTTTTCAAGAGAAATTTGTAAAATTAAAGCGGACAAATACAAGTTTTTTTTGTAATCTATTGAAACCTTTTATCGAAAATGGTATAATACAAGCGGAAAGATTGCGCGGAAGCGCAATCAGAGCCACGCGATGCGCGTCTCATGCGGCGCTTTAACGCCGCCCGCTTTCCCTGATGTCCGGCGCAAAAATACCCTTGCAAGCAAGTATTTTCGCTTGTCGGGTAATACAAGTTTATCAACAGATTTTACTACAGTATTATGACAGCAGAACGGTACTTTCCAAAACCGTTCTTCTGCTTTTTCGGAAAGGAGCCTGTTATGGATCATGAAAATACAACGGAGACCGTAGATACCGGCGTCAGATTCACGGTATGCGGCGGCGTGCGGTTTGACGCGCCTTTTGCCGGTCTCACGGCGGAATCTATGCGGGCGCGGCGCACCGCGGCGCGCGCTTCTTTTTCGCGTATGCTTTCCGACGCGGAGGACAGCGGTGTGTCGTATATTCTGATTGCCGGCGATCTGTTTGACGCGGATTTTCTGACGGGAGACACGCTTTCCTTTGTCATCGCAAAAGCCGAAGAACATACGTCGCTTCATTTTATTATTGCGCCCGGCAAGGGAGAGGCTTCGCTTTTTCCCGTGTTTTACGCCTCGGCGCGCCTGCCGCAGAATATGTATGTTTTCAGCGAAGCGGCGCCGACGCGGTTCGATTTCCCCGATGTGACGTTTTACGGATTCTGTGACAAAACGGACGCGCCGCCGCTTGATGAACGTTTCGGAGATATGCGCGCCGCAGACGACGGGAAAACGCATGTTCTTCTTTGCGCCGCGCCGTATACCGAAGAAACGGCGGCCGTGATACGCCGCTTCGGCGCGAATATTTGCGTGACGGGAAACAGCGCGTCCGTCGGTATGACGGTGTACGAAAACAAACCGCTGATCTTTACTCCCGGCGCCATGGAGGGGCGCAGTTTCGATATGCCCGGTTTCGGAGGAGCGGTGACCGTTGACGTACCGGCAAACGAAGAACCGTCGCTTGTGTTTCATGCCTATTCCGCGCGGCGTTATCTTGACGAAACGGTAACGCTTACCGATGTCGGGGATTCCGATACGCTGTTTGCCGCCATAAAGTCCTATATTGCCAAAAGCGGTTACGGCGAGGAAACGTTTCTGCGCCTGAAACTGGAGGGGATTTTGCCGCCCGAATTTCTTTTGCCGGACATCGGCGAAACCTTCGGTCTTTACGGACTTTCGATCATGGACGACACTTTGCCGCTGAAAGGCGCGGAATATCTTGCGCGTGATATGAGCGTGCGCGGAGAACTTTATCGTACATTGTCGGGTGCTTTCCACAGCAAGGACCCGGAAGACCGCCGCATTGTTGCGGAGGCATTTCGCCTCGGACTGGCGGCGCTTGATGAACGCGACCGTAAATAACGGCCGGCGGTACACAATACAGAAAAAGTGAGGAAGTCAAATGAAAAAACTCATATTTATTTTACTTCTGTCGGGGATATGCATGTTTTCCGTTGCCTGCGGGAATCGTGCTCTGCAGTCGGTTTCGCTTGCGGAATATCCGTCCGATATCCATTATAACGTCGGGGAATCTTTTCGGACGGAGGGGCTGAAACTGTCCGTCCGTTATACCGACGGTACCGAAGAAACGGTTCCCGTTACGCCGGACATGGTGACATTCACCTCCGCCACTCCCGGTGCCTGCGTGGCACGGATTGCGTATACATATAACGGAAAAACCGAAACGGTGTATGTCAATACGATCGTGGATAATACACTGGGGGATTACCGTGCGTCGGTTGCCCGCCTGATGACGACAAGCGAACTGTATGTCGCGCATAAGGACGACGCGGGCGTGGCCGAATTGTGCAACACCGCTCTTTCACGGCTTTCGCTTTGCACGACCGTGGAAGAAATGCGGGATACGGCAAACGATTTTCAGACGGCGCTCGCTCTTCTGGTTCTGGATAAGACCGAGGCTCTGGAAATGGTGAACAGCGTGGATATTTCCACGCTCACGGACGTGTATTATCTGTTGGCGGAAAGTGAAAGAAGCCGTGTGCTTCTGGAGATCGAATTGGCTTCTTCGCCGGCGGTCGCTGTGAAATATGCAACGCGGTATCGGGAACAGATCGAAGAATACCGCAAGGCGGAGGACTCTCTGGCCGATGATGCAACCAAAACGGCGGCTTACGGAAAAATATGCGAGTATCGGGATAAAGCACAGAAGAATCGCGCGGCTTACAGCGGCGAAAGCTATCTGCAACTGATGTCGGCGCTTGACGGCGCGGCGCTTCGTGCGTTGATGGCAAAAACGAAAGCGGAGACAGAGGTTGTTCTGAATGAAGCCGCCGCCGCTCTGCAGGAGGCACATACGCTTGCCGACGACACTTACGACGCTCTTTGCCTCGTTTACAAAGACGGCGCTGTGCGTTACGGAAACGAAGCGGCGGTACGTCATGCGGAGGAAGTATACGCAAAACAAAATGAGGCCGGTCTTGCCGATATATATTATGTTCGTGCCGATCAGAAGATCGCCGCGCTTACCTATATCGACGGAGAAAAAATCGACCTTGCCGCGGCAGTGACCGCCATGCGGATCCGTTATGACGAATTGCGGAGCGCCGATGAAAACAAAATCGCCGTTACGGCCGCAGTTACCGGAATCGGCGACGTATCGCTGTTGTCCGGGGACGCGTTGACGGCGGCGGAAGAGGCCTATCGCGTGTGGCGTGATACGTACCATATTGATGAGATCAACGACGGAACGGCAATCCTCGGAAACACATATACCGTGATGACCGAAAAGCGGACGGCGTACAACGCCTTGGTGGCGGAAGTGCGTATTGCCGCCGCAGAGGTTGACGCGGCGATTGCCGCCATCGGAAAGGTGAATCTCGGCGTCGGAGACGCCGTTCTTGCCGCCCGGACGGCGTATAACGCGTATGTACAGAAATACGGCGATGCCGGGAAGACATATCTCTCCCGCGTTGAAACGCTGGAGTCGGCGGAGACGGCCTATAATTCGCTGTATGAGGGGGCGACCGCGGCAGGAAACGAACTGAAGACCTTGGCCGAGATACTTCGCGGAGACGCCTATATAGAGGGGATTGCCGGTGAAGACAAGATCCTTGAGGCGGAGGAAAAACTGAACGCGTTCAAAGAAGAATACGGGGAAGAATATCTTGAAACTTATGCGGAAACGGCCGCCACATATATTTCCGCGGCCCGCAATGCATATGATACGAAAGAAGCCGTCTTTAAGGCGGAACAAGAAAAAGCGACAACCGATCTGCAGACAAAGTGCATTGAAATTCAGAAAGGTTGCACACACCTCGAACAAGAAAAGAAGGTTTTCGACCTCTACTTGGAAGGGCGTGGGGCGATACAAAATGTCACCTTTGCCGAATGGATTGAAAACCCGCGCATTTTTGCGGAACTCATCGAGACTGCGGAAACGGATATGCGCGCGGCGGCAAGCGGAACCTGACAGCTCCTGCCGGCTTTGGCGCCGCACCTGATTTACGGTCTCCCGGAGAGGCAGCGGCACTGTTTTCTGCCCATCGGGGCAGGCGTGATATTTTTCATTCATTCATCTGAAATAAAAGGAACCACCCGCGGCGCTTTTCATACAATGATAGTGAAGAGCAAGCGGGTGTTTTCCCTCTGTACATTCCGAGTCCCCCATTCTTACCGACACCCGCCTCTTCTTTCGCAAATATCCGTATTCCCCGACTTCGGGTAGTAAACATGGAGGTTTTCAGAATGAACAACAATTGCAACTGCCTCTGTCATTTGTTCGATGACAATTGTACGTGGATCATCATTCTTGCCATTATCGTTCTTTTCTGCTGCTGCTGCAACGGTTAAGATGAAAGCACTGAGGGGAGAGGGGATTCTCCCTTGCAGTAGAACCCGTTAATAAAGAAGCGCACCGCCGGAACAGCGATGCGCTTCTTTATTCTGATATTGCCTTGAAATGTAAAATTCAATTTACATTTTCACTGCTTTTTTAACTCTGTATAGGCGACGTTGCTTATGCTTTGCAGAGCCAGTTGTCTCCGACAGACACTTCAACGGTCAGCGGAACGGCGAGCGTTGCCGCCGCCTCCATTTCTTCGCGGAGTATGAGGGAGACGCGTTCGGCGCAATTGCGGTGCGCTTCAACGATGAGTTCGTCGTGCACCTGCATTACCAGTCCCGCGTCCAGTTTTTCGGCACGCAGACGTTTGTCTACGCGGAGCATGGCGATCTTCATAATGTCCGCCGCCGTTCCCTGAATCGGACTGTTCATGGCAACGCGTTTGCCGAACGAGCGCGTTTGAAACGCCGAGGCGTGAAGTTCGGGGATGTAGCGCCGCCGACCGTACAGCGTGGTGGTGTAGCCGTCCTTTTCAGCCTGTTCGACGACCCCTTTCAGGTAGGCGTCCACTTTCGGATAACTTGCCAGATAAGCCTTGATATACTGATTGGCTTCCGCAACGCTGATGCCTAGATCTTCCGACAGCGAGAAGCCGCCGATACCGTATACAATACCGAAGTTGATGGCCTTGGCGCGTTTACGCAGATCGTCCGGCACTTCCGCTTCGGGAATACCGAACACCGTGGCGGCGGTATGACGGTGAATATCTTCGCCGTTCTGAAAGGCCCGGATCATGGTTTCGTCGCCGGAAACAGCGGCCAAAAGGCGCAGTTCTATCTGCGAATAATCCGCGTCGCATAACACATAGTTTTCGTTTTCGGCTACGAAGTAACGGCGCATTTCCCGGCCGAGGGGCGTACGGATCGGTATATTCTGGAGGTTGGGTTCCGCGGAGGAAAGACGCCCTGTGGCGGTCAGCGCCTGCTTGAAGTCCGTATGAATACGTCCGTCTTTATCGGTTGCTTTCGTAAGACCTATCACGTAGGTGGAATAAAGTTTGGATAGTTGTCTGTAATCCAGAATCTCACCGATGATGGGGTGATACGGGCGCAGGGCATTGAGAATGTCGGCGCCGGTGGAATAACCGCTTTTTGTCTTTTTCTTGGCCGGTAGTCCCAAACGTACAAACAGGATCTCGCCGAGTTGTTTCGGCGAATTCAGATTGAATGTGCCGCCCGCCATGGCATAAATGCGGTCTTCAGCAAGCGTCATTTCTTCGCGGAGTTTTTCTCCGAAAAGATGCAGTCCTGCGCCGTCTACGCGAAAGCCTTTTCTTTCCATGCGGCAAAGAAGCGGTGAGAGCGGCAGTTCAATCTGATAAAGAAGATCTTCCGCATGAATGGCGGCAATTTTTTCTTTCAGAATGTCGTACATATGGAGATAGTAACCGACGGCGGCCGTTCCGGCCGGCGCTGTTACGGAAAGCAGTGCGGAGGCCAGCGCTTCGGGAGAGTCGGCTCCGTTCTGCGCATTGTCCACGTAGGCGTACAGCATAAGATCCTGCGGTATGAAGTCGGGGGACAAGCCGTTGTTGTAAAGAAAATGAAGCAGCGCTTTTCCGTCGTATGTTACGATGGTTTTGTCGGTTGTGAACAGCGGCGTCAGAGCGGAAATGTTGCCGTTGTAACGGCAAAGGACATCGGTTTTTGTTGCAAACAGGAGCGCGCCGTCCGCTATGGCGACGGCATAGGTATTGCCGAGAAGCGTATGAAGCGCGGCGGGATCGGCGATTTCCGTGACGGCGGGAGATGCGTCTATGGTATCGGCGGCAGGCGCTTCTTCGAGACGCCAGCGTTTGATGAGAGCGGACAATTCATAATGACGCAGAATACGGAGAAGTTCCGCGTTGTCTTTTGCGCCGGTATAGGCCAGTTCGGACAGCGTTTTCCCAAGGGGGGCGTGCACTTCGATCCGGGCAAGAAAACGGGAAAGATAAGCGCTGTCCTTTCCGGCGATGAGTTTTTCCCGAACGCCTTTTGTGATGGTGGGGGAATCGGTATGGGCATATACGGCGTCGAGATCGCCGAATTCGGCAATCAGTTTTTGCGCGCCTTTTTCACCGATGCCGGGAACGCCGGGAATGTTATCCGACGTGTCTCCCATAATGGCTTTCATATCCACAAATTGCGCCGGCTCAATGCCGTATTTTTCGCGGAACGCGTGACGGTCGTACGGCAGGGTATCGGTATTGCCGGCATACAGTACGGTCACTTTGTCGGTGATTAACTGAAACAGGTCGCGGTCGCCGGAAAGGACATAGGCATGAACATCGTCTTCTATATTGGCAAGTTCCGCCACCGTGCCGAGAAGATCGTCGGCTTCATATCCGGGGAGTTCCAGAATGGACAGGCCCAGCGCCGTGAGACATTCTTTTGCATAGGGAAATTGTTCAAGAAGTTCGGGCGGCGTCGGACGTCGGCCGGCTTTATAAGCGTCATAGGCTTTTTTGCGGAAGTTTGGTACTTTCAGATCAAAGGCAACGGCGGCATAATCGGGTTTTACGGCGTCGAGCTGACGGCCGATGATCTGAAGCATGCCGTAAAGGGCATTGGTGTTTCGCCCGTCACGCGTAGTGAGGGGGCGGATACCGTAAAAAGCACGATTGATAATGCTGTTGCCGTCAATAACGAGAATGTTTTTCATGAATTTGGCTCACTTTCTTCCGGAATATCCGAGGCGCAGAATGCGATCAGGCGTGCGGTGCAGTAGGCGGCAAAGGCAAGAAGCGTCAGTGCGGTGATGGGGTTGTGCGCTGTGAAACTGCCGTGCAGAAGCGGGCAGAGAAGCGAGGGAATGGCCACGGAAAGCGCGGAAGAAACCGAAAAAACGGAGATGAAGAAACGCAATCGGGGGCGTTTCTCGGCGGCCTGCATGCGACATTCCGCAAGAAAATATAATGCAAGAAGAATGAACGAAAGTTGGGTATAGAGTTTATACGGCGTATTCATGGCCTCGGATACGTCGAAATAGAGAAGCATGGCATAAAACAGTAAAGTCAGCGCAGTCGCCGCGTCGCGGATATAACCGAGCGTTATCGGTGCGGTCGGGAGGAAGGTTGTGTACAGCATAACGCCGGCGGTGGCCACGGCAGCGATAAAGACCAGAAACGAGAAAAAAAGAGCAAGTCCTGTCCCGCGATAGAAAAGAACGGAAACGCCGAATACGAGAAGAAAGAGAGCGGCAATACAGGCGGTTATGCGAACCGATTTGTTTTTCGGAAAGGTCGGTTCTTCGGAGACGCGGACTCCGCGCGCCATACAGGCCGTCAGAATCGCCGCGCCGATATAGGCCGCCATCATCAGATATTTATCATAGCGCCCCGTGAAATGCGCAACGGGAGCATCGTAACGGAACAGAAGAAAAAAACTGCCGAACAGAACAAGAAAAAAGCCGACGGCGGCGGCTCCGCATATGGCCATACGGTTTGTATTGCGTTTTTCAGAATGTGAAGAGAACATGGATTACCACTTTTCCGCGAGGAAAACCTTCCTTTATATTATATAGACAGCCGGAAATAACGGCCGGCGGGGCGAGAACGATACAAAAGGGAAACTTCGGATTCCCGCAATCGCCTTCTTGTATTATACAACGAAAACGGTTTTGAAATATGAACAAAGTGAAAACAAACGCGTTTATGCGCCGGTTCTTCATGAAAAAAGAGGAAAAAATGGTGAAATCCTACGCAAAAAACGATAAATCAAATGAAAAATCACTTTCCATATCTTCAAAAACAATGAAAATTGTTCAAATTGAACAAAAAATATCAAAAATATTTTAAAAATTTCTACATATGAGGAGTGTCAAAATGTAAAAAATTCCTTGCATTTTGATATAAAGTACGATATAATAAAAAGGCTTGATGTGCGAAGAAGCGAGAGGTTGCCGCAGATATGCGGGGAATTTTCGTGGAGCATGTCCGAAAATGGGCGAAGCGACGGTTTCCTCTTTTGCCGATAAGCAAAAGACACACGCCGAAGTCTGTACCTGAATTCGGTTCCCGCGAGGGACAGGGATTCGGGTTTTTAGATGACACGGAAAGAAACGCGCGACAGCGTGTGAAACCAAAACCGCCCCCTTGAAAGAGCAAAAATATAACAGGAGGCAAAAAACATGGCAAGCGAAAAAATCAGAGTCAGACTCAAGAGCTACGATCACACTCTCGTTGACGCCGCCGCCGCAAAGGTTGTGGAGATCGCTACGAGAAACGGCAGCAAGGTTTCGGGTCCTATTCCGCTCCCGACCGAAAGAGAGATCGTGACAATCCTTCGCGCTGTTCATAAGTATAAAGACAGCCGCGAACAGTTTGAAACGCGTACGCACAAGAGACTGATCGACATCATGAAACCGCAGGCAAAGACCATCAACGATCTCATGAATGTTGAACTTCCCGCAGGCGTTGAAATCGAAGTCAAGGCCTGATCTTACCTTTAATTTATTATCGCACCACACCAGTGGTCAAGTTGGTATCACCGGGGAAGCCCGATAATCTAAAATACCAACCAATAACCGTTTGGAGGAAAATATGAAAAAAGGCATTATCGGAAGAAAACTGGGCATGACCCAGATTTTCGATGAAGTCGGCAATGTGATTCCCGTAACCCTGATTGAAGCAGGCCCTTGCGCGGTATCGCAGAAGAAAACCGTCGAAAACGACGGCTATGATGCAGTTCAGCTCGCTTTCCGCGATGACAAAGAAAAGCATCAGAACAAAGCGCAGCTCGGTCATTTCAAGAAAGCCGGCGTGACTCCCAAGAGATATCTTAAGGAATTCCGTCTTTCGGACTGCTCCGCACTGAATGTCGGTGACATGGTTACCGTCGATACCTTCGCCGCAGGCGAGAAGGTCGACATTACGGGAACCAGCAAAGGTCACGGCTTCACCGGTTCGGTCAAACGTTGGGGTCACCACATTCTTCGTATGACGCACGGCACGGGCCCGATCCATCGTCAGCCCGGTTCCATGGGCGCAAACTCCACACCGTCCCGCATCTATAAGAACAAGAAGATGGCCGGACAGTACGGTAACGAGCAGGTTACGATCCTGAATCTCGCCGTTGCCAAAATCGACGCAGAAAAGAATCTGATCGCGGTCAAGGGCGCCGTTCCCGGTGCCAAAGGCGGAATCGTCTTTATCCGCGATTCTGTGAAAGCATAACGGAAGGAGGAAACAACAATGCCAAGTTTGAAAGTCGTTAACATGGCGGGTAAGGAAGTCGGCACGATCGAACTTTCCGATGTAGTATTCGGCGCAGAAGTCAACGCCGCAGTCCTCCACACCGCTGTAAGAGCATACCTGCTCAATCAAAGACAGGGCACACAGTCCACGCTGACCCGTACCGAAGTATCGGGCGGCGGCAAGAAGCCCTGGAAGCAGAAAGGCACCGGCAGAGCAAGACAGGGTTCGACCCGCGCTCCTCAGTGGACGCACGGCGGTGTAGCCCTCGGCCCCAAGCCGCGTAGCTATCGCGTTTCCCTCAATAAGAAAGTGAAGAGAGCCGCTCTGTTCGGAGCGCTGTCCTCCAAGGTTGCGGAAAACGAAATGGTGGTTGTCGACAAGATCGAAACTGCCGAATATAAGACGAAAAACATGACGGCGATGCTCGCCGCTCTCGGCGCAGGCAAGAAGACCCTGATCGTTCTTCCCGCTTCCGACGAGAAGCTCATCAAGAGCTGCGCGAACATTCCCGGCGTCAAGACGACCGTTTATAACGCCATCAACACCTACGACGTTCTGAACTGCGATAAGTTCGTCGTCGCGGAAGATGCGGTTAAGAAAATCGAGGAGGTTTACGCGAAATGAAGGCAGCAGATATCATTATAAAGCCTATCATCACTGAGAAGTCCATGGATATGCTTCAGTCGAAGCGCTATGTATTCAAAGTGGCGAAGAGCGCAACCAAACCCGATGTCGCCGCAGCGGTTGAAGAAATGTTCGGCGTCAAAGTCGCTTGCGTACGCATTATCAACGTCAGCGAGAAACCCAAGAGACTCGGCGTTCATGCCGGTGTCACCAGCGCGTGGAAGAAAGCCATCGTCGACCTCACGAAGGATTCCAAGACGATTCCGTTCTTCGACAGCTTGAACTAAGCCGGGAGGATAATGTAGAATGCCTACCATGAAATTTAAACCGACGACTCCGAGCCGCAGAGGCATGGTTTCTCCTTCGTTCGACGAAGTAACGAAGAAGACCCCCGAAGCGAGCCTTATCGTCATCAAGAAAAAACATGCCGGCCGTAACAGCTACGGCAAGATCACCGTTCGTCATCAGGGCGGCGGCAACAAAGTCAAATACAGAATTATCGACTGGAAGCGTCAGGATGAAACTCCGGCAACCGTCATCGGCGTTGAATACGACCCGAACAGAACCGCATATATCGCTCTTCTTCAGAACGAAAAGGGTGACAAGAGCTATGTTCTGGCTCCTGCGGGCGTGACCGACGGCGACGTGCTTTATGCCGGTGCCGATGCCGATATCAAACCCGGCAACACGCTTCCGATCGCCAACATTCCCGTTGGTACCATTATTCACAACATTGAACTTTATCCCGGCAAGGGCGCTCAGCTTGTCCGCTCCGCGGGCGCTGCCGCTCAGCTGATGGCCAAAGAAAACGGCCAGGCTCAGGTAAGACTGCCTTCCGGCGAAGTCCGTATCGTCCGTCTGGACTGCAAGGCCACCATCGGTCAGATCGGTAACATCGAGCATGATACCATCAAGATTGGTAAGGCCGGTAAAAAGCGTCACATGGGCATCCGTCCTACTGTTCGCGGTTCGGTTATGAACCCCTGCGACCACCCTCACGGCGGTGGTGAAGGTCGTGCTCCCGTCGGTCACCCCGGACCGGTTACTCCTTGGGGTAAACCTGCTCTCGGTTACAAGACGAGAAACAAGAAAGCACGTACGAACAAGTTCATCGTCAAACGCAGAAATGCGAAGTAATGGCGTGTGAGAAAAGGAGATAGAAATGAGCAGAAGCAGTAAGAAAGCTCCCTACGTTGAGCAGAAACTCTATGACAGAGTGGTTGCCATGAACGAAAAGGGCGAAAAGAAAGTTTTGAAGACCTGGTCTCGTGCGTCCACCATTTATCCTGAATTCGTCGGTCATACCATCGCCGTTCACGACGGCAGAAAACACGTGCCGGTATATATCGTTGAGGACATGGTCGGTCGTAAGCTGGGTGAATTTGCTCCCACGCGTACCTTCAAAGGTCATGCCGGAAGCAAAACTTCCAATAACGGTAACTAAGGAGGAGAGATTCAATGGAAGCCAAAGCACATCTTAAATATATAAGAATTTCTCCGCGCAAAGTCAAAATCGTTCTCGACCTTATCCGCGGCAAAGACACGGATACCGCAATGGCGATTCTGAAGAACACGAACAAGAGTGCCTCCGAGTACCTTGTGAAACTTCTGAAGAGCGCTGTTGCCAATGCGGAGAACAACTTCAGAATGGACGCCTCGAATCTTTACGTTTCCGAGTGCTTTGTATGCCCCGGCCCGACTCTTAAGAGAGTTATGCCGCGCGCACAGGGCAGAGCGTACAGTATTCTGAAAAGAACCAGCCACGTTACGCTGGTGGTAAAAGAAAAAACGAAGGAGGCTGTTAAATAATGGGACAGAAAGTCAATCCCCACGGCCTGCGCGTCGGCGTTATTAAAAACTGGGACTCCAGATGGTTCGAGAGCGACGAAAAATTCGGCGATACTCTCGTTTCCGATTACAACATCAGAAAATATCTGAAGAAGAAACTCCAGGCGGCCGGCGTTCCTAAAATCGAAATCGAACGCGACAGAACGCGCGTTCGCGTATTCGTTCACTGCGCTAAACCGGGCATGGTTATCGGTAAAAAGGGCGAGGACATCGAAAAGCTGAAAGTCGAACTGGAAGCTATGGTCAACAAACCCGTTATCGTGAACGTTGTCGAGATCAAGAATCCCGACCTCAACGCACAGCTCGTTGCCGAGAGCATTGCCTCTCAGCTTGAAAGAAGAATCGGTTTCCGTCGTGCTATGAAGCAGGCGATCGGCAGAACCATGCGTCTCGGCGCAAAGGGTATCAAGATTTCCTGCGGCGGTCGTCTCGGCGGCGCCGAAATCGCACGCACCGAACACTATCATGAAGGTACCATTCCGCTTCAGACTCTCCGTGCCGACATCGACTACGGTTTCTTTGAAGCCAATACCACTTACGGTAAAATCGGTATCAAAGTGTGGATCTACAAGGGCGAAGTTCTTGCGGACAACGGCAACGCCGCTCCCCGCGAAAGAACCGAACGCCGCCCCCGCCGCAACGACAACAATCGTCGCAACGGCGATAACAGAGGTTTCCGCCGTGACGGTGCTGCTCGCAGACCTATGAAAGAGGAGGGCAACCGATAATGTTAATGCCGAAGAGAGTAAAATACCGTCGCGTTCAGCGCGGTAGAATGAAAGGTAAAGCCATGCGCGGCAACAAGGTGTCGAACGGCCTTTACGGTCTCGTCGCCCTCGAACCCGCCTGGATCACCAGCAACCAGATTGAGGCTGCCCGTATCGCTATGACACGTTATATCAAACGTGGCGGTCAGGTCTGGATCAAAATTTTCCCTGACAAGCCGATCACTGAAAAGCCTGCCGATACGCGAATGGGTTCCGGTAAAGGCTCGCCCGAGTACTGGGTAGCCGTGGTAAAACCCGGCCGTGTGCTCTTTGAAATGGACGGCGTAAGCGAAGATATCGCGAAAGAAGCTATGCGTCTTGCAGGCCACAAACTCCCGATCAAAACGAAGTTTGTTACCCGCGAAGACAAGGAAATTGTGGAGGGTTAAGCCGTGAAAGCAACAGAACTCAGAGAAATGACTGCCGAACAGCTCGAAAAGAAGCTGTCCGAGCTGAAAACCGAGCTTTTTAACCTTCGTTTCCAGCATGCGATCAACCAGCTTGATAATCCGCACAAGATTACGGACGTTAAGCATGACATCGCCCGCGTAATGACGGTTCTCCGCGAGAAGAACGCATAAGGAGGTAAATAGCAATGGAAAACAGAAACCTCAGAAAAGTAAGAGTCGGCAAGGTAGTCAGCAACAAAATGGACAAGACCATTGTTGTCGCTATCGAAGACTATGTTCGTCATCCGAAATACGGAAAAACCATGAAGCATACTCTGAAACTTCATGCACACGACGAAAAGAACGAGTGCGGCATCGGCGACAAGGTTTCCGTCATGGAAACCCGCCCGCTCTCCAAAACCAAGAGATGGCGTCTCGTTGAGATCATCGAGAAAGCAAAATAATCACAAATTCGAGTAGGCAGGTCAAACGCTTGCCGAAATCAGGAGGAAATCAAAGTGATTCAGCAGCAGACTTTAATGAAAGTCGCCGACAATACCGGCGCAAAAGAGCTGATGTGTATCCGCGTTCTCGGTGGCTCCGGCCGTCGATACGCCAACATCGGCGACGTTGTCGTTGCCTGCGTGAAAAAAGCAGCCACCGGCGGCGTAGTTAAGAAAGGTGACGTTGTGAAGGCCGTTATCGTAAGAAGCGTGTTCGGTCTTCGCCGTGCAGACGGCTCCTACATCAAGTTTGATGAAAATGCAGCCGTTATTATCAAAGACGACAACACCCCGAAAGGTACCCGTATCTTTGGGCCTGTGGCTCGTGAGCTCCGCGACAAGGACTTTACCAAGATTCTTTCGCTTGCTCCCGAAGTTCTTTAACGGAGGTAATGAATGATGAAAAAACTTCATATTAAGAAAGACGACGTTGTCGTCGTTATCTCCGGCGAAAGCAAGGGTGTTAAAGGCAAGGTTCTTGCCGTATCCCCCGCCGAAGGCAAAGTAATGGTTGAGGGCGCCAATATCGTCTCCAAACATCAGAAGGCTCGCCGTCAGGGCGAAGTAAGCCAGATCGTGAAGACCGAAGGCGCGCTTTATGCGTCCAAGGTTCAGCTGTTCTGCTCCGCTTGCAACGCCGGCCGCCGTACCAAGGTCAAGGTTGTGACCGATAAGAACGGAAAAACGGTAAAAGTTCGCGTTTGCGCTAAGTGCGGCGCGGAGATTTAAGGAGGAAGAAGCAATGTCGAGATTCAGTGAAATGTATAAAAAAGAGATTGCTCCCGCACTCTTTAAGAAATTCGGTTACAAGAGCACGATGCAGATTCCGAAACTGGATAAGGTCGTTATCAATGTCGGCGCCGGCGATGCGAAAGACAACGCCAAGGTTATCGACACCATCGTGGACGAAATCACGCTCATTTCCGGTCAGAAAGCCGTTCCGACTTATGCAAAGAAGTCGGTGGCTAACTTCAAACTCCGTGAAGGCGTGAAGATCGGCGTTAAAGTTACTCTGCGCGGCGAAAAGATGTATGAATTTGTCGACAGACTGTTCACCTTCGCTCTGCCCCGCGTTCGTGACTTCAAGGGTATCAACCCCAACGCGTTCGACGGCCGCGGCAACTATGCCCTTGGCCTTAAGGAACAGTTGATCTTCCCCGAAATCGAGTATGATAAAGTGGATAAGATCCGCGGTATGGATATCGTTTTCGTAACCACCGCACAAACCGATGAAGAAGCAAAAGAGTTGCTCACGCTGATGGGCGCTCCGTTTGCGAAATAAGGGAGGAAACGTAACATGGCTAAAAAGTCTATGGTCAATAAGCAGAAGGCAGAGCCGAAGTTCTCTACCCGTGCGTACAACAGATGCAAGATCTGCGGCAGACCTCATGCGTACCTCCGCAAATACGGCATCTGCCGTATCTGCTTCCGTGAACTCGCATACAAGGGCGAGATTCCGGGTGTGAAAAAAGCTTCCTGGTAATTTGAATCCGGGAAAAATTCTCTAATCTACCGGCAGGAAGCATATGGCTTTACCACCGGTCAGCCGCCACGCAGAAGTGGCAGCAAGCAAGAACTTGCATTAAGGAGGATAATTAAAATGCAAATGTCAGATGTCATTGCAGACATGCTCACCAGAATCAGAAACGCCAGCAATGCGAAGCATGAAACTGTTGATGTTCCCGCGTCCAATATGAAGAAAGCTATCGCCGACATTCTCGTCGCCGAAGGCTTCATCAAAGGTTACCAGGTCGTTGAAGACGGCAAACAGGGTATCATTCGTATCACCCTGAAATATCTCCCCGGTAAGCAGAAGGTCATTCACGGCCTCCGCAGAGTGTCGAAGCCCGGTCTTCGTATTTACTCGAACTGTGAAGATATGCCCCGTGTTATGAACGGTCTTGGCATCGCCATCATTTCCACTTCTAAAGGCATTATGACCGACAAGGCTGCCCGCAAGGCAAACGTTGGCGGCGAAGTGCTTGCATTCGTTTGGTAAGGGAGGTAAAGAAGAATGTCCAGAATCGGAAGAGCTCCCATTGCGGTTCCCGCAGGCGTTACCGTTACGGTAGGTGCCGATAACCTCGTTACGGTAAAGGGTCCGAAAGGCGAACTTACGCAGAAGCTGAACGAAAACATGAAAATCGAAGTCAAGGACGGAACGGTCATCGTTTCCCGTCCCGATGACGAAAAGGAAAACCGCTCTATTCACGGTCTTACCAGAACGCTGATCCACAACATGGTGGAGGGCGTTACCAAAGGCTATGAAAAGAGACTTGAGATCAACGGCGTCGGCTACCGCGCCGAAAAACAGGGCAAGAAACTTGTTCTGAATCTCGGTTATTCCCACCAGGTCTTCTTTGAAGAAGGTAACGGAATTTCCTATGACCTTCCCGATAACACGACCATTATCGTTAAAGGTATTGATAAGCAGGCTGTCGGCCAGATCGCCGCGCAGATCCGCGAGAAGAGACCGCCCGAACCGTACCTCGGCAAGGGTATCAAGTATGCCGGTGAACACATCCGCCGCAAGGCCGGAAAGACCGGTAAATAATAAAGGAGTGGAATCGAAATGGTAAAGAAGATTGATAGCAACAAACAGCGTCTTAAGAGACATGTTCGCGTCAGAAGCAAGGTTTCCGGCACTGCCGAAAAACCCCGTCTCGCTGTTTATCGCTCTAACGCAAATATCAGCGCGCAGATCATCGACGATGTCGCCGGTGTGACGCTCGTTTCCGCGTCCTCCCTTGAAAAGAATTTTGAGGGAATCGGTTCTAACAAAGAAGCAGCCCGCAAGGTCGGCAAGGCCATTGCGGAGCGCGCTCTTGAAAAAGGTATTTCGGCTGTTGTATTTGACCGTGGCGGTTATATCTACCACGGACGTGTATCGGAGCTGGCTGAAGGCGCCCGTGAGGGTGGCCTGAAGTTCTGATTCTTCGGTTTGTACACAGTTTCAAAAAGATTTTTTGAAAACATTAAGGAGTAAAAACATGGCAAAAAGAATTAATGCAGCAGAGCTTGACCTTCAGGAAAAGCTCGTTGTACTGAACCGTGTTTCCAAAACCGTAAAAGGCGGCCGCATTGCCCGTTTCGCAGCGATCATGATTGTCGGCGACGGTAACGGCCACGTCGGTTTCGGTCTCGGTAAAGCAGCCGAAGTTCCCGATGCGATCCGTAAGGGAACCGAAGACGCAAAGAAGAACATGATTGAGGTTTCCCTCAACGGTTCGACCATCCCCCATGAAATTATCGGTGTATACGGTGCCGGCAAGGTTCTTCTGAAACCTGCCGCTCCCGGTACCGGTATCATCGCCGGCGGCGCAGTTCGTGACGTTCTCGAACTCGCCGGCATCAAAAATATCCGTGCAAAGTGCCTGCGTTCCAACAACCCGACGAACGTCGTTAAAGCGACTTTCGAGGGTCTGAAAGAACTCCGCACCGTGGAAGAAGTGGCGGCTACCCGCGGCATTTCCACCGAGCAGGTCAAGGGTTAAGGAGGGGTCACAATGGAACAGATCAAGATCACCCTCGTAAAGAGCCTTATCGGCACGAACCCCGCACAGAAAGCTACCGCGCAGTCTCTCGGTCTTCGCAAAATCGGCGACACGTTCGTCGGTGCGAAGAACGATGCCGTTCTCGGCAAGGTGAACGTTCTTCGTCACCTCGTCAAGACGGAAACCGTTTAATCGGAATTTGAAAGGAGGATATATTATGAAGCTCCATGAACTTTCTCCCGCAGAAGGCTCCGTTAAGGAAAACTTCCGCAAGGGCAGAGGCACAGGTTCCGGCAATGGCAAAACGGCCGGCAAAGGCCACAAGGGTCAGAACGCCCGCTCCGGCGGCGGTGTAAAACCCGGATTTGAAGGCGGTCAGCTCCCGCTTTACAGAAGACTTCCGAAGAGAGGCTTCCACAATAAGTTTGCAAAGCAGTATGTTGTTGTTAATGTTGAGTCTCTCAATCGTTTCGACGACGGCGCAGTCGTTGACGCAGACGCACTCCTCGCAGCCGGCGTTGTCAGCAAGGTATGTGACGGCGTAAAAATTCTCGGCAAAGGTGAACTGCAGAAAAATCTTACCGTGAAAGCGAAAGTCTTTTCGGAAACAGCGAAAGGAAAGATTGAAGCAGCAGGTGGAAAGACTGAGGTAATCTAAATGCTTCAGACTTTAAAAAACGCATGGAAAACGCCCGATATCAGAAAAAAGATTCTGTTTGTGCTTTTTATCCTGCTCCTGTACCGTATCGGTACGGTCATTCCCGTTCCTTTTATCGACCATAATAAACTGGTTGGCACCGGAGGGGAATCCTTCGTTACGTCGATAACGGGTATCTTCTCCTATCTCGACCTGCTTTCCGGCGGCGCTTTGGCACAGGGTACCCTGTTCGCCCTCGGCGTGTCGCCTTATATCAACGCGTCCATTATCGTTCAGCTTCTTTGCGTGGCGATTAAACCGCTGGAACGCAAATCGAAAGAGGGCGAAGAGGGCAAGAAATTCCTGAATGCTCTCACGCGTTTTATCACCGTTATCATCGCTGTCGTTACAGCTCTCGGTTATTATTTTATCCTGAGAAACTACGGTTGTCTCAAGAGTGAAGCAAGCAGCGGCAATCTTGCATGGTTCTATGCGATTGTCATTATTCTTTGCTTCTGTGCCGGTGCCGCGCTGGTGATGTGGCTTGCCGAAAAGATCAATGAAAACGGCCTCGGAAACGGCATTTCTTTGATCCTTTTCGCCAACATCATTTCCACACTTCCTACGGTCGTATATAAACTGGTTCTGCTTTTCCAGACCGGCGCGTCGAAGACCACGGGAAAGGTATCGGCGATCGTCTGGGCGTCTGTACTGACGGCCGTGATTGTCATCGGTCTTATTGCACTGACCGTCTTCATCATCTTTGTGACCGGCTCCGAACGCCGTATTCCGATTCAGTACGCCAAACGTACCGTCGGACGCAAGATGTATGGCGGACAGAACTCCAATCTGCCGATCAAGCTGAACATGAGCGGCGTTATGCCGATTATCTTCGCAAGTTCCATTTGCACGCTTCCCGCAACGATCATGATGTTCTTCAACGTCAAGAGTGCTTCCGCAGTGAAGAACCCTTCGTTCTGGAACCGTCTCTATGATTTTTGCGATACCAACAACTGGTTCTACGCGGTGTCGCTCTTTGTTCTGATTATTGCATTTTCGTATTTCTATATTCAGATCTCGTTCAATCCGATTGAGATTTCCAATAACCTTAAAAAGAACGGCGGTATGATCCCCGGTATCCGTCAGGGCAGACCTACAGCGGAATTCATTTCGCGCATTGTCTCCCGTATTACGCTTGCCGGCGCAATCTTCCTCGGTATCGTGGCGCTGCTTCCGATCATCGTTAAGGCGGCTTTGTTTGTTCCCGGTGTGTCGGTCATTGTGTCCGGCACGGGCTATGCGGCGTATCTTTCCTATTTCACTTCCGCGTTCACTTTCGGCGGTACGTCGATTCTGATTGTTGTCGGTGTTATTGAGGAAACCGCGCGGGAACTGGAATCTCAGCTGTCCATGCGTAGTTACAAAGGCTTCCTGGATTAAAATCGGAGGAAAAGTATGAGAATTATCTTTTTAGGAGCCCCCGGCGCGGGCAAAGGCACGCAGGCGGAACTTCTGTCGGAACGTCTTTCGATCCCGACAATCTCCACCGGCGCCATTATCCGCGAGGCTATAAAAACGGGAACCGCTATGGGTCTCGCCGCCAAGCAGTATACGGAAAACGGCAAGCTCGTTCCCGATGAAGTCGTTATCGGCATCATCAAAGAACGTCTTGAAAACCCCGACTGTAAAAACGGTTTTATCCTTGACGGATTCCCCCGTACGGTGCCTCAGGCTGAGGCACTGGACAAAATGGGCGTCGGCATTGACGTCGTTCTTGAACTTTATGTTGCCGATGAAGACATCGTAAAGCGCATGAGCGGCCGCCGCGTATGCGGATGCGGCGCTACCTATCACACACAGTACAATCCCTCGGCAGACAATGTTCATTGCGATAAGTGCGGTGCAGAACTCACGATTCGCAAAGACGACGCTCCCGAAGTTGTACTGGAACGTCTGAAAGTGTACCACGATGTGACCGAACCTTTGAAAGATTTCTATCAGAAGAAGGGAATTCTCAAAGTGGTCAAAGGCGCAGAACTTCTTGAAGAAACAACGGCACGCACTTTTGCGGCACTCGGAGTATAAACATTTATGATTCCGATCAAAACAGCAGAACAGTTGCGTTTGATGAAAGACGCGGGTCGTATTACGGCGGAGGCGTTGCTCTATGCGGAGCAATGCCTGCGTCCCGGTATGACGACAAAGGAACTGGACGATAAGATCCACGATTTCATTGTGAAATCCGGCGCCCGCCCCTCTTTCCTCGGCTACGGGGGATTCCCCGGAAGCGCTTGTATCAGTCTTAACGAGCAGGTCATTCACGGCATTCCCAGTCACCATGTGGTGATCCGGGACGGCGACATTGTCAAGGTCGACGTCGGCGCTTGCTATCGCGGCTATCACGGTGACTCCGCAAGAACCTATGCGGTCGGTCACGTGAGCGAAGAGGCTCTGAAACTTATCCGCGTCACTCGGGAAAGTTTCGAACACGGAGTCGTTTTCGCCAAAGCAGGCAACCGAATCGGCGACATCGGCAGTGCTATCGAAAAATATGTAGTGGAAAACGGCTTCTCCGTTGTGCGTAAGTACATCGGGCACGGGGTCGGACATGAACTGCATGAAGATCCCGAAGTACCGAATTTCGGCACGGCGGGACGCGGCGCAAGACTGTATTCCGGCATGACGATCGCCATTGAACCCATGGTGAACGTCGGCACTGCAAACGTGTGCGAACTTCGGGACGGTTGGACCGTTGTCACCGCAGACCGTAAACTCTCCGCGCATTATGAAAATACCGTGGCGATTACGGAAGACGGACCGGTCATTCTGACCGTTGCGAACTAAGTTTCTAAGGAGGATTTATCGTGCCAAAGGACGATGTGATGGAATTTGAAGACGGCGTTGTTCTGGAAGCCCTTCCGAACGCTGTATTCAAAGTCAAGCTACCGAACGGTCATGTTGTGACCGCTCATATATCCGGTAAGCTTCGCATGAACTATATCAAGATTCTTCCGGGCGATACCGTGACCGTTGAGGTATCGGTTTACGACCTGACAAAAGGTCGCATCACCTGGAGAAAAAAGTAAAATAATCTCTGAAAGGAAAGGTATAAAACCGTGAAAGTTAAACCTTCCGTTAAAAAGATTTGCGATAAATGCAAAATCATTAAAAGAAAAGGTAAGGTCATGGTGATCTGCGAAAACCCGAAGCATAAGCAGAAGCAGGGCTGAGATCGCCGGACTTTAAGAATTGAAGAAGGAGTGAAATATCGAAAATGGCTCGTATAGCTGGTGTTGATATTCCTAACGAAAAGCGCGTTGAATATGCGCTCACTTATATCTACGGTATCGGCGTCAAGAGCGCCCGCGATATTCTTGCCAAGACCGGTGTCAATCCCGACACCCGTGCCAAGGATCTTACGGAAGCCGAAATCGCCAAACTCCGTGACGAAATCGAAACCTCGTACCATGTGGAAGGCGATCTCCGCCGTGAAGTTTCCATGAACATCAAGAGCATGGTCGAAATCAACTGCTATCGCGGCATCCGTCACAGAAAGGGTCTCCCGGTTCGCGGTCAGAGAACAAAGACCAATGCCAGAACCAGAAAAGGCCCGGTCAAGACCATTGCCAACAAGAAGAAATAAGGAGTGAGAACAGATGGCTACTACCGCTGCAACTAAAAAAGTTGTTAAAAAGCGTCGTGAGCGCAAGAATATCGAAAAAGGTACTGCGCATATCCGTTCCACTTTTAACAACACGATCGTTACCATTACCGATGTACAGGGAAATGTTATTTCCTGGGCATCCGCCGGTGAACTCGGTTTCAAAGGTTCAAAGAAATCAACTCCTTTCGCCGCTCAGACCGCCGCTGAACAGGCTGCAAAGCTTGCTATGGATCACGGTATGAAGACGGTTGAAGTTTATGTCAGAGGCCCCGGATCGGGTCGCGAATCCGCAATTCGCGCACTGCAGACCGCAGGACTGGACATTACGCTCATTCGTGACGTAACGCCTATTCCTCACAACGGCTGCCGTCCCCCGAAACGTCGTCGCGTTTGATAACAGGAGGTATAGAAGAATGGCAAGATATACAGGTCCGAGCTGCAAAATGTGCCGCAGAGAGGGTACCAAACTCTTTCTGAAAGGCGACCGTTGCACCTCCGGCAAATGCGCGCTGGAGCACAGAACTTCCGCGCCGGGTCAGCACGGTGCTGCCCGCAAAAAAATGGGTGAATACGGCATGCAGCTTCGTGAGAAGCAGAAAGCCCGCCGCTATTACGGCGTACTGGAAGCCCAGTTCCTTAACTACTACAAGAAAGCCGAAAGCATGGAAGGCATGACGGGTGAAAACCTCCTTATCCTTCTTGAACGCCGCTTTGATAACGTTGTATACAGAATGGGTATGGCCGAAAGCCGCAAGGAAGCGCGTCAGCTCGTTCTGCACGGTCACTTTACCATCAACGGTAAAAAGGCCAACATTCCCTCGATCCTTGTGAAGGCCGGCGACGTGATCGCCGTTGCCGAAAACAGCAAGGATTCCGCCAAGATCAAAGGACTTGCCGAAGCTGTTGAAGGCCGTATCAAGCCGAAATGGCTGGAGGTCAATGCTGCTGAAATGCAGGCAAAAGTAGTTGCTCTTCCCGCAAGAGAAGACATCGACTTTGACTTTGACGAACAGCTTATCGTCGAACTTTATTCCAAATAACAGCCTCCGAGTACGGCGCCGCGGGATTTTTTCCCGTAGCTCCGTTATACGGATTATTGTTGTACGACTGTTTCCGCAACGGCGGAAACGATTGCCACTAAATCAAAGATTTTGGAGGAATTGAACATGATTGGAATAGAGAAGCCCGATGTCAGCACGCAGGATCTGAACGAATCCGGCAGCGAGGGTCTTTTCGTTGTCGAACCGCTTGAACGCGGTTACGGCCAGACGCTCGGCAACTCTCTGCGCCGTATTCTTCTCAGCTCTTTGCAGGGCTATGCGGCAACGAGTATCAAAATCGGCGGTGTCCTTCATGAGATTTCCGCTGTGCAGGGTGTCAAGGAAGACGTTCCCGAAATCGTTCTGAACGTGAAAGGCATCATTGCCAAGCTGCACACGAACAGCCCGAAAACCGTAACGATTGACGTTACGGGTCCCTGCGTTGTGACGGCTGCCGATATTATCCCCGATTCCGACATCGAAATTTTTAACCCCGACCAGCATATCGCCACGGTAAGTGCCGACGCACGGTTTTACATGGAGATCACGTTTGACGCGGGTCGCGGTTATGTTTCGCAGGATAAGAACAAACAATATTATCTCATGTCTTCGGGCGGCGTTGGCGCCCCGATCGGTACGATTTTCACCGATTCCATCTTTACCCCCGTTCTTCGTGTGGAATACAAAGTGGAGAATACCCGTGTAGGCAATATCACCGATTACGATAAACTCACGATGCGCGTTCTGACGAATGGCACGATTTCCGCCAAGGAAGCCATCGCTCACGCCGCAAAAATTCTGAACGAACATCTGAACCTCTTTGTCGGTATGTCCGACGACGCGCGTCATGCAGAGGTAATGATCGAACGTGAGGAAACCAAGAAGGAAAAGGTTCTGGAGATGACGATTGAGGAACTCGACCTCTCCGTCCGTAGCTTTAACTGCCTGAAACGTGCCGGTATCGACACGGTGGAGGATCTGATCAACCGTACCGAAGAGGATATGATCAAGGTCAGAAACCTCGGCAGAAAGTCTCTCGAAGAAGTGATTCAGAAACTGCATTCTTTGGGACTCAACCTGAAAACGGTTGAAGACTAATCTTATAAGGAGAAAGAAAAATGCCCGGAACAAGAAAACTCGGCAGAGTTACCGCGCACAGATTGGCTATGCTGAACGGCATGGCGACGAATCTTCTCGATAAGGGTCAGATCAAGACCACTTACACGAGAGCAAAGGAACTCAGCGCCGTTACCGATAACCTGATTACGCTCGGCAAAAAGGGCAATCTCGCCGCTTATCGTACCGCTCTCGGTATTCTGACCCGCGAGAATGTTGCGAAGAAATTGTTCGACACCATCGCGCCCTCTTATGCCGATGTAGCCGGCGGTTATACGCAGATCTATAAACTCGGTCCGCGCCGCGGCGACTGTGCCGAAATGGCTCTTATCAAGCTGAAGGACGTCAAGGAAGAAGCCCCCGTGGAGGAAGTAAAACCCGCGAAGAAATCTTCTCCCAGAAAGAAAGCTGCCGTAAAGGAAGCTGCTGCAAAGGAAGCCGACGCCGCTCCTGCTAAAAAGAAGACGACTACCCGTAAAAAGAAAGTCGCCGAGACCGCTCCCGCTGCGGAAGCTGAAAAGGCTCCCGCTACCGAAACCGCTGAATAATCGGCGGTTTCCGGGGACAACATACCCCGATAAACACCGTTCGGTATCCGTATCCGTGATACCGCGCGGTGCTTTTCTTTTTTGATTCGTATCTTCTGTAAAAAGTCCGCAGCTTTCTATTGACAAAGGCTTGCCGGCGTGCTATAATACATATATAACATATGTTATATAAAGGAGAAAGCCGTGCCGCCAAAGGTCAAAGTACGCAAAGAAGATATTTTCCGTAAAGCATTTGCATTGGTACAGCGCGAAGGCGAGGGCGTTTTGAATGCCCGCCGTCTTGCCGCGGAGATCGGTTGTTCGACACAGCCTATTTATTCCCACTACCGCAGTATGAACGAATTGCGGCAGGAAATTATTGCGGAGGCCAAAAAGATTTACGCAGAACGGATATTTACGGCGGTGCGCACATCGGATACGCCGTATAAAGCCAGCGGTCTTGCGTATATTGCTTTTGCAAGTGAAGAACCGCAACTTTTCCGCCTGCTTTTTATGCGCGACAGAGGGACGGATACCGAAGACGGCGACGCCGGCGAGATCGAACCGCTTCTCGATATGTTGCAGGAGAAGCTGGGCGTCTCCCGTGAAGAGGCGCTATTGTTTCATGTCGAACTGTGGACGGTGTGTCACGGTATTGCCACTATGATCGTCACCCGGTACTATCCGTGGAAAAAAGAAGAAATTGATCGCGTATTGAACGACAGTTATCGCGGCATTGCCGCTTATTATAAGGAGCATAGAGAGAGTAATGGAAGCAATCCGAACCGAGAACCTGACAAAGAAGTATAAAGAACTGACCGCGGTGGATTCGCTTACGCTGTCGGTGCAGGAGGGAGAACTCTTTTCTCTTCTCGGCGTTAACGGCGCGGGAAAAACCACGACCATAAAAATGCTTTCCTGTCTTACACGGCCGACGAGCGGCGACGCATTTATTTTCGGAAACAGCGTGAAGAATACGGAAAACGAGGTCAAAAAGATCATTGCGGTGTCCCCGCAGGAAAGCGCCTATGCACCGAACCTGACCGTTCGTGAAAATTTGCAGATGATTGCCGAAATTTTCGGTTTTTCACGCCGTGATGCCGTACAAAAAGCCGTATCGCTGATGGAGGCCTTTGCTCTTACAAACAAAGCAAATACCGCCGCCAAGAAGTTATCCGGCGGCTATCAACGCCGTCTCAGTATCGCTATGGCTCTGATATCCGAACCGCGCGTTTTGTTTCTTGACGAGCCGACGCTCGGCCTTGACGTGATCGCGCGACAGGAACTATGGGACGTGATACAGGAACTGAAAAGCAGAATGACGATCATACTGACCACGCATTATATGGAAGAGGCGGAGGCGCTTTCGGATCGTATAGGCGTGATGAAGGACGGGAAACTTCTGTATATCGGTACAACGGCGGATATATGCCGGCGCACGGGAACGGATTCGCTGGAGAAAGCATTCGTTGCATTGGTAAAGGAGACAAAGTGATGAGAACATACGCTTTTTCGATGAGAACGGCAAAAGAAGTCCTGCGTGATCCGATGACGCCGGCGTTCGGCCTTGGCTTTCCGCTCATTCTTTTGATTCTGATGTCTGTCATGCAACGCAATCTTCCCGTTGCGATCTTTGAAATTAAAAGTCTTGCTCCCGGTATGACGGTGTTCGGATTGTCTTTCATGACGATATTCTCGGGCATGTTGGTTTCAAAAGACCGCTCCGGCGCCTTTCTCATGCGCCTTTATACGACGCCGATGAGGGATATAGACTATATTCTCGGTTATACGTTGCCGCTCCTGCCGATTGCGCTTCTGCAATGCGCTGTGACATATGCCGTCGCGCTTTGCCTCGGCTTGCCTGTAACTGTGAATCTGTTGGCCGCTGTTCCGGGGATTCTGCCGATGTCGGTATTCTATATCGCGCTTGGACTGTTCTTTGGTTCGTTTATGAATGAAAAACAGGTCGGTGGCGTATGCGGTGCATTGATGACGAATCTGACGGCGTGGCTTTCCGGCATATGGATCGACATGTCTCTTCTCGGCGATGTTTTTACCAGGATTGCCGATTGTCTGCCGTTTGTACATGCGGTAAACCTTGAACGCGCACTGTACGCCGGTACATATGACGGTGTCGGCAAGGATGTTTTGATTGTTTCGGCGTATGCCGTTGCGATACTGATTGCCGCTGTTATGGTCTTCATGCATAAAAGAAAAAGAATGTGACAGCAAAGACGGTCGTCCGAAAGGACGGCCGTTTTTTTACGGGAAATATGTCACTATTTCCTGCCGCGACATATACTGCTATCGCAGCGGCTGCTGTAAAAGGAGTACCCGATGAATCAATATCATTATTATCACAGCTTGCGCGGCAGACAACGGAACGAGGGAACGGCAGAGGACATGAGTCCGGAAAGAATTACGGATAATGCCGATAATAACCGTGTTGCTGCGCGTACGGAAATGCCGGAGGTACCGGAAGTACCGCAAGCGCCGATGATGCCCGAAACGCCGCGTCGTGAACGCGCGGAACAGTATATAGAAAAAACACCCTGCGATCCCGACAATGTGGATCCTATGGCGGATTTCCCGCTTGCAATGGCTTATGTGCCGCGGCAGTATTTCCGCAAAATGTACAGCCCCGAAGAGGGTCTTTCACGCGGTACGCTCTTCAAAGAGCTGGATTTGCCGTTTATGGCGGCAGGAGGTGAGTGCCATGAGTGAAAGAGAAAAACTGATGAAAAAGATTTCGGAACTGTCGTTTGCGGCGGTGGAAACCAATCTGTACCTTGACGCTTACCCCGATAACCGTGAGGCATTGGCATATTTCCGTAAAATCAATGACGAACTGGAACGTGCCACCGAAGCATATGAAGAAGAATACGGCCCCCTGACGGCAGGCGGCGACGGTTATGACGAGGATTTCCGCTGGGCAAAAATGCCGTGGCCCTGGCAGACGGAGGAGAACTGACACATGTGGATTTACGAAAGAAAACTGCAATACCCCATTAAAATCAAAAACCCCGACGCACGCGCCGCTTCGCTCATCATCAGCCAGATGGGCGGTCCGGACGGCGAACTCGCCGCTTCGACGCGTTATCTTTCCCAGCGTTTCTCTATGCCTTATAATGAGGTAGTCGGTATACTGACGGATGTCGGTACGGAAGAACTGGCACATGTGGAGATGATCTCTTCCATCATTTATCAGCTTACGCGTCATCTGACGCCCGAGGAGATCACAGCCGGCGGCTTTGACAAATATTTTGTGGATCATACGGTGGGCGTTTATCCATGCGCCGCGGCGGGAACGCCGTTTACCGCGTCGGCAATCGGCGTGAAGGGCGATGTTCTTGCAGATCTGAACGAAGATCTTGCCGCCGAACAAAAGGCGCGCGTTACTTATGACAATCTGCTGCGCTTGATTGACGATCCCGATGTGCGCGATGTACTTCGGTTTCTTCGTGAGCGTGAGATCGTACATTACCAGCGTTTCGGCGATGCCCTGCGCATTGCCACCGATCGTCTGGATAAAAAGAATTTCTACGCTTTCAATCCGAGCTTTGACAGCAAAATGTAATGTTTACAGTACATTTTTACTGATAAATACAAAAGAAAGAACCGTCATGCGTGCATGCGGTTCTTTCTTTTAAGTAAAAAACAATTCGATGAACTTGACACCGCGCGGGTTTCGTGGTAAGATGTAAAAAAAGACGGAATGGGGTGGCAATGTGGACGAAAAAAGTATGGACGGACGGCGGATTGTTTACAGCGGCCGTATTGCGGGCACGAGCATGCTTCCTCTTTTGCGGGAGAAGCAGGACGCCGTTACGGTGACCGCGCCGACACGTCCGCCGCGAAAATACGATGTCGTCTTTTACTACGACGCGGCGCAGGAGAAGTTCCTGCTTCATCGCGTTATTCGTATTACCGCCGCAGGCTACGTTATGCGCGGGGATAATTGCTATTACACCGAATCCCCGATTCCGGACGACAGGATCCTCGGCGTAATGACCTCTTATACGAGAAACGGACGTGTGAAAAAACTTTCGTCATGGCGATACCGTTTGTATGCCCGTATTCGCGTATGGGATTATCCTGTGCGGCACTTTTTTCATCGCGTGAAACGACGTATATCCGGGCATAATAAATAAAAAGAAGAAAGCGGGCGGAGAATATGTGGGATATGGTGATTATCGGCGGCGGCGCGGCGGGACTGACAGCGGCGCTCTACGCCGCGCGCGCGGGAAAGCGCGTTTTGGTGCTCGATAAAGCCGGCGGGGGCGGTCAGATCCTTGACGCACCGACGATTGAGAATTATCCGGCCGCGCCGGGGATAAGCGGCGCCGAATTTATCCGTTTTCTGGTGAAGCAGGCCAAGGACAGCGGTGCCGAAATAAAGGCGGAAAATGTTACGTCGGTGACCCCAGGGGCGCCGTGCAGTGTAAAAACGGCGAAACATGAGTATTTATCGGCGGCGGTATTGTTGGCCACGGGAAGTGAGCCGCGCCGTTTACCGTTCCCGAATGAGCAGGCGTTGCGCGGGAACGGCGTTTCCTATTGTGCGCTTTGCGACGGCCGTTTTTACCGCGGCCGTAAAGTGGCGGTGGTCGGCGGCGGTAATACCGCGCTCACGGAGGCACTGTATCTTTCCGGCGTTACAGATCACGTATATCTTGTGCATCGGCGCGATACGTTTCGTGGCGAGGAAGAAAACGTGCGGCGTGTTCTTGCCGCCGGCAATATCACGGTTTTATATGACAGGATCCCTGTAGAAGCAAAAACCGATAACGGAAAGCTGTCCGCCCTTTGCCTCCGTCATACAGTGAGCGGAGAAGAGGAAACCCTTGCCGTATCCGCTGTATTCGGCGCTATCGGCCGCGTGCCGGATACGGCTTTATACGATCCCTTTGCACTATGTGAAAACGGCTTCCTTGTAACCGATGAAAACATGCGCGTGCTGGGAAAAGACGGATGCGTCCTGCCGGGGATATATGCCGCCGGGGATTGTCGGAAAAAGCGCGTACGCCAATTGACGACCGCTGTGTCCGACGGCACGATTGCGGCTGTGGATATCTGCGAGCACAATTAAAAAAGAAAATGCAAACTTTTGTTTGCATTTTCTTTTTTAACAAATGGAGAGAAGGCGCGCGAAGACGCGCATATCCGCATGACGGTACGCGGGACGAAAGGCGATAAGCGGGACGATAGGCGAAAGAGGACCGTAAAACGGGCGGTAGTCGAACTTTGACAGCATAGGTTCGTTTAGCGGTTACCTATACATTTCGTGCGTGCGCGCATGCAGATGATTCTTCGCTATGTCCGTTTTCCCCGGTTGTTTTGCACGGTTATAAAGGGTTACCGGCTTCGGTTTCCTGCGTCAGGAGCGGCAGGTCGGTTTCCGCAGGGCCGCACAGGCGCTCCCCCGTATAGGAAAAACGCGAACCGTGACACGGGCAGTCCCAACTCTTTTCGTCTGGGTTGAAAACAAGTTCGCAACCGAGGTGCGGACAGCGGGAGGAAACGGCATACAGCTTTCCGTTTTCATCTTTATACACGCCGCATTTTCGTCCATGATAACGGACAACGTCGCCCTCGCCGCAGGCAAGGTCGCTTTCGGTTCTTTTGGGAGAGGAGGCGATTTCTTTTGTCAGATTCTTTATGGACACGCCGGCATCGGCCAAACGGTTGCCGAGACTTTTGGCAGAGGCGCGCCGCGGTGAAAAAAGATCGTCGCACGGATTTTCTTTTCCGCTGATTTTATCGGTGATAAGGCGCGCCGCCGTATAGGCGGTGGAAAAACCCCACTTTGCAAAGCCGGTGATGACAAAACTGTGTTCGCCGAGATGCGAAAAATAACCGATATAGGGTAAACCGTCGGCCGTGATATTGTCCTGCGCCGACCACATGGCAGCGATTTTGGCATCGGGGAAGAGCCGCTTTGCGGTGCGCGTCAGCATATCGTAGGCACCGCCCGGATACGGTTCGCCCGTTCTGTGTGCGCCGCCGCCGAATATTTGCAGTTCTCCGTAATCGCGGAATGTATATCCGTCGGCATCTGCGGAATAAAACAGCCCGGGAATCGGTTTTACGCCTTTCAGTGCCAGAAGATACGAACGCGATTGATGCATCTTTGTGAAATAAAGACCGGGGAAATTACGAAAGGGGAAGTGGCAGGCAAAAACGGTATATCGGCTTTTGACGCGGCCGCGGCGGGTATGGACCGTACCGTCCTCAATGTCGGTGACCGCCGTGTTTTCAAAAATGCGGAGAGAATCGGCAATACCGTACAGAAACCGTAACGGATGAAAGGCCGCCTGATCGGGGAATACCACGGCTTTCCGTATAGGAAAGGGGAGCGGCGTTTCGTCGACCGTTACGGCGTCGATGCCGCCGATACGCGCCGCGTGACATTCTTCCAGAATGGATTCCGGATCACAGCAGGTATAAAGGCAGGAGGGGCGCGTTACAAGATCGCAGTCGATATGATACCGTTCGACCATCTCGCGGTAGGCGGTGATTGCCTCTTCTTCGGCGGAGGCGTACAATTTCACGCCTTCTTCGCCGAGGTCTTTTAATAATGTGCGGTATTTCATGCCGTGTTGCGATGTGATCTTCGCAGTGCTGTTACCCGTTGCGCCGCCGCCGATACGGTCACGTTCCAGTACAACGACGGAGAACCCCGCCTCGGTCAAAAGTTTTGCGGTAAGTATACCGGCAATTCCGCCGCCTATAACGGTGACGTCGGCGGTGATTTCGCCGTCAAGTACCGGATAGGCCGGCGCCTTAACGGTCATCTGCCACAGCGATTTATGCTCCATATTCCGTTACCTCGTTTTTGTTTTTATTCTTTCGGATATGGTCGCGGAATATACATGGAAAAAGCGATATGTAAAGAGGTGTTTACATATCGCTTTCAATATTGAAAATACGGAGAAACCGGAAACTTCGTCAAAGACCGCTGGCGGCGTCGTGCGACCGTCCGAGAAAGGCTTTTGTTTTTCCCGAGAGCGGATGGTCAAAAACCTCTTCCGGCGTGCCCATTTCTTCGATCAGACCGTCGGCCATGAAGATGACTTTGTCGGATACATTGCGGGCAAATTCCATTTCGTGCGTCACAATGATCATCGTGCGGTCACTGCTTCTCAACGCGCGGATGGCTTTCAGGACTTCGCCGGTCAGTTCGGGATCGAGAGCCGACGTCGGTTCGTCAAAACAAAGGATTTCGGGGGAGAGCATGAGCGCGCGCGCAATGGCGACGCGCTGTTGCTGACCGCCGGACAGTTCGCACGGATAGGCATTTTCTTTTTCGGACAGACCGACGGTCGCAAGCAGTTCGGTCGCCCGACTTCGGATTTCTTCGGCCAGTTCGGGCGTATAAGTTTTTTCGCGTTTGGCACGAAGTTTCGGAGCAAGCATCAGGTTTTCGATCACATTATATTGCGGAAAAAGATTGAATTGCTGGAACACGAGGCCGAAAGAGGACTGCGCGTCGTCGGATACTTCGGCTTTTTCTCCCGCGGTCGCATGGAAAACGGTCTCTCCCGCCACGCGGATCATACCGCTGTCTGCTTTTTCGAGAAAGTTGAGACAACGGAGCAAGGTCGTTTTTCCGCCGCCGGAACTGCCGATGACGGAGAGCACCTCGCCTTTTTTCAAAGAAAAACTGACGCCGTTGAGAACAGAGGTATTGCCGAAACTTTTATAAAGATCGACCACTTCCAGCATGGTGTTATCGGAAGTCATAGACAAAATCTCCTTTACGCCTTGAAATAAGAAAGTTTCTTTTCGATCTTACCGAAAATAAAGGTGAGAAGCGCGGTGAATACAAGATAAAACACGCCCGAATAGAAGAGCGGCCACAACAGACCTTTTCCGCGGATCATGCTTTGCGCAATGTAGATCAGTTCGTAATAGGTGACGATGCGGGCAAGAGAAGTGTCCTTCACAAGCGTTATGATTTCATTCGACATCGGCGGAACAATGCGCTTCACCACCTGCAGGAGAATGACGTGGAAAAACGTTTCGCGGCGCGTCATACCGAGCACCTGCCCCGCTTCATATTGTCCCTGCGCGATGGATTCGATACCTCCGCGGTATATTTCCGAAAAATAGCACGCGTAATTCAGGCCGAAGGTGATATAGGTGGCCGTATACGCATTGAAGATCGGCGTTCCGAAAAGGAGTCCGGGGCCGTTATACATGATGATCAGTTGCAACATAAGCGGCGTACCGCGTACCACCCAGACGAGCATACGCACCGCTTTTCGCAACGGATAAAAATGCGACATGGAGCCGAATGCGATGATGAGCCCTGCCGGAAGCGCGATGAGAAGCGTGATGACAAATATCTGTATTGTCGCTAAAAAACCTTGCAGAAGCTGCAGGTTGACCGAAAAGAAAGTGTTCATAAATCCTCTTTATTGTGAAAGCGGCGTATGCGCGCCGTTTTTCACGTCTTCATAATATCCGGAATGAACGCCGAAATCCGCCCGCGACGTATTTTCGTACACCGCGAGGCGGATCGTATCAGGCGAGAAGAGAAAAGATACGCTTGATATGTAATGCTTTATTTACAAATATCCTTATTTTGAAATAAGAGCCTTGGCCATGATGTAGTCGATGATGGCTACGTCTGCCTGACCGCCGAGAACGGCGAGGAGTGCGTCCGTCTGTGCTTCCACCGCTTTGAACTGTGCGTTTTTCAGGCTGTCCTGTGCAACGCCGGCACCGGCGGAACCGTCTTCGGCGGTAATGCGGGCGGAAGCCATGGCGTCGAGACTGTTATAGGTATCGGCTTTGCTCTTCAGCACGACGGCGACCTGTTTGTTCTGCATATAGGGAACGGTGCAGCTTGCGGCATTTTTCATAGCGTCGGTGATGGTCATGCCGTTCCATACGCAGTCGATCTGCTTGGATTCGAGAAGCACTTCTTTCTGTTCCCATACGATGGCTTTGAATTCGGCGGTGACGCCCAGTTTTTCGCAGACTTTTTCGGCGTATTCGGCATCAAAACCGATCCATTTGCCGTTATCGTCTTTGTAATCCATGGGTTTGAAGTCGGTGATACCGATTACCAGTTTGCCTTTTCCCTGAATGTATGCCCAGTCGCCGGAGTCAGCATTTGTCTCGGCGGCGGGAATGTACGCGTCGGCGTCAACCGGCGCCGTGCCGTATTTCTGACCGATTGCTTTCAGGGTACCGTCGGCGAGCAATTGCTTTGTGATGTCTTCGACTTTGCGGGTCATGTCGGAACCTTTGCGGAACGCAATGCCGTAATATTCTTCTTCCTGGCCGATGTCAATGATCTGCAGATTGGAAAACTTGTTGCCGCAGGAGGCGAGGGACAGAAGAACGGTAAGGCAGGTTGCCATAACGAGAATGAACGATAATACTTTTTTCATGGTGTTGTCTCCTTCGTTGATATGCGGCAGGTAGCCGCTGTTTGATGATACTATTATACTTCATCGCGCTAAAGTTGTAAAGTACTAAATTGAAATTTTTTGTTTTTTGTATGATTAAACACAAAACACGGATAACAGACTTTAAAAAATGTGCAATATGCCTCAATATATGACAAGATATGTTGCCGAAGAGGCTATCTTGTAAGGAAAAATCGGTTGATTTCGTTTTTTCGGAGATTTGTTTTGCACTCATTATCCGGTATAAAGGCAGTACGGAAAAAGAATGAAAAGGGGATAAAAAGCAGGCTGTACAAAAAAATATTCAAAAAATCTTGGTTTACGGCAAAAAAAGCAATTGACAAATCTTTTCCTTTAAAATATAATAGCAGATGAAAGATCAAACGAAATCGGAGGAAACAAAATGCAGATTCTTCTTACGGGCGGCGCCGGCTATATCGGCTCGCATACCGCTGTCGAACTTCTGAACGCCGGCTATGACGTGGTGACGGTGGATAATTACGCCAACAGTTCGGAAAAATCCCTTGACCGTGTGGCACAGATCACGGGTAAAAAAGTAAAGGCTTACCGTGCCGACGTATGCGACCGGGAGGCGCTTATTCCTGTATTCCGTGAAAACAAGATCGACGCTGTGATCCACTTTGCGGGTCTGAAAGCCGTCGGCGAATCGGTGAAGGAGCCGCTTCGCTATTATCGCAACAATATTGATTCGACGCTGACGCTGATTGAGGTTATGCGCGAATTCGGTGTGAAAAAACTCGTGTTTTCCTCTTCCGCAACGGTTTACGGCAATCCAGACCATTGCCCCATTACCGAGGATATGCATACCGGCGACTGCTCCAATCCTTACGGATGGACAAAATACATGATCGAGCAGATCCTGAAAGGGTATTGCCATGCAAACCCCGACTTCTCGGTGGTGCTGTTACGCTATTTCAACCCTGTCGGCGCCCATAAGAGCGGCCTTATCGGTGAAATGCCGAACGGTATTCCGAACAACCTGATGCCTTATATCACGCAGGTTGCGTGCGGCAAGCTGAAGCAACTTTCGGTCTTCGGAAACGATTATCCCACGCCCGACGGAACCGGCGTCCGCGACTATATTCACGTTGTTGACCTTGCCAAAGGCCATGTTGCCGCCATCCGTTACGAAGCGCCCGGCGTTTCGGTCTTCAACCTCGGAACCGGCATCGGTTACAGCGTTCTGGATATGGTCAAGGCCTTTGTCAAAGAAAACAAGGTCGACGTACCGTATGTCATCGCTCCCCGCCGCCCCGGCGATATTCCCGCGTGCTATGCCGATCCGACAAAGGCGCGCGAAGTGCTCGGCTGGGAGGCCGCTTATACGCTGGACGACATGGTGCGCGACAGCTGGAACTGGCAGTCCCATAACCCGAACGGGTACGACGACTGAACACAAAGCGAAAAATAATTTTCAATTTCACTGCCCGATACTTGACAAATAAAGTCGAGTGTGGTACAATGCACATATAATCCCGTAAAGGGAAAGAAGAGGATAACCGTTATGCTGAACAATTTCGTAAACGCATATTATTACTTTTACTTTTATTGCTGATACAATAGAGTAAAGGTATTTTTGCTGCGTTTATCGACAGTTTGGCAGAATCAGCCGAACGCCACAGTGAAAAACCTGTGGCGTTCGTTTTTTATTATAAAGAAAAAGGAGAAGAGAAATGACGGTCGGTATCGTAGGGCTTGGCCTTATCGGCGGCTCAATGGCAAAAGCGTATAAAAAAGGAGAGCATAAAGTTTATGCGTATGACATCGACGCCGCGACGATGGAATCCGCCGCGGCGGACGACGTGATCGACGGCGTTCTGACAAAGGACAACCTGTCCGAGTGCGATATTGTCATGATCGCCCTGTACCCGCGTGACGCCGTGGCATATATGCGCGAAAATGCCCCGTTTTTCAATAAAAACGGAATTGTCATGGATCTGTGCGGAGTGAAGCAGGCCGTATGCGAAAAAGCCTTTCCCATTGCGAAAGAAAACGGCTTTTTGTATGTCGGCGCGCATCCCATGGCCGGTACGCAGTATTCCGGCCTTGCGCACAGCCGTTCCACCATGTTTTCCGGCGCGCCGATGGTGCTGGTGTTCCCGGAAGACTGCGATGAGAAAGCCTTGCTCCACCGATGCCGCGAACTTCTGTCGCCGGTCGGATTTCAGCGCTATTCGGTCACAACGGCGGAGGATCATGACCGCATGATCGCCTTCACTTCTCAGCTTGCGCACGTCGTATCGAACGCTTACATAAAGAGTCCGACTGCCGTGCGGCACAAAGGTTTCTCGGCCGGCTCTTATAAAGACATGACGCGCGTGGCATGGCTGAACGAAAAAATGTGGACGGAACTGTTCTTCGACAACCGGGAAGCGCTGCTTGCGGAAATCGACGAAATTCTGTCATCGCTTGCCGCTTACCGCGACGCATTGGCGGAGGGCGACCACGCCCGCATGGAGGAACTTCTCCGCGCGGGGCGCATTGCAAAGGAAGAGGTGGACGGATAATGAAAAATGACATAACGGAATCGGGAACGGTCAGTCCCACTGTGGTTCACGTGGCGGCTTCCCGCCCGTATGATGTGGTGATCGGGCGCGGCGTATTTTCCGGTGCGGGGCGGGAAATCGCGTCCGTGGCAGGAGGCAAGGGAACCGCCGTGTTGGTGGCCGACGACGCCGTTTATACGCTTTACGGCGCGGCGCTGCTGGTGCAACTTTCCGAAGCGGGCATGAAAACGGAAAGTTTTGTTTTTCCGCACGGCGAGGCGCATAAATCCACCGAAACGTTGCTTTCGCTCTGGCATTTTCTCGCCGACCGCAAAATCACGCGGAGCGACGTCATCGTAGCGCTCGGCGGCGGTGTGACCGGCGATCCTGCGGCTTTTGCGGCATCCACATACCTGCGGGGAATCCGTTTCGTTGCCGTTCCGACGTCGTTTCTCGCCATGGTGGATTCGTCCGTCGGCGGTAAAACCGCCGTTGACCTCCCCGAAGGGAAAAATCTTGTCGGCAGTTTCTATCAGCCGTCGCGCGTTCTTTGCGATCCCGATCTTCTGGACACGCTTCCGCCGCTTTACTATGCCGACGGTATGGCCGAAGTGATAAAATACGGTATGATAAACCGAAAAGAACTGTTTATACAATTGGAAAAAGGTATGACGCCGGAGATTCTTACCGAGGTGATTGCGGCATCGGTAGCGGATAAACGCGATATTGTCGAAGAAGATGAATTCGACACGGGTGTGCGCCGCCTCCTGAACCTCGGACATACGGCGGGGCACGGCATTGAAAAGGCGTCGGATTTTACGGTGCCGCACGGACATGCGGTGGCCGTCGGTATGATGATCGTAACGCGCGCGGCGGTGCGGCGCGGCCTTGCACCTGCCGAAACGCTTACACGCCTTGAAAAAGTTTTGCGGATGTATCATCTTCCGATCGAGACCGGATACGACGCCGAAACCTTGTACGCCGCGGCGCTAGGAGATAAAAAGCGTATGGGCGGCACTCTTTCGGTGATCGTTCCTTTCGGGATCGGCGACGCGCGCGTCGTGGATATGCCGATCGGCGATTTTCTTCCGTTTCTCCGCGAGGGACTTGACGTATGACGGCCGTTCTGACAAGGCCGGTGACCGGCGGTATCGTAGCGGCGATTCCGTCGAAATCCGAGGTGCACAGGCTCCTGATCGCCGCCGCGCTGGCGGACGGGGAAAGCGAGATCGGTTGCCGCGCTCTGAACGAAGATATAGAGGCGACCGTTCGCTGTCTTGTCGCTCTCGGCGCAGAGATTGGGTACCGTAGCGGCGTATTTCACGTTATACCGATAAAGGAGCCGCGGAAAAACGCGGTTCTCGATTGCGGAGAATCCGGGTCTACTCTGCGTTTTCTGCTTCCCGTGGTTGCGGCCCTCGGTTGCGGCGGAGAGTTTCACAGAAAAGGCAGATTGCCCTCCCGTCCGCTTTCGCCGCTTTATGAAGAATTGGCACGCGGCGGTGTGACGCTTTCGCCCGCGGCCGAAGAACCGCTTCGGGTGAGCGGCCGTCTGGTTCCGGGCGATTACCGCATCCGCGCCGATGTATCGTCGCAGTTCATAAGCGGTATGCTGTTCGCGCTTCCGCTTCTCGGCGACAGTACACTCACGCTTACGGGGCATAAGGAAAGCGCGCCGTATATTGATATGACGTTGGACACGCTTTCGCGCTTTTCGGTGGCTTACCGTGCGGAGGAAAACCGATTTGTTTTCGATAGGACGGACGGTGCGCCTTATCGGTCTTGCGGTAAAGTGACCGCGGGAGGCGATTTTTCAAACGCCGCGTTTTTCCTGACCCTCGGCGCCATCGGCAAAAATCCCGTGACGGTAACGGGGCTTATGCCGCGGGTGCGGGGCTGTCTTCTTCGTCTAGCGCGGCAAAGAGTTTCTTGCCGTCGAGCAAGCGCGTGCTGACGTTTCTCATGCGGCTGACCTCAACGGTGCGCAGAGTGTCGTCGGCGCCTCGGGTGTCGTAGACCGTTCCCAGCAGATACGAGACGCCATCGCGTTGCCTGATGGCAAAGGGCCGGACCGTCATCCGCACCACCTCGATTTCGCCCCGGGTCAGGACATTTGTGATATCAAAGCTGACAGTTGTTCCATGGTCGATGGCCTGTTCGACGAGCTCGCACGTGTCGATACGCTTGGCGTGCGGACGCGTTGCCTTGACGGGCGCGTCGTTGGCGGCCGGTGCCGGTTCGGGCATATCGAGATAGTCGCGAACATCGGCGCTCGCCATGGCGACCAGGTGCTGTGCCATGCTCTTTCGAATGGCTATGGGCGTCGATCGGTTGCGCATGACCATGCCGTGGAGCCGTATGATCTCTTCGTCAGCAAGCGGGCGGGTGAGGAGCCGATAGCCCACGCCGCGCTTATAGTCGATTTCGTATCCGGCGTGACGAAGTGCAGATATCGAGGTATAGATGCTGCGGCGTGCCGCCGAGATGGGCATGCGGGCGGGGTCGTCGGGATGGGCGAGGAGCTCGACCAACTCGTCGGAAAGCAGCGCCTTGTCCTCGCCGGTGTTCTCGCTCAAGAGCTGCAGGATGCGTACGGCACGATAGGCTGCCATCGAGGCGGAGCCCCTGGTCGTGGTCTCGTAGTTTTCAACAACGGCTTCGGTCATAGCGCCCACGTCCTTTCCGTTTTGGGTGGCGACGGTATGGAGCCTAGGATGCGTGGCTTTCCCAGGGGTGCAGGGCGCTCTGGGCGGTCAGTAGCCGTCGGCAAACGGCGGGTCGAGTTTTCAACAACCCTGCCTAACTGACCAAAACCTTGCCAAAAGCTTGACGGATGCTGTTGAAAAAAGCGTCTCTCGACCGATGTCGAGAGACGCTTATGC
>CAJLXA010000001.1 GCA_905210485.1 uncultured Eubacteriales bacterium | reverse complement strand
AAAAAGTTAGCCGATTTTCTGACGGATGCCGATTCTGCATCGGTAAAGGAAGTATGCTATAATTGCGTTGTAACATCCGCCGTTATAAACAATATGGAGAAAAACGGCATTGTAGAATGCTTTGACAATGAAGTTTCACGCTCTCTTACCGCAGGAGCAAAGGCGGTAAGGAGCATTGACGATATAGTGCTGTCCGATGAACAGTCCGCCGTATACAGCGGAATGTCCGAGCTTATGGACAGCGGCAAGCCACAGTGTGCCTTACTGAAAGGCGTTACGGGAAGCGGCAAGACCACCGTTTTCTTAAAGCTTATCGACAAGGCGTTAAAACAAGGGAAAACAGCTCTTATGCTTGTTCCCGAAATATCGCTCACTCCCCAGATGGTGAGAAATTTTACCGATCTTTTCGGAAGTAACGTTGCGGTAATACACAGCAACCTTTCGCTCGGTCAGAGGACAGATGAGTACAAGCGTATCGAAAAAGGCGAGGCGAGGATAGTCATAGGTACAAGAAGTGCTGTATTTGCGCCGCTTGACAACATCGGTATAATCGTTATTGACGAAGAGGGCGAGCATACCTATAAATCCGACCAGAATCCGAAGTATCATGCGCGTGACGTGGCGGCTTTCCGTTGCGGCAGGCATAATGCCGCCCTTGTGCTGGCCTCGGCCACACCGTCGATCGAAAGTTACTATAAGGCGGAAAAAGGCGTGTATACGCTTGTCCGCCTGACCGAACGTTACGGCGGCGCCGCGCTTCCCGCAACGGAGATTGTGGACATGCGCGAAGAGTTGCGGAACGGCAATCGCTCCCCGGTGGGAGAACGGCTGAGAGAAGCGCTCATTGAAGCCAAAGCGGCGGACAAGCAGGCGATTCTGTTTCTGAACCGCCGCGGATATAACAGCGCCGTGACATGTCTCGGATGCGGGGAGGCAATCTCCTGCCCGCACTGCTCGGTCTCTCTGACCTATCACGCAGACGGCGGCGGTTATCTTCTTTGTCATATGTGCGGATATAAGCAGTTCCCGCCGCGCGTATGTCCCGCCTGCGGAAGCACGCATCTGTCGTATATCGGCTGCGGGACGGAAAAAGCCGAGTCCGAATTGCGGATGCTGTTTCCCGACAGCCGCGTTTTGCGCATGGACGCAGATACGACGGGGACAAAGCAGGCATATGAAAATATCCTGTCCCGGTTCCGGCGCGGCGAGGGCGACATTCTCCTCGGCACGCAAATGGTGACAAAGGGACATGACTTCCCGCGGGTCACCGTTGCCGGCGTTCTGCTGGCGGACAGTTCGCTTCGCGTAAACGATTTCCGGGCGTCGGAACGCACGTTTTCGCTCTTGACGCAGGTGCTCGGCCGCGCAGGACGCGCCGATACCGCTGGTCGTGCGATCATACAGACGTATTCCCCGGAAAATCCCGTTATCCGTCTCGCGGCAAAGCAGGACTATGAGGCTTTTTACCGCGGCGAAATCGCGCTCAGAAAAAGTCTTTTGTTTCCGCCGTTCTGCGATATGGCGGAACTTACGTTGACGGGAAGCGAAGAAAACGCGCTTCTCCGGGCGGCCGTACAGCTGGCCGGAAAGGTGAAAGAAACAGCCGCCCGATATGCCGATATGCCGCTTCAGGCATTCGGCCCCTTTCAGGCGCAGACGTATAAAGTCGGCGGTAAATTCCGTATGCGAATGATCCTGAAGTGCCGCCTGACAAAGGTCACGAGGGCATTTCTGTCCGAACTTCTGCAGGTTTACGGAAAAGACGGCAAAGGGCCGCTCTTGTCTGTCGATTGCAATCCGTCCTATGTATAATCGGGAGCGGCGGCGCCGAGGACGCGCCGCATAAAAGCGTTCCGTGTGTATAAAATGTATAAGGAGAAAAAAGATGGCTATTCTGAATATCCGAAGAGAGGGCGACCCTATTCTGCGCAAGACCAGCCGCCCCGTTGACGAGATCACGCCGCGCATCCGCACGCTGATCCGCGATATGATCGAAACGATGCGCAATGCAAACGGTTGCGGCCTCGCCGCGGTGCAGGTCGGCGTTCTGCGGCGCATCGTCGTGATAGAGGTCGAGGACGGGCAGGTCTTCACTATGGTGAATCCCCGTATCGTGAAACGGGAGGGAAAGCAGGAAGAAGTGGAGGGATGCCTTTCATTGCCCGGAAAATGGGGGATTACCGAGCGCCCCGAAACGGTGACTGTCCGCGCTACCGACGAAAACGGCGAAAAATACGAATTGCGCGGAAGCGGACTTCTGGCGCGCGCCATCTGTCACGAGACCGATCATCTTGACGGAAAACTTTTTACCGATGTGATGATCCGGGAAGTAAAACAGGAAGATACGGAGAACTGACATGCGTATTCTGTTCATGGGTACTCCCGAAATCGCCGCGACCTGTCTTGCGGCGCTCCGGAACGACGGCAAAAACATTGTTGCCGTTGTGACGCGCGAAGACAAACCGAAGGGGCGCGGAGGCATCCTTACGCCGTCTCCCGTCAAGGTTTATGCAACCGAAAACGGTATTCCCGTATATCAGCCGAAAACCCTGCGTGACGAGGCTTTTTCGGCCTGCCTTCGTGAGATAGATCCCGATCTTATCGCGGTTGTGGCATACGGAAAGATATTGCCGTCGTCGGTGCTGGCTTATCCGCGGTACGGTTGCGTCAATCTGCATGTTTCCCTGCTTCCCGCGTATCGCGGCGCCGCGCCGATGCAGCGCGCGGTTATGAACGGGGAAAAGGAAACGGGAGTCACCACTATGCTGATGGACGAGGGGCTGGATACGGGAGACATTCTGTATCAGGAGGCGTTTCCGCTTACGGACAGGGATACGTTTGAAACGGTTCATGACAAAAGCGCCGCGATCGGCGGCGCGCTTCTTTCAAAAACGATCGACGCGCTGTTTCATGGCACCGCCGTTCCGAAAAAACAACCGGAGGCCGGCGCGAGTTATGCCGATAAAATAGAAAAGGAAGACTGCGTTCTTGACTTCACGCGCCCGGCAACCGCGCTTGACGCACAGATCCGCGGCCTATATCCGTTCCCGCTTTCCGTGACGCATACGGCGGACGGCAAACTTCTGAAAATCGTGCGCGCCGTACCGACTGCGGGATCGGGCGTTCCGGGCACGGTTATCCGCGTGTCGGATAAGGGAGACGGGGAAATCGTTATTGCCTGCGGCGAGGGGGCGCTTTCCGTACTGACGGCCGTGCCGGAGGGCAAAGGTCGCATGACGGCCGGCGATCTTGTGCGCGGAAGAAAAATCAATTTAAATGAAAGGTTAGGTTGACATTTTATGCTTTTTATCAGTGTTGACAGATTCTTTGATGTGTTCTATTATTTCGGTTACGCGATTCTGATTCTTGCCGTTATTTTTACGGTGATCGCGCAGATCCGCGTGCAGACGACTTTCCGTCGCTACAGCAATGTCATGAGCCAGAACGGCAAAACGGGCGCGGATGTCGCGCGTCTGGTACTGGCGTCAAACGGTGTGAACGACGTGCGTATCGAACGCGTTTCGGGAAACCTTACCGACCATTTTGACCCCCGCACCAATACGATCCGCCTTTCCGAGAATGTTTATGATTCCGCGTCTGTTGCGGCGGCCGGCGTTGCCGCGCACGAAGCGGGACACGCCGTTCAGTATGCGACGGGATACTTCCCGATCCGTGTGCGCAGCGCCGTGATTCCCGCGACGAACATTGCGTCGCGCCTTGCGGTTCCCTTGCTTTTCATCGGATTCTTTTTTGAAATTGCCGGCTTTATCTGGCTCGGTATTTTCGCATATTCGTTCTCGGTGCTTTTTCAGCTGATAACGCTTCCCTGCGAATTCAACGCCAGCCGCCGCGCGCTTGTCGCCATTGAAGAATCCGGCAGTTTTTCCGATGACGAACATCGGTCGGCACGCCGTGTGCTCACTGCGGCGGCCATGACTTACGTGGCGGCGCTTGCCGTTTCGCTTGTCTACCTGCTCCGTTATATTGCCCTGGCGCGTCGCCGTAACAGATGAATCCCCGTATGACCGCGCTCCGCCTTCTTCTGCGTTATGAAGAAGACGGCGCCTATCCGAATCTTCTCCTGTCCGAAAAGTCGGCGGGAGAAGGCGACGCGCGCGACCGCGCGTTTCTCACAACGCTTCTTTACGGAACTGTTGAACATAAACTGACGCTCGATTACGCCATTGCGTGTTACACGGAGAATCCGGCCGATAAACTTACCGCGCATACGCGCGCTTTGCTCCGGATGGGACTATATCAGGTTTTTTATCTTGACCGTGTCCCGGCGTTCGCCGCCGTCCATGAAACGGTGGCGCTTGCGGCGCATAAAGGGGAGGCTTCGCTCCTTAACGGTGTTCTTCGCCATGCGGTGCGCGACGGCCGTCCGCCGCTCCCTCCGCGGGAGAAAAATCCCGCGCGCTATCTTTCCGTCGCCATGTCTTTTCCGCTTGCGACGGTGAAACGGTTCATCGCTCTTTTCGGCGAAAAGGCGACCGAGGACATTCTGCGTTGCTATAATGAGGCTCCGCGCATCACACTACGCATAAATACGATGAAGACAACGCGCGCCGCGTATCTTCGTCTTCTTGCGGAAAACGGCATTGCCGCCGAAGAAGTGACATATGCGCCGTTCGGCGTACGCCTTGCGGAGTCCTGCGATCCGACGGGACTTCCCGGTTTTGCCGACGGGGTGTTTTTTGTGCAGGACGAGGCGTCGCAAATCGCGGGCGCCGCGCTGGCGCCCGAAGAGGGCGCGAAAGTCCTTGATCTTTGCGCCTGCCCCGGCGGAAAGAGTTTTTCCGCCGCGATGTATATGCGCGATACGGGCGAAATTCTTGCCTGCGATCTCCACGCGTCCAAACTTCCGCTGGTGAAAACCGGTGCGGACAGGCTCGGCCTTACGGCGATACATACCATGGAACATGACGCGACAGAACCGCTTGCCGGCGCCGACGGCATCTATGACTGTGTGATTGCCGACGTTCCCTGTTCGGGACTCGGCGTATTGGGAAAAAAGCCGGATCTCCGTTATGCGGACCCCGCGCGTTTTTCCATTCTTCCGCCGCTTCAGGCGGCTATACTTGACCGGGCGGCCGCATATGTGCGGCCGGGCGGCGTTCTCCTTTATTCCACATGTACGCTTTTACCCGAAGAAAATGAGGAGCGCGTCCGCGCGTTCCTTGACGATCACCGGGATTTTATCCCCGAACCGTTCTCGGTCGGCGCACTTACCGCCGAAACGGGGATGGTGACGCTGTTTCCGCATATCCACCGCACGGACGGCTTTTTCATTGCCCGTATGCGGAGAAAGGACTGAATATGACCGACACACCGTTATCCGAAAAAGAAGCCTGTACCATAACGGAGCCGTCTTCCGGGAACGAAAAAACCGATATTATGTCTCTTATGCCGGAAGAACTGGAGGCTTGGTTACGGACGTTCGGAGAACCGAAATATCGCGCCGCACAGATATTTTACTGGCTTACGCGGGGCGCGTCTCCCGATGAAATGCTGAATCTGCCGCGTACGCTTCGGGAAAAACTGAAAACAAATGCGCTTTTTCTCTGTCCGACTGTGGAGAGAAAACTGACAAGCGCCATCGACGGGACGGTGAAGTATCTGTTCCGTCTTTATGACGGAGAATGTGTCGAAAGTGTTCTGATGCGTTATCACCACGGAAATACGCTGTGTATCTCCAGTCAGGTCGGTTGCCGTATGGGGTGCGCGTTCTGCGCCTCCACGATCGGCGGTAAAGTCCGCGATCTCCGTGCGTCCGAACTTCTCGGTCAGGTCGTTGCCGCGACGCGGGACAGCGGGCTTCGCATTGACAACATTGTGATGATGGGGATCGGCGAACCGCTCGACAATTACGATAATGTCATCCGCTTTCTTCGCCTTGTCAACCATAAGGACGGCCTGTGCATCGGATACCGTCATATATCGCTTTCCACCTGCGGCGTTGTGCCGGGGATACGGCGGCTTGCCGAAGAGGAACTGCCGATCACGCTTTCGATTTCGCTCCATGCGCCGACCGACGAACAGCGTTCGTCCATTATGCCCGTTAACCGTCGGTATCCGCTTTCTTCGCTGCTTGACGCCTGCCGTTATTATTATACAAGAACCGGGCGCCGCATCTCCTTTGAATATACGTTGCTTTCCGGAAAGAACGACCGCGACGCCGACGCGCGTACTTTGGCCGCCTTGCTGAAAAACGCTTTTCGCGGCACCGACGCGCCGATCCATGTAAACCTTATCCGCGTGAATGAAGTCAAGGAACGCGCGTTTGTGCGCGGAACCAAGGGGGAGGCCGATCGTTTTGCGGCCACGCTCGGAAAATTGGGGATTACGGCCACGGTTCGCCGCCGTCTCGGCGCCGACGTGAATGCCGCCTGCGGACAGTTACGCCGCCTTTCCGAGAAACAGAAAGACGCGACAGAAAGCGTTCCCGATGGCACGGTACCGTCGGGCAACGATGCGACGGTGTAATTCATATACGGCAGATTATCTGCCAAAATGTAATCATATATTTACAAATCAAGGGGTAATAAGTATTGAATCTGACAGCAAGCGCAACAGCATGCGGTCATATCCGCAAAGAAAATCAGGACGTTTCCCGCATCTGCGCCGTAAATGACGGCGTGCTTTGCCTTATATGCGACGGCATGGGCGGCCGCGCCGGCGGACTGCGCGCCGCGACGCTTGCGGCGGATATTTTTTCTTATACGTTAAAAGAAAGAACGCGCTTTTTTCCGAAGAAAACGGCAACGGAAACCGTCAAGGCCGCATTGACCGAGGCTTTGAATGCGGCAAACCGCGCCGTTTACGACGAGGCGGAAACAGACGTCGCGCTTTCGGGAATGGGGACAACGCTTGCCGCCCTGTTCCTCTACGGAAAATATGCGTATATTCTGCATGTGGGCGACAGCCGCGTCTGGCTTTTGCGGGGAGAAAAACTCCGCCTTCTGACGGCGGATCATACGGCCGCCGGGGAAAACAGAAGCACGGTTCTGACGCGGGCTGTCGGCGTTCTTGCGGAGGCCGTGCCGGACGTGACGACGGTCTCGCTCCGCCGGGGCGACCGTTTTCTCCTTACCACAGACGGTCTGCATAATGCGCTGGACACAGCGGCGCTTTCGTCCTGCTTACGCCGTGCGTATGCGCCGTCGGAGGCCGCGGAGATGCTGGTCGGAGACGCCGCGTCATGCGCGGGAAACGATAATATGACGGCGGTCGTTTTGTTTCATGACGTACCGTAAACGGCGGGTACGGCATATGGGCATACTTTTACGACGACTATGGAAAAATCGGATAATCGGATAAGAATTTATACGGATATACGGGAAAGGAACAACGAATGAGGGACTTTCGGTTGGACATCGGACGGCTTCTGGACGGCCGATATAAACTTCTTGATCTGCTCGGCAGCGGCGCTTCCGGGGCGGTGTTCCGCGCTTATGATACCGAGACCGGCATACAGGTAAGCGTGAAACTGTTTGACGGCGGAGATGACGGCGAACAGAATCACCTCAGTTTCCTGACGGAAGCGGAAGCGGTTTCCGCCCTGTCGCACGAAAATATCGTCCGGCTTTACCGCGCGGGGGCGGAAGGAAACGACCGCTATCTTGTAATGGAGTATATCGACGGGACGACTTTACGCGAATATATGGACAACCGCCACGCGCGCATGATGAAAATACCCACCGGGGAGATCATCAGTTGTGCGCGGCAGGTTCTGCAGGCGCTGTCGGCCGCGCATAAGAAGCAGATCGTTCATCGTGACGTGAAGCCGCAGAACATCATTCTGACAAAGACCGGAAAACTGAAAGTGATGGATTTCGGCATCGCCAAACTGCCGGGCGGCGACGCGTTTGACGGAGACCGGCACGCCGTCGGCACCGCCCATTACATAAGCCCGGAACAGGCCGCGGGAAATCCCGTCGACGCCCGGAGCGACATCTATTCTTTCGGTATTTTGCTTTACGAAATGGCAACGGGCGTTCTGCCTTTCACCGGCAGTACGCCCTCCGAGATCGCTATGCGGCAGGTTACCGATACGCCGGCGCCGCCGCGCGCTCTCGATCCGACGATTCCCGTCGGTCTTGAACAGATTATACTGACGGCCATGCAGAAGAATCCCGACCGCCGTTTCCGCAACGCGGACGAGATGCTCCGCGCCGTGGAAAAACTGGCAAAGAAACCGTCGTATGTGTTCGGGGATTTCAGTCTTCATCCTTCCACGCAGACGGGTATCCGCCGCACCGCGGCGCGCAATTCTTCCGTTCTCCCCGCCGCAATCGGCGTTGTTTCCGGCGTGGCAGCCGTTCTGCTGATACTCACAATCATTCTGATATCCCGCTATGAGAAGTCCCGCGAACCGCAACTCATGCCGTCGCTTATCGGGGAATATTACGACGAAAATGTAAACTATGGTTCACATATCGCGATAGAAAACGTGGAATATACATACAGCGACAGTGTTCCGGCAGGGTGCGTGGCGGCGCAGACGCCGGCTCCGGGCGGAAGTTATGCGGATACGATACGCGTAACGCTGACGGTCAGCCTCGGTCGTATGCCCGTATCGCTTGCCGATCTTCCTTCCACCGAAACGGAGGCGCGCGCGGCTCTCGAAAGCGCGGGTCTTATCGTTTCCGTCGTCTATGTGTCAAGCGACAGTGCGGCGGAAGGAACCGTTATGCAGATCGTGTCGCCGGACGGAACGCCGGTCGCCGGCAGTCTTGTCACGCTTACCGTATCGACGGGACCGCGCCGCACACTCCCGATGACGGACCTCATCGGGAAAACCGAAGCCGAGGCTGTACAATGGCTGAATGAAAACGGAATCTATTATCGTGTAACGGTGGTTGCCGGAGAGCGCGGCCGCGTTCTTTCGCAGTCGGTATCGGCGGGCGAAGACGTAGCGGTACGCGTTTCCGACGCGCTGACGCTTACCGTCGGAGGGGGTATCGGATGACGCGTATCCTTGACGGAAAAATACTCGGCGGTCTCGGTGGCCTTTACCGCGTGCTTGCCGAAGACGGACAGGTTTACCGTACGCGCGCCAAAGGCGCTTTGCGGCGCGATGAGAACCGCGCGCTTGTGGGGGACGCGGTCTCGCTCGCCGTCGGCGATTTGCCGGACGACGTGGTAATACGCGAACTGAAACCGCGGAAAAACATGCTGATCCGGCCGCCCGTCAGCAATCTCGATACTCTTTTTGTTGTGGCGGCGGTGACGCACCCGGCGCCGATACTGTCGACGCTTGATAAAATGACGGCGATTCTCACGCACGCCGGTATTTCCCCGGTAATGGTTTTTACAAAATCGGAACTTTCCGACCGTGAAACCGCGCGCCTTTCTTCTATATATAATAAGGTGGGAATTCCCACTTTCACGGTCAGCGCCATGCAGGGCGACGGACTCCGCCCGCTTTCCTCATATGTGGAAAACGTCCTCGCCGGTGGCCGTTCCGCCGCGTTTGCCGGGGCGTCCGGCGTGGGGAAATCCACGTTGCTCAACGCGCTTTTTCCGTCGCTTGCCCTTGAAACGGGCGACATCAGCGCCCGGATTGAACGCGGCAGACATACGACCCGCGCGGTGGAACTGTTCCCGCTTTTCGGCGGCTATCTTGCCGATACGCCCGGTTTCAGCCTTTTGGACTTCACCCGGTTCGACTTTTTTTCATTGGCGGATTTACCGCATACATTCCCCGAATTCTCCCCCTATCTCGGCCGCTGCCGTTATGCCGATTGCACGCATACGAAAGAGGAAGAATGTGCAGTGCGCCGTGCGGTCGCCGCGGGGGATATTCCCGAAAGCCGCTTTTTAAGTTACCGCGCGATCTATGACGCGCTGAAAGAAAAACGACCGTACGATAAATGAACCGGAAATAAACCGTAAGAGGCGGATATTTCCGGGACAGGAAAATATTTTTCGTACGAAAGCGGAAAATTGCGAAAAACCTATTGACAAATATGTTTATGTGCGATATAATACCTATGTTATCCTAAGACAGCAGGTTACCGTAAAAGCGGAAACGCCACCCTGCCGAGGTGAACGATAGTAGATAAGCATGACGTGTCATGGCGCCTATTTATCCTTTGCCCGGCTTTTGTTTCCGAAAGCGGCAAAGGATTTTTTATTTGCAAAAATTGATACGGAGGTATAGAATATGCCAAGCAGTAAGATTCTGGCGGCAAAGCAGAACGTTGTTGCTGAACTCGCCGAGAAACTGAAAAACGCGCAGTCCGGCGTACTGGTTAAGTACGAAGGCATCAAGGTCGAAGACGATACAAAGCTTCGCGCGACTCTTCGCAAAGCGGGTGTGGAATACACCGTTATGAAGAACACGCTCACCGGCAGAGCATGCGACATCGCAGGCTTCGGTGAAATGAAGCAGTATCTCGAAGGCATGACCGCTATCGCCATCAGCGCTACCGATCCCGTTGCTCCCGCCAAGATTATGAAGGAATATGCCGAGAAGATCGACTCCTTTGAAATCAAGGCCGGCTTTATTGACGGCGGTGTTATCGACGCGGCAAAGGTGAACGAACTTGCCAGCATTCCTTCCCGCGAAGTGCTTGTCGGCAGAATGCTCGGAAGCCTTATGTCCGGCCTTTACAGCTTTGCCCGCGTACTTCAGGCGAAGATCGACAAAGACAGCGCCGAAAGCGCCGAATAAGCGTCGGTTCCCATTACAGAAATATAAAATAACCGTATAAAAAATTTGGAGGTATTTTACCATGAACGAAAAGACCACTCAGATTCTGGACCTTGTTAAGGGTCTCACCATTCTCGAACTCAACGATCTCGTTAAGGCTCTCGAAGAAGAATTCGGCGTTTCCGCCGCTCCCGTAGCCGTTGCAGGCGCTGCTGTTGCAGGCGCTGCTCCCGCTGCTGAAGAAAAGACCGAATTTGACGTTATCATCAAGGCTGCCGGCGACAAGAAACTCGCTGTTATCAAGGCTGTCCGCGAAATCAACCCCAACCTCGGCCTGAAAGAAGCAAAAGACCTTGTTGAATCTCTTCCCCAGCCGATCAAGAACGGCGTTTCCAAGGAAGAAGCCGATAAGGTTGCCGAAGCTCTCAAAGCTGCCGGCGCAGAAGTCGAAATTAAGTAATTTTACTCTGTATCATGTCCGTCCGCGGTGCGCACCTGTTCGCACAGCGGGCGGATTTTTTATACTTTCATTCGGAGGCGGACGCGTTCTCCGTATTTTTTGCGTTACGGGAAATGCGTCGGTACGGCGGGAGCGGCGCAAAAACGCCGTATCGGTACGGTCGGTCGCGACGCGGGATATGCAACGCCGGAAGCGATGGAAATAAAAGGTTGTTTTGTAAATTTTTATTGACAAACACGGCTTTTTTCATAAAAAATGCGGATTTTTTCCTTAGCAAAGGGAAAATATTTGGGAAAAACCGGAAGTTCCCCGGCTCTTTGTTAATAATATGCAAAACGGTGTGAAATCCGCTTGATTTTTTTGTTACACTGTGTTAAAATAAAGAGGTAGCAAAATTGCCGCGTATACCGACAACTTTTAACGGTGTATACACGGTGGAATTCTTCACTTTTCAGCCGCGAGAGGTACTATTATGCGCCAAAACCGAACAATTGTCCGGGTTATGTCCCGATTGCTTCTTTGTATTTTGCTTTTCTCGTTTTTCTCCGTTTCCCTTATCTCCTGCAAGGACAAAACGTATGAGAGCATCTATGTGGATGACAGCAATTATGCGGAGTTTATGATGAACGACGGTCGCCGTTTTATCGTGGAGCTCGATCCCGAAGCGGCGCCGATCACGGTGGCAAATTTCAAGCGTCTGGTGGCCGATCATTTTTACGACGGACTCACCTTTCACCGCGTGATCGAGGGATTTATGATACAGGGCGGCGACCCGCTCGGCAACGGAACCGGCGGTTCGCAGAACACCATCAAAGGGGAGTTCTCGGCCAACGGGTATAATAACCCGATCCGTCACGAAAAAGGCGTGATCTCCATGGCGCGGTCGAACAATTATAATTCCGCGTCGTCACAGTTTTTCATCTGCACGGCGACCGCCTCCCACCTGGACGGCCAGTACGCGGCGTTCGGCCGCGTGATATACGGCATGGAAACGGTGATGGCTATCGAAAAGGTGGAAACCGATTCACGGGACAAACCGAAAACGCCGGTGGCTATGAAACAGGTGCGGTTTGTGTCGCAAGAGACGGTGGATCAGGTTCTCGGTAAAAAATAAACGGATAGAACAGGGTGCTCCGGCAGTCAATGCCGGAACGCCGTGCGACAGAAAAGGAGATGCCTATGAAAACATTGCGGAATACACTTCGGGTTCTTTTGCCGATGCTCCTTCTGGCAATAGGCGTTCTGTTTCTTGCTTCATGCGGCGAATGTGACCATACATACGGAGAGTGGACGGTGAAAGACGCTCCGACCTGCACAGCCATCGGTTACGATGTGCGCCGTTGCACAAAATGCGGCGCGGAGGAAGTACGGGAAACCGAAAAACTCGCGCACAGTTATACGGAAGAAACGGTTCTTTCCGACGGACGGAACCTGAAAACGCCCGCTACCTGCACGGCGGCGGCCGTCTATTATAAGATATGCCATTGCGGCGCATATCCGGGGGCGGACGACCCGCAGGCCGCCGGTTTCTCGGACGGACCTTACGACGCGCACGATTTCGGCGACTGGCGCGCGGAGCCGGGAACGACCTGTGAGGCAGGCGGCAAAAAGTTGCGCACATGTAAAAACTGCAGTTACGTCGAAACACAGTCGCTCGCTCCGACCGAGCACGCGTATACGGACTGGGAAGTGGAATTTGCCGCGTCCTGTGAGGCGCTCGGCCGCGAAAAACGCTCCTGCACCATTTGCAGTAAGACGGAGACCCGTTCAATCCCGGCGACCGGCCATGCCTATGAAGCCGAGCCGGTATCCGTGATTGTGCAACCCGGCGAAGATACTTTCGGTACGCGGGCGCGCAAATGCCGGAATCCCGGTTGCGACGCGTATGTGGAAAGCTCGTGCCTGCCGGTGCCGCCTACGCGTAACGGATTCCATTTCTATCCGCTGGACAACGAGACCTGCGAAGTGTATCATGTCGGCGCTTCGTCGTCGCCCGTCATGACGATTCCTGCCGATGACGGACGGGGCAGAAAGGTTATCAGACTGGCAAAAGAGGGCGTTTCCGTCGAGGGAGCCGTATCGCTGATTATTCCGAAAACGGTGAAGTATATCGGTGACGGCGCATTGACCGGCTATGCCAATCTGAAGTATGTACTTTATGCCGGCGGTATTGTCGAATGGGCGGAGGTTGAAAATGTTTCCGCGACCATCGGCGCACTGGAGACCCGCGGACTTCTGAAAGTATATTTCTACAGCAGCACCAAACCGAAAAACAACCCCGGCGCTTATTGGCATTACGATACGAACGGCGCCCCCAAAATTTATACCGAGGGGACAGGGGACGAGCCCTGGACAAAGCCGATCAAATGAAGTACAGGAAAAAGAGCTTTCGCCTTCGGTGAAGGCTCTTTTCATGCCGTATAACCTGTGAAAATACAGGGAGCAGTCAAGGCATTTTGTGGAAAAGACCCGGTTTCGGACATGCGTTTTCCGTACTTTTGCCACTTGACAGTCCGCGCGCTTTATGGTATACTGATACCGTTGCGATAAAATACATATATAGCAAGTTTCCTTTATATAAATAATTCTTTTGCATATGCTTCATCGGATACGACGGACAGGAAAAGGAAACGGAAAAGAGGTACCCATGGATTCCCGTTACGACATTGTTATTATCGGTGGCGGCATCGGCGGCCTGATGGCCGCGCACCGTCTGAAAGAAGAAAATCCCGCGATGCGGATTCTCATCGCGGAAAAAGGGATGCCGCTGACAAAGCGTCATTGCCCTGCCGGCCGTTCAAAGGCCTGCCTGCATTGCGCTATCTGCAGTATTACGAGCGGTTATGCGGGCGCCGGCGCTTTTTCGGACGGTAAGTTCAATCTCGGTACCGCGTACGGTGGCACGATGGGAGACGAAGTCGGCGACGATACGGCGATGGTATACATAAATCAGGTGGACGATGTTCTTCACAGCTTTTCCGACGATTATCCGCCGCTTTACCGCTCGTCCGAAGAACTGCGCCTGAAGTGCCTGCAGAACAATCTGCAACTTCTCGATATGAATGTGCGCCATCTCGGAACCGATAAAAACTATAGGACGATGCTCGCCCTGATTGAAAAACTGGAGGCGGCCGGTGTGACGATGCTGTCCCGCGCCGAATGTCTCGGCCTTGATTATGCGGAGGGCGGATACCGCGTTTCTCTCCGCACCGCGGACGGCGACAGCGAGGTTTACGGTGAAAAAGTGATTGTTGCAACCGGACGCAGCGGCGCCGATTTCGTGAAAAAAATGTGCGAAAAATTCGGCGTACCGATGGACGCAAACTCGGTGGACATCGGCGTGCGCGTGGAAATGAAAGATATTATCTGGCGCGAATTCTCTTCCCGTATCTATGAACCGAAGATCCTTTATCGCACCAAGACGTTTGAAGACAGGACGCGTATGTTCTGCTTTAATCAGGGCGGACTTGTATCCGCCGAAAATAATCACGGCGTCATAACGGCAAACGGCCATTCGTATGCCGAAAAAGAGAAAAAGACCGAAAACTGCAACTTTGCCATTCTGTCGTCCATTCACTTCAAAGGCGATTTCACGAAGCCGACCGAATATGCGGAAAATATCGCAAAGAACACCAACTTTGCGGCCGAAGGCAATATTATGGTGCAACGGTTCGGCGATCTTATCCGCGGCCGCAGAACCAACGAACACCGTCTTTCCGCCGGTACGGTAACCCCGACCATGCGCGCTTTTCCCGGCGACCTTTCCATCGTGATGCCTTTCCGCGCTCTGACCAATATCATTGAGACGATTTACGCGCTCGACAAGGTCGCGCCCGGCACGGCGAACGACGACACGCTTCTTTACGGTTGCGAAAACAAGTATTATTCCATTCGCCCGCGTCATAACGGCAATTTTGAGATCGCGGACGGACTTTATCTGATTGGCGACGGCAGCGGCATCACCCGCGGCCTTTCGCAGAGCGGCGCTATGGGTCTTTATGTGGCGGACAAGATCCTCGGTAAATAAAAAACGGAAAGCCTCTGTTACGGAACCGAACCCATAAAATCGTCATTGCATAAAATGCCTCTTGCAGTAGAATCAAAATATCTACTTGCGGGAGGTTTTTTTATATGAAGCCGGATGTGCGGTCGCCGCGGTGCACGGGAAAATAAAACGCGTATATGACGACTGCGCATCATCGGGCGGCAACAGCGTAGCCGATACTGAAGACGTAGGGCAGGCACGTCCGCGCACTGTCCTATGATTGTAACATAAGACGGATTACGACGCGTATATGCTTCCGTTGACAGCGCCGGTATCCTATGCCGCACGTCCGCCTGCGGCAGATTCCCGCCGGGTGCGCGGAAGACGATTGCACGGGGAATCCTACCGCTTTGTACGGACAAAATGCACGCCCCGACTGTTTTTTACGGGAAAATCCGATGCGGAACTGCGCATATATCGCCTTTCGTCTGCCCGGTTACTCAAAAAAATTCGGAGTAAAACGTGATTTTTTCATGCAAGATGCTTGACAAGCGGAAAAAGCGTGCTATAATACATTTAGCACTCAAAGATAAGGAGTGCTAAAATCGACAAACGAATAAGGTGAAGATAACAATGAAAAAACAGTTTAAAACCGAGTCGCAGAAACTGCTGGATATGATGATCAATTCCATTTACACGCATAAAGAGATCTTTTTGCGCGAACTGATCTCCAATGCCAGCGACGCTCTCGATAAACTTTATTACCGCTCGCTCAGCGACGGATCGGTCGGCCTTTCGCGGAGCGATTATTATATCCGCATTGACGCCGATAAAGAAGCGCGTACGCTCTCTGTTACGGATAACGGTTGCGGCATGACCGCGGACGAGCTTGAAAACAATCTCGGCACGATTGCCAAGAGCGGTTCTTTCGATTTTAAAAAGGAAAACGGCAAAAACGAAGAGATCGACGTCATCGGTCAGTTCGGCGTCGGCTTCTATTCGGCATTTATGGTCGCCGACAACATTACGGTGGTGAGCCGTGCCTACGGCAGTGACACCGCCTACCGTTGGGAGTCTTCCGGCGTTGACGGATACACCATTGAAAAGGCAGAACGCGAGGCGAACGGCACAACGGTCACCCTTCATCTGAAAGAGGATACCGATGAGGAAAAATACAGCCAGTATCTCGACAGTTACCGTATCCGTGAACTGGTGAAGAAGTATTCCGATTATATCCGTTATCCGATCAAGGCGGAAGTGGAAGAACAGAAACTGAAAGAGGGTTCAAAGGACGAATACGAAACGGTAAAAACGGTTGAAACGCTGAACAGCATGGTTCCGCTTTGGAAGAAAGCGGCGAAAGAAGTGACCGCAGAGGAGTATAATAATTTCTACCGCGAGCGTTTCTATGATTATGAAGAGCCGGCGCGCGTGATTCATACGAAGTCCGAGGGTACGGCGACGTTTGACGCCCTCCTGTTTATTCCGAAGCACGCGCCGTATAACTATTATACGAAAGAATATGAAAAAGGACTGTGCCTGTATTCATCGGGTGTGATGATTACGGAGCGTTGCGCCGATCTTTTGCCCGACTATTTCAGTTTTGTCAAAGGACTTGTCGACAGCGCCGACCTGTCTTTGAATATTTCGCGTGAAATGCTTCAGCATGACTATCAGCTCCGCCTGATTGCCAAGGCCGTGGAGAAAAAGATACGTACCGAGCTTGAAAAAATGCTGGCTTCCGAACGCGAGAAATACGAGGAGTTTTTCCGCGCGTTCGGCACGCAACTGAAGTACGGTCTGTATGCCGATTACGGCGCGCATAAAGAGGCGCTTCAGGATCTTATTCTGTTTACGTCTTCTGCGGAAAAGAAGTATGTTACGCTGAAAGAATATGTTTCCCGCATGAAAGAGGGACAGACGGCGATTTATTATGCCTGCGGCGAAACGGCGGAAAAGGCGCTCATGTTGCCGAAAGCGGAAGCCGTGATTGACAAGGGGTACGAAGTGCTTTGCTTCACCGAGGATATTGATGAATTCGCTATCAGGATGCTCGGCGAGTACGATAAGAAAAAGTTCATGAACGTTTCCGACGAAACCCTGGATATCGGTACCGACGCGGAAAAGGAAGACCTGAAGAAAAAGAACGATGAGGAAAAGGATCTGCTCACCGCTATGAAAGAAGCGCTCGGAAACGCCGTTTCCGCCGTGCGCTTTACCAATACGCTGAAAAATCACCCGGTCGCTTTGTCGAGCGAGGGCGGCCTCTCCGTCGAGATGGAAAAGGTATTGTCCAAGATGCCGGGAGGCGTACCGGGCGCCAAGGCTTCGGTAGTATTGGAGATCAACGCTTCCCATCCGATTGCCGCCCGCCTTTCCGAACTCTATAAGAGCGATAAGGATAAGGTCGCTTCCTATGCGAAGATTCTGTATGCGGAGGCGCGGCTTTGCGACGGGTGCCTGCCCGATAATCCGGCGGAACTTTGCGAACTCACCTGCAATCTGATGCTGTAAAATGTAAATTATTATTTACAATTTTACGGAATATCAAATACAATTTGTTATGCTTCCCATCATGAAGCAAACGGAAAACCGGCAGAGACACAATGTCTCTGCCGGTTTTTATATTCGGGTGACGGGAATCCGGAAATACCGGAAAGGCCGCGCGTGTTCAGTTATATATGTCGGTATTGCGGAGATAGAGACTGACGGCGTTAATGTCGCCGGGAATCGTCTTCACTTCAGACGGGCGGGGCGCGGTATCGGCCGTCGCCTTGATATTATCGTAAAAATCGCGGAGATAGCGGCTGTAGCAATAAGGCGCCGCATAACTGCCGAAATCCGTGAAGAAGTCGCTGTAGTCGCTGTTTTGGTATTCTTCGTTTGTCGCGTACCGGCGAAGGTAGCACACGCCGCCTTCCTCTGTGACCGCGGCATTATCGCCGACGGACAGTCCGGCGATTGCTGTCAGAAGTTCTTCACTCAGCGTATAACTGCCGTACCGGTAGAAAATAAAGTCCGTGACGTCGTTTTCGGCGTAGTCCTGAATCAGACGGTCAAAGGCCGTATCGTTGTCGGCGTCGGCATACGCGGCGGCGGCCGCGGCGGACGTGTCCCCTGTTTTCACATAGGCTACGCGGACGCGGAGATAATTGGCGGTATAAAAATCCTTAACGCTTTCGGCGCAGGCGGGATCGGTCAGGACGCCGTTTCCGTTTTTACCGTAAAGACCCGTATAGAGAAGATGATATTCGTATTCGTACAGGAGCCAGAGAAACATGTCATCATACGTTATGCCGTACGGCGCAAGACAGCGGTTATAACCGTCTTTATCCGTGGCGTCGGTATACAGAAATGCGTCGGCAATCAGGTTTTCCACCGCGGCGCGTAAGGCGGCGTTGGACTTCTTCTCGGCGCGGGAGTTCTCATAAAGAGAGGCGGCTACAAGGCGGCTTTTCAGAATTTCACCGAAATAATCGCGGAAATTCTCTTCGGCGGTTTTTCCGTTGTCCATCACTGTCTGCCAGCCGGCCTCGGTGTCGGCATTGCTTTTGAAATCGCTTAAATAGACGAATTTATACGCTGCATAGGCATAGCGATACATGCCTTCGGTAATGCGTGCCGAACCATATGACAGCATATTTTTCTGCCCGCAGGCGGAAAGCGGCGCGAGAAACAGGCAGAGTGCAAGAAACAGAACGAATATGGGGGATTTACGCTTCATTTTTTTCTCCTTCCCCGGAAGACGGCAGCGTTTTCATGACGCGGCAGTAATCCGCGGTGATGGTTGCCGCGACAATGGCGGGGTCCTCTCCTTTTTTGATCTTATACGCGATATAAGGGCGCGTACCGCCGGAGAACGATAACCCTTTATATGTGAGGAAAAGTTCCGACCAGACGGCAAGATCAATCTTTTCGCAGTGGAACCGGATTTCCGCACCGTTCTGCTCTATGCGGGAAATGTGCGCTTCTTCCGCCGCGGCGCGGCAGAGCGCAATATAGCAGAGGCGGAGCGTTACGGCCGGCGGTTCTCCGAAACGGTCGCAGAATTCGTCCGTGACGTCGTCCATATCCTCTTTTGTGCGGATAAGCGAAATCTTCTTATACATATCCATGCGCTGTGAAGAACCGGCAACATAACTTTTCGGGATCAGGGCGTCTTCCGCAATGTCCACTTTGGATTCAAACGGCGGCGGCGCTTTTTCTCCTTTTTCTTCGAGAATGGCCTCGTTCAGAAGACGGACGTACATATCGTAGCCGACGGCGTCGATGTGTCCGTGCTGTTCCGCACCGAGCAGGTTGCCGGCGCCGCGGATCTCCAGATCGCGGAGCGCAATGCGGAATCCGGCGCCGAATTCCGCATAATCGCGGATTGCGGCAAGCCGCTTCTCGGCAATATCGGTGAGCGCTTTTCCGCGCCGGTAGGTGAAATACGCGTAGGCGTGACGGCCGCTCCGACCGACGCGGCCGCGTATCTGATGCAGTTGGGAAAGACCCATGCGATCCGCGTCTTCGATAATCAGCGTATTGGCATTGGGGAGGTCAACGCCGGTTTCGATGATCGTGGTGCACACAAGCACGTCGATTTCCCCGCGCACAAGTTCCTGCCATATTTCCTCCAGTTCGTCTTTTTCCATTTTGCCGTGTGCGTAGACGATGCGGGCGTCCGGGAGGGCTTTTTTCAGTCTTCCGGCGCAGAGGTCGATGGTTTCGACGCGGTTATACAGATAAAGCACCTGCCCCGCACGCCGTAATTCACGGCGTATGGCTTCGTTTATGACGGCGTCGTCATGCTCCATGACGTAGGTCTGTACGGGGTGGCGGTCAAGCGGCGCTTCATCCAGCACCGACATATCGCGTATGCCGCTCATCGCCATATTCAGCGTACGCGGAATCGGCGTGGCGGAAAGGGTCAGCACGTCCACATCGACGGCCATTTGCTTCAGTTTTTCTTTTTGTCCCACGCCGAAGCGCTGTTCTTCGTCGATGACAAGAAGTCCGAGATCGCGGAATTTCACGTTCTTTCCGAGGAGAGAATGAGTGCCGATGATAAGGTCGATTTCACCGCGCGCGAGACGGCGGAGGATCTTTTCCTGCGCCTTGGGCGTACGGAATGAGGAAAGCATTTCGACGGCGACGGGGTAGCCGCGGAAGCGGGACAGAGCGGTCTCGTAATGCTGGAGCGCAAGGATCGTAGTGGGGACGAGAATGGCGGCCTGTTTTCCCGCGACAATGGCTTTGAAAACGGCGCGGAAAGCCACCTCGGTTTTCCCGAATCCGACGTCCCCGCAAAGAAGCCGATCCATCGGGCAGGGGCGCATCATATCCTGTTTGATCTCTTCTATGGCGCTGAGCTGGGGTTCTGTCTCCTCAAATTCAAAGGAATTGGCAAATTCGCGCTCAAGATCGCAATCTTCGGGATAGGCAAATCCCGGCCGGCGTTTGCGTTCGGCATAAAGCCGGATCAGATCTTTCGCAATATCTTTTGCCGCCCGTTTTGCCTTTTCTTTGGCGCGATACCATTCAGTTCCGCCGATGCGCGAAAGGCGGACGCTGCCGTCTTCGGCACGTGCGCCTATATATTTCGATACCGATTCGATCTTGTCGGCCGGAATGTGAATTTTATCGGTGCCGGCATAACGTATCGTGACATAATCGCGCGTTACGCCGCCGATGGTCATGGAGTCGATGCCCTCATACTGGCCGATACCGTGTGTGTCATGAACAACATAGTCGCCGGGGGAAAGTTCCGCATAGGACATAATGCGGGCGCCGGCGCCGACCTTTTTCAGCACACGCCGCTGTACCCTTTTTTTCGGAAGGCCGCTCTTCCCGCCGACGGCCGTTGTGATGACCGCAATGCGTGCGTTCATCAGTTCAAAGCCTTCGGGGAGGCGGGACGCCGTCAAAAGAAGCGTGCCGTAGGGAAGTTCTTCGACAGAAAAGGTGCCGATGTCCGCGACCGTCGGCGAAAATCCTTTTTCCCGCAGTGTTTTTTCGTATTCCGGCAAAGCGGAGGGGTTTTCCACGCAGATTATAACGCGGTATCCCGTGTCGATATAACCGCCGAGGTCATCGGCCATCATGGCGAGGTTTTCGCCGTAGGAAACGGTTTTACGGCAACGGAAGCCGAAAAGGCCGGCAAGTCGCATATTGCCTGTGCCGTCGGAGAACGCGTTGATATGCACGGCGACGTGTTTTTGCATGATGTATTCGACATCGGCGTGCGGCATGGTGTAACGGGCGTATTTTCCCGTGATAACGCCGTCTTCCAGCATGGCGGAGACTTCGGCCTCCGCCGCTTTCGCGGCGTCTTCAAACGCGCTTTTGACCGCGGCGGAACCGATAACGGCAACGGCGGCGGGATTTTCTGCGTCCGCGTAATCGAAGAGCGTGGCGGGGGCGTCATAGAGAAGCGCGAGGTATTTATCGGCAAAAGAGATTTCTTCATCGCTGTCGAGAATATGCATTTCGCGTTGCAGAGTGTCGCGCGCGGCTTCGCTTTTCACGGCCGCAAGACGGTGCGCAACGGCTTTTTTGATTTTCTCCCGCGCCGTACCGTCGGTCAGAACTTCTTTTGCGGGCAGAAGAGAAAGACTGTCGCAGTTTTCAAAAAGGCGCTGCGTCAGCGGGTCGAAATGACCCATACGGTCAATCTCGTCCCCGAAAAATTCGACGCGTACGGGATAATCTTCGCCGGGCGAAAAGAGATCGAGTATACCTCCGCGCCGCGCAAACTGGCCGATGCCCTCAACGGTATCGACCGCGGCGAAACCGATGCGGAGAAGTCTTTGCGCAAGTTCGGCCGGGGGGATCGTGTCGCCCGGTTTCAGCGTCATGCTTTCATTGCGGAGTACCGACGGCGGCATGGTGTATCGGATGGCCGCCCCCGGCGTTGTTACGGCGACGAATCCGGGAGAGAGGAGCGACAAAAGCACGGAAAGCCTCTCACGTTCATAGTCGTGGGAGGCGGTGACGGGATACAGATTGAAATCGCGGTTCGGGTAATATGCGGCGGGGACGTCGGCGCTTCGGAGGAACTGCGCGAGTCGCGCCGCTTCCTTTTCATCGGAGACGAGAAGAACGGTGTTCCGTTTTTCTTTTACCGCGGTGCGCAGAAGTTCGGCGGTAAAAGCGTCGGCCGCGCCTCCGGACAGACCGTTCACGACGAGCGGGAGCGGACGGTCGGATAAAAGTTCTTCGTGGAATGTCGCTTCCGCTTGCCGGAATTCCCGGTCGCAACGTATGGCTTCGGTTATGCTTTTCACAGGTTTACCTTCGTTTTCGGATGTAGGGATCAGCCGGAATATCTGGTCATGGCGAGGTCGGTCTTGCCCTCCGCTGTCAGGAGGAGCGCTTCGTATACCGATTGAAAAACGCCGTCAACGGTCTTGCGGTCTTCGTTCCCGAAGCGGCCGAGCACCCAGTCGGCAAGGTCGTAATCGGGCGACGGTTTTTGTCCTACGCCGAGGCGGAAACGCATAAAATCCTGACTTCCGGTCATTTCGATAATGCTTTTCAGACCGTTGTGACCGCCCGCCGATCCTTTTTTGCGGATACGCATACGGCCGGGCGCGAAACTGATGTCATCGCAAAGCACGATCAGTTGCTCCGGGGACAGTTTATAGAACTGCATGGCTTCGGCAACGGCAACGCCGCTGTTGTTCATATACGTTTGCGGCTTCATGAGGAGAACGCGGCAGGGGCCGAGATCGGCCTCCGCGCACAGGGCATGAAAACGCGCGCGGTTCGGCAGGACGCCGCATTTTTCCGCGATATGATCGAGAGCCATGAAGCCCATGTTGTGCCGGGTGTTCTCGTATTCTTTCCCGGGATTGCCGAGGCCGGCTATGATATAGGCGATCGGCTTTTTCTTATCTGCCGTACTGCCGATTTTGTCAAATATGTCAAATATACTCATAATACGATCTCATCAAGTTCCTTCATGAAAAGAGCGGAAGACGCGTCGCTCGGCATGCGCCAGTCTGCGCGCGGAGACAAGACCACGCTACCGACTTTCGGACCGTCGGGGAGGCAGGAACGCTTGAATTGCTGGGAGAAGAAACGGCGCACGAAAAGGCGGAGCCAGCCGAGAATAACGGCGGGCGTATAGTCGTCTTCAAAACTGCGGCATGCCATGCGGAACAGTTTTTTCGGCGAATATCCGAATCGCACCATATGGTAAAGAAAGTAGTCGTGCAGTTCGTACGGGCCGACGATTCCCTCTGTCTTCTGGGCGATCTCCCCGTCCTGCGGCGGCAACAGTTCGGGACTGACGGGCGTTGCGAGAATGTCGCGCAATACCGCGGCAAGGGTGGCATTGCCGTCACTTTGGGCACAGTCCGCGGAGAACGATACGATGTGGCGGACGAGCGTTTTCGGCACGCCGGCATTGACCGCGTACATGGACATGTGATCGCCGTTATAAGTGGCAAATCCGAGGGCCAGTTCGGAGAGGTCGCCGGTACCGATGACGATACCGTTTCCCGCGTTGGCCATATCCATCAGAATCTGCGTCCGCTCGCGCGCCTGCGCGTTTTCATACACGACGTTCAGATTTGCGGGGTCATGGCCGATGTCCCGGAAATGCTGCTCCACCGCCGCATGAATGGAAACGGTACGGAGCGTGACACCGAGCGCTTCGGCCAGTTTTTCGGCATTGCCCTTTGTGCGGGCCGTTGTGCCGAAACCGGGCATCGTTACGGCAATAATCTTTTTATGGTCAAAGCCGATCATATCGGCCGCCCGTGCGGCAACGAGCACGGCAAGCGTGGAATCCAGCCCGCCGGAAAGGCCGACGACGGCGCATTGCGCGTAAGCCCGGCGGATACGTCCGGCAAGTCCTTTTGCCTGAATGGTCAGAATCAGTTCGCACCGTTCGCGGCGGCCGTCCGCGTCCTGCGGCACAAAAGGCGTTTTCGCCGGGGGGCAGGAGATCTCGGTATCGGTGACCGTGAGGCGGAAAGGAATGACCGTGTAATCGCCTTTTGTATCGGTGCGGAACGTATTGGTGCGACGGCGTTCCGCAATGAGGCGTTCAAGGTCAATCTCGGCGGTGATGAGTTCATCGGCCGCAAACGGTTTTTTCTCGGCGAGGATACGGCCGTTTTCCGCGATGAGGTTATGCGCGGAGAAGACCATATCGGTGCCGCTTTCCCCGTCGCCCGCGTCGGCGTACAGATAAGCGGACATGGTACGTGCCGACTGCATGGAAACAAGATTTTTGCGGTATTCGGGTTTGCCTACCAGTTCGTCGCTCGCCGAAAGGTTGACGACAACGGTAGCGCCGGCGGCCGTATGACGGCAGGAGGGCGGAACAGACACCCAGAGGTCTTCACAGATTTCGGCGGCCACCGTGAGATATTTCATATCCGGGCAGGAAAAAAGAAGATTCGTGCCGAACGGGACGGTATGCCCCGCCAGCGTGATCCGGCCGTTTTCGGAAGGTGCGGGTGCGAAGTGGCGCAGTTCATAGAATTCGTTGTAGTTCGGGATATGGGACTTCGGAACAACGCCGAGGAGTTCTCCACCGCAAACGGCGGCGGCCGCATTGTAGAGTTTGCCGTTTTGTTCTACGGGAAGTCCGATAAAAGAAAGAAGATCGAGATCTTTTGTTTCTTCAATATACGCCGAGAGGGCGTTTTCCGCACCGCGCAGTAACGCGGACTGAAAGAAAAGATCGGACAGTGTGTAACCTACGAGACAGAGTTCGGGAAAAACGAGGATCTTCACGCCTTTTTTGGCGGCGTTGCACGCCGCTTCGGCGGCGGCCGCGGCGTTGCGTTCCGGCTCGCACAGATACAGTTTCGGCGTGACCGCGCCGATGCGGATATAACCGTATTTCATAGTGATCGTTTACTCTTTTTCTTTAACAAGAATGAGGTCTCCGGCGTAAGGAAGTCCGCGGATAACGTCGCAGAATGTATGCCATTCGGCAAGTTTGTGGTTTCTGCGCGCATAGTAGATATTGATGAGCGTTTCGTAATTCATCGTTACGGTGCGGAGTTGCATGTAACTTGAGGGAAGAAGCTGAATCATGTTATGCCACGGCTGGCGGTTTTCTTTGTCCGCCACGAATTTTTCGCGTTCGGATTCGAGATAAGCGATGAGGCTGTCCAGCATGGCGAGGCCGTTTTCGTCAAGACGGTCATGGCTGAAGTCGTCGCGGCTAAAAGGGCGCGAATGAATACGGTGCATGGTGGAGCAGGAGTTGGCGACGGTGGCCACTTTATAGGTATCGAATTCTTTCCACCAGTAAAGCGGAGCGGTGATGTCCATGCTGACAAAGATCTGGCGCAGGAATTTGCGGTGATCGCTGCCCGATACGGCAAGGCGATGCGCAAGATTCAGGTCGTTTTCTCCCAGTACGAATTGACCGTTTTCGTCGTAATGGCTGTCCATACGGCTCCAACTGTTCATCGGATTCCGTGCGCCGCGAATGGCGTTTTCCATATTCATGACGGCAATGCGTTCGACAGTGATCATATTTTACCTCCGTCCGCGTATGCGGCAATATACAATATTGTACAGATTAGTATATCATATACCCAAACGATTGTCAATCGGCCGCGGCACGGTTATATAAGATTTCGATAAAACAAATCGGAATTTTTCAAAAAACTATTGACAAACTTCGCAAACTTTGTTATAATAGCCTGCGTTAATATATATTGCGGCATCGCCAAGCGGTAAGGCAACGGACTCTGACTCCGTCATCACCTAGGTTCGAATCCTAGTGCCGCAGCCAAAACAAAAACACCTCAAACGAGGTGTTTTTGTTTTTTTCGGACTATGGTAAGACTTTATCCGATTTTCAATTATATTTCCACGCTATTTCGTGTTTTTCGGTTTTTGTATTGGTTTCTCTAATGATTCATTTTTCTTTTTATAGTATCTCTGTATAGCATAATATTGTTTTTTGTCTTTATCGTTTGCGAATTTCTTCGTTTTTGTTTTTGTAAATAGTTTCAAACCGAACATATACCCGAAAGAGAAAATGCAATTTATCTATTGAAAATATATGATCTCTGTAATATAATAAAATCTGTGTCTCTTTATCGACAATATCCGCAAATGCGGAATTAAAATGTTCGGAGGGAACCCAGCATGGCAAATCATTCTTCTGATGTTGGGAGAGAACGCGGCGAAATTCAGATGACGCAGGGTTCTCTCTGGAAAAACATGCTTCTTTTCAGCATTCCGCTTATGCTGTCTCAGCTTTTGCAGGTGCTTTTTAATATGGCCGATGTGGCGGTCGTTGGTAAATTCTCAAGCGCGGAAGCTTTGGGGGCGGTCGGCTCAACCACGATCCTTGTATCTCTTTTCACGGGCTTTCTTATCGGAATGGGAAGCGCCGTCAATGTCCGCGTCGCGCAGCATCTCGGCGCCCGCGACAAAGCGCGCACATCTGCTTCCCTCCGCACTTCATTTGTGATCTGTTTTGCGACGGGTTGCATCATTATGGTGCTTTGCCTCATTTCCGCACGGTTCATGCTGGAACTGCTCGGTACAAAAGACGACCTGATCGAGGGAGCCGTGCTCTATTTCCGTATCTATGCGCTCGGTATGCCGGCGCTCGGAATTTTCAATTTCGGTAACGGTGCGCTCAGCGCCAACGGAGATACAAAGCGCCCGCTTGTATACCTCATGATTGCAGGTATTCTGAACGTGATTTTCAACCTGTTTTTCGTCATTGTCTGCGGCATGGCGGAGGACGGCGTTGCGCTTGCCAGTATCATCACGCAGTATGTGTCCGCGGTACTCATTCTGATACATATGGGACGACAGGATAACGAATGTAAATTCCGCCTGCGCGACCTGAAAAACGGCCCGGACACGGCAGAGGGGAAACGCATCCTCAGTCTCGGTATTCCTGCGGGGTTTCAAAATGCCATTTTTGCCGTCGCCAACCTCTTTATACAGGGCGCGGTCAATTCCTTTGATTCCGTCATGGTCGAGGGGAATTCCGCCGCCGCCAATACCGACGCCATCATTTATAATGTCATGGCGGCGTTCTATACCGCCTGCTCAACCTTTATGGGGCAGAACCTCGGAGCCGGCAAACGGGAGCGCGTATTGAAAAGTTATTTCATCGGTATCGTGTATTCGTTTGTTGCGGGCGCGGTGCTCGGCGGCGCGTTGTTCCTGTTCGGCAGGGAGTTCTTGTCCCTGTTTTCCAATGACGAAGCGGTCATTGAAGCAGGACTTCAACGCACACGGATTATGTGCTTCTCCTATGCCGTCAGTGCTTTCATGGATTGCACAATTGCGGCCTGCCGCGGTATCGGTAAGAGTTTCGCCCCCACTGTCATTGTGATTATGGGTTCATGCGTATTTCGCGTGGCGTGGATATATACCGTATTCGCCCATTTTCATACGATCCCGTCTTTGTACCTGCTGTACATTTTCTCATGGACTCTCACGGCGATCGCGGAAATTATATGTTTCACGATCAATTATAAGAAAATGAACAGGCTTCAGTTTTCCGATCACTATAATGAAACCAAAAGAAATGCCTGAGAAATGACGCTGTTTTTTCGGCGGCATGATATGAAGAAGCGCCGTCCAACACAGGGCGGCGCTTCTTTTTCCGGCGCGTCGTCGGCGCGCGTTCTATTCAGCAAATCCGGGGCGCGGAAAGAACGGGGTTCCCCGCTTAAAGAGCGGAGAGCGCGCTTTTCGTGCGCGGAGGAAACATCGCATACGGCGTGCGTATCATAAAAAAATACTGGCTTCCAATCATGAGGTTCTCGGGTTTTATTATGACAATACCCATCTATGGCGAGGTATATGCCTTTGTTTTGTGACGGTTGACTATTCGGGCGAAAAGTGTTATAATAACGAAGCCGCGGCGTCATGATCGCATCACCGAAGAAAACGGCAATGCCACGGCAGAAAAGGAGAAAACCATGTCAAAAGAAAAAACAATATCCGGAGGCCGGAAGGCACTCAAAGCGGTCACGGTCGTTCTTGGTTGCCTTGTCGGATTTGTAATTCTTCTGCTTCTCGGAGTCAGAGTTTATTTCCGTTTACCCGTAAGCGCATATTACGGAAATTCGGAAAAGGCCTTTGTTATTCCCGGACTTTCCGACGGTATGATACATCAGGGTCTTGCATACGACAGTGAAAATGACACGTTTCTTATAACCGGTTACAGAACGGACGGTAATGCGTCGCAGGTATCGGTCGTCGCGAGGGCAAGCGGTAAGGAAGTCAAACGGCTGAATCTTGCGAATGAAGACGGCAGCGTCTTCACGGGTCATGTAGGCGGTATCACCGTGTATGGAAATTACGTATATGTCGCAGACAGCAAGGGACTTATTGCTTTCAGCAGAGCCGATATTGCCGCCGCGTCGAATGGGGACAGCGTGAAATCCGTCGGTATTTTCAAAACGTCGACGGAGAATGACGCTCTTCATGTAGCGTTTACTCATGTTGAAGGCGACATGATATATGTCGGTGAATTCTACCGTGCGGAAAATTATCCGACGCCGGATTCCCATAAGTATAAAACGGCGGCAGGAGATGAGAATACCGCGCTTATCCTTGCTTATAAACTTGACGGCGCGGCGCCTCTCGGAATTTCCGAAAAGATCGAATATGCCTATTCGATCCCCGCTCTTGTGCAGGGGATGTGCTTCGACAGCGACGGAATGATTTATCTTTCTACGTCTTATGCGGTTGCGTTCTCGCATATTTACGGTTACGATCCGACAAAAGCAGAGGGGAGTATAACCGTTCTCGGACAGACCGTTCCTCTTTATGTACTTGACAGTTCCACACAAACAAAGGACATCAAAATCGCCCCCATGTCGGAGGAAATCGTGATCGTCAACGGAAAACTGTACACAATGTGCGAGTCGGCGACAAACAAGTATATATTCGGCAAGTTCACTTCCGCAAAATATTGCTATGCTACGGACATGTCAAAATACAAATCGGATAAATAAACTCCGGTATCCGCCGAGGGGCGGGGTCATGCGTAAACCGCCGGAAATCGTTCCGGGCAAGAAATTTCCTGCTGTTTTCGGGAGCGAAAAAGCAGAGAAAAACAGCGCTCGCCGGCGCTGTTTTTTCTCTCCCGACGGATTTTTCAGGAAGAAATATCGTATCCATAACGGTTGTTTAAAGGCATGTTTGTAAACTTGTATTTACAATTTGATTGAATTACGGCCGATTGTGACAATGATCCGGCTGCTATGTAAAAAGAGAAATCGTTGTTCAGCGGCGCGGGAGGAGCGCCGGGACAAGCAGATGAAAAATTTTTCGGGAGGGAAATATGACATATATTCAGCACTATCATTCGCCGCTCGGCGGCATTTTGCTTGCGGCCGATGAGATCGGACTGACAGGTCTGTGGTTTGACGGGGAAAAATATTTTGCCGATAATCTTCCCGCGGAACATATCGAACAGGAGACGCCCGTCCTTTCCGCGGCCGTCCGCTGGCTCAATATCTATTTCAGTGGAAAAGAGCCGGATTTTACACCGCCGCTTCATCCGATAGGATCGCCGTTCCGGCAGGCGGTGTGGGCGATCCTGCTGGAAATTCCGTACGGCAAAACCGTGACTTACGGTGAGATTTCCCGGCAGATCGCCGCACAACAGGGACTTCCAAAAATGTCCGCGCAGGCGGTCGGCGGCGCCGTCGGACACAACGAAATTTCGGTCTTCATTCCCTGCCATCGGGTAGTCGGAACCGGCGGGAGCCTCACGGGATATGCGGGGGGAATAGACAGGAAAACCGCGTTATTAGAGTTGGAGCATGCAGACATGAGCCGTCTGTTTGTTCCGAAGAAAGGGACGGCGCTGTGATATGAAATCATGGAATCAGACCGAGATACGCAGGGCATTTACGCAGCAGGCAAGCGGATTTGAAAGCAACCGGATGAATTTTTCCCAAAAAGAATATCTGGACTATGCCGTATCGAAGATCGCACCGGCAAAAACGGACAACGTATTGGAGGTTGCGGCTGGAACCTGCGCCTGCGGGCGGGCAATCGCTCCCTATGCGGGCAGTGTGACCTGTCTCGACATGACGCCCGCCATGCTTTCTGTCGGCAGAACGGAGGCGGAAAAAGAACGCCTCTGTAATATAGAATTTGTTGTCGGTGACGCCGCGGAATTGCCGTTTCCCGATAACCGGTTTGATATTGTCCTTTCCCGGTTGGCATTTCATCATTTCCCCGATGCGGAAATGCCGTTTTCCGAGATGCGGCGTGTATTGAGACCGGGCGGGAAGCTCGTGCTGATCGACATGGAGGCGGCGGAAGATTCCCTGCGGGAGACGGAAGATAAAATCGAAAGACTCCGCGACCCGTCCCATGTACGCAACCTCAGCCGCGCAGAAATGCTGGAACTGTATCGTAAGCACGATCTTTCCGTGTCCTGCTGTGAAACCGTCAAAATGCCGATGATTCTTCAGAACTGGCTGGATCATACCGCAACGCCGGTTTCTGTACAGAAAGAAATCAAGGCGCTTATGGACGAGGAACTTGCCGGCGGCAGGAAGACCGGATTTGCGCCGTACACAGAGGGGACAACGGTCAGATTTGACCACAGATGGGTTTTGACCATCGGGAAAAATAAGGCCGTTCCGGGAATTTCAAAGGAGAGTGCGCCCGTCACCCGATGGGAATAAGGAAAGCCCCTTTTCGACGTTTCCGGCGACGGCTCTCCGCATATCCCCGCCGGATAAAAGCGGAAAACGGACATGCCGCGCGGAGAAAAACGATGAGCGGCAGGATTGCGGGGACTTATATATGCCGACATACGCGGACTTTTTATCCGCGCCATTCGCTCTTGACAAAAAGCATAGATGCGTGTACAATGTGGGTGACCGGAAGATCCCGTTGCATGTCCGCACGGTGGATACGGCTGTATACCTGTCGGTATATTTCAGAATGTATATGCGGAGGTTGTTCTTATGAACGGTAACGGACACGGTGAACTGTTTTTTCCGAACGAGGAGTGGCGCGTCAATATCAAGAAAAAAGCGCATGCGTTGAATCAGAAATACAATGCGTTGACGGAATATCAGCCCGAAGAAAGAAAAGAAGTGCTGAAAGAGTTGCTCGGCGAACTGAACGACGGCGTTTCGTTCAACGGTCCGATCCGGTTTCATTACGGAGTTCATACGAAAATAGGCAAAAATACTTTTTTCAATTTCAATTTTACCTGTCAGGACGATACGGAGGTCGAAATCGGCGAAAACTGTGACTTCGGTCCGAATGTCACCATTGTCACGCCGCTTCACCCTATGTTGGCCGATGAACGGAAAAAACTCATGTGTCCCGACGGTGAGGCAAGACGTCTGTGCTGGGCAAAACCCGTGCATATCGGCAACGGTTGCTGGATATGCGCCAATGTGACCATTCTTCCCGGAGTGACGATAGGTGAAAACTGCGTTATCGGCGCCGGGAGCGTTGTGACCAAATCCATTCCCGCAAACAGTTTTGCCGCGGGAAATCCCTGCCGCGTCATCCGTACGCTTTCGGAAAACGATTCCCTTGCAAAAAGACCGGAGATACTCGGAGACTGTACAATTATAGAGTAATCAGCCGCGCCGCATGACGTTATGTCCGCGGACGGCAGAATAAAACCCGGACGTTTTTTACGTCCGGGTTTTTATACACCAAAGGAAAGCCGGAAAACAACCAGAAGCGGCAGGCATTTTGCATATACGGAAAGACCGGTTCCCGGATTGAACTCATGGGACGGTGCCGCACAGGCCGTCAGAAGCAAAATAAAGAACGGCTTTTTGATTCAGGTAAAATCAGTTGTTACGACGTCGCTTGTAATTATCCGAAAAATATGCTATCATATATAAAAAGTTAATGCGATATGAGGTTTTATATGATAAGTCCGCAACTTTTGACTTTTATATCCGTGGCCGAAAACGGCAGTTTTTCAAAAACAGCGGAAGCGATGTTTATTTCACCTACCGCCGTCATGAAACAGATCGACGCGTTGGAAAAAAGACTCGGCGTTGTTCTTTTCAGACGTACAAACCGCGGTCTTTTTCTGACGGAAGCGGGCGTAAGCGTGTTAAGCGACGCCAAATATCTTGTTGATTATGCGGCGCGGACTCTGGAAAAAGCAAAGGAGATCGACAGAAAAGAAAATCAACGTTCCATTCGCATCGGCACTTCGGTCATGACGCCGGCAAATTTTATTCTCGATATATGGGCGGAAATTCAGAATATTGCCCCGAACCTGAAAGTGGAACTGATCCCCTTTGAAAACACGTTTGAAAATGCACGAGAGGGGTTAAGAAATCTCGGAAAGCAAATCGACGTTATTGCGGGCATTTACGACCTGAACTTAATGAAGGAACGAAATTTTCAGGTACTTCATCTGGAGGATAAACGGGTTTCGTTCGCGGTGCCGTTGACAGGTGCGTTGGCAACAAAGAATTCTGTGTCACCGCAGGATCTGAAAACGACGGGCGTTATGTTCATTCATCGCGGTTGGAATTGCTATATCGACGAACTCCGAAAAGTTTACGAAGATCAAGGCGTAAGAATCATCGACTTTCCGCTGTTCAGTTTGTCCGCATTCAATACCGCCGCCAAAGAGAATCTGCCGATCATCGCAATCAAGGGGTGGGAAAACGCTCATCCTCTCCTGCGGATCGTTCCCGCTGAAGTATCCGTTACCGTGCCGTACGGAATCATGTATTCGCCCGAACCTTCAAAACATGTTCGGCAATTTATAAATGCCGTGGATTCTATTATAAATAAACAAAATTAAGCCAAATATATCAATAACGCAACTGTAAAAAGTTGATTGCTTTAACTTTTTGTTAAGACAATCAACTTTTTTGCGCTTCCCTTTGTTTATTATCGGGCGTATAATAAAGACACAAAAGGAAAACGGAGGTTTTTAACAATATGCAATACGTTACTTTATCGAACGGTATAAAAATGCCGCAACTCGGATACGGCGTTTATCAGGTGGACAAGGATGCATGTGAACGTTGCGTTCTCGACGCCCTTGATGTCGGCTATCGTCATATCGACACGGCGCAAAGCTACTTCAATGAAGAAGAGGTGGGAAACGCATTGGCAAAGTCGGGGATTCCCCGCGAAGATATTTTTCTTACCACAAAGGTGTGGGTGGAACATTACGGTTACGATGAAACGAGAAAATCGGTGCTTGAATCCATGCGCAAACTCAAAACAAATTATATCGATCTTATGTTGCTTCACCAACCGTTTTCCGATTATTACGGTGCATGGAGAGCCTTGGAAGACCTGTATGCTGAAGGGGTTATCAAAGCCATCGGCGTTTCCAATTTCTATCCCGACCGTCTTGTGGACATTTGCTCCTTTTCCCGCGTAAGGCCGATGGTTAATCAGGTGGAAACCCATCCGCACAATCAGCAGATCGAAGCGCAGGAATGGATGAAAAAATACGGAGTACAGCATGAAGCATGGGCGCCTTTCGGTGAAGGCAGAGGCGGTATGTTTGAAGAACCGACGCTTACGGAGATCGGGAAAAAGTATGGCAAAACATCGGCGCAGATCATTCTCCGCTGGGAACTTCAGCGCGGGATTGTGGTGATTCCGAAGTCCGTCCATAAGGAAAGAATGGAGCAGAACTTTGACGTGTTCGATTTTGTGCTTTCCGACGACGATATGAAAAAAATCGCCGCATTGGATAAAAAACAGAGTTCCTTTTTCTCGCATACCGATCCCCGGATGGTGGAATGGTTTGCGAACATGGTAGAGGAGCGTAAACACAACAGCGACCACAGAAAAGAAACAAAGAATTGGTAAGAAGAAAGATGAAAAAACTGATAGCGCTTTTTCTCGGCGTCGTTATGATTTTTTCGTTTGCGGCATGCGGTGACGGGAGTATAGATTCCCTGCCGGGGAACATGACGCCTCCGGATGACAGCGGAGCGGACGCCGGCGCCGATTTCGGAGCAAACGGTAAGATCCTTGTGGCCTATTTTTCAAAAACAAATACGACGGAAAGCGTGGCAAAAGAGATCCGGTCACTGACCGGCGCGGATATCTTTGAAATCGAACGTAAAGAGCCATATCCGAACGAATATACCCCGACAACGGAAGTGGCCAAGGCCGAGAAGGAAAAGGACTCCCGTCCGGAATTGAAAACCTATCTGTCAAAAGAGGAGATTGCGGAATATGATGTGATTTTTCTCGGTTTTCCGATCTGGTGGGGAACGGCTCCTATGCCGGTACTCTCTTTCCTGAATGCTTATGATCTTTCCGGAAAAACCATTTATACTTTCTGTACGGCGGCATCCAGTCCGATTTCCGGCAGTATGGCGGATATTCGTTCCAATGCGGGCGGCGCGACGGTTATAGAAGGAAAGCGGTTTACAAGAAACGATACGGACGGAATTCGGACATGGGTGAAATCGCTGAACTTTGCGACCTCTCCGGCCGGCGCGGAATAAAGCGCGCCGGCATCGGTTCCGACCGCGGCGTTTTTCCCCCGCCCGGAAAACCGAACGGGCGATGCCGCACGTCGACGGATGTCAACGTAAAAAATCCGGGCACTTTCCGATAAAGAAAAGTGCCCGGATTTTTATTTATGGTCGGAGTGACTGGATTCGAACCAGCGGCCTCTTGGTCCCGAACCAAGCGCTCTACCAAACTGAGCCACACCCCGCTACATGTTTTTCATGTACCCGTACAGTATATCATATGAAAATTTATTTGTCAAGAGATTGCCGCCAATTTTTACATCATTTTTCTTTTCATCGCTGTATTCCATCGGCCGACGTTTTCGTTTCGGCGCTTTTCCGTGATGCCGGTCGACATATGGTCGATGATTTATGCGACTTTTCGTCGGTATGATTGCAATCGGTGGCATAAAAAGGCGATATGGGCGCCGTAAAAGCGGGATTTTGACAGGAAAGTGGAGGAATCACACCGGGAAATAACAATTTTTACATATTTTTTTACAATACCAGTTGATTATTCCATTTCGGAGTGCTACAATATGCATAGAAAGATATTGTCGTAAAGAGTCGATAAAGCGCATACGGACGGCATAGGGGGCGTCCATGAAAAGTATGCCGGAAAAAACGACAAAATGCAACATGAACCGTGAAAAACGGAATCTTTGAAAGTGATGATTTTTTGTCGACTGCTATGTTGTGACATTTTCAGAATATAAAACGGAAAACGAGGGATGGATGATGGCAAAAACAGTAATCAACCGTTATATACGGGAAATCAAAAAATATCTGACAGGGAGACTGACAAAAAGATGGGCTATCTGTGCAGAACTGAAAAATATATTGCGCGATACTTATGACGATGACGAATATCTGACGATCGAGATGCTGTATGAAGAGTTCGGAACGCCGAAAGAAGTGGCCGAGAGCTTCTATGCGCGCGCAGACGTAAACAAACTCAAGAGGCGCACGGGTATATACACAGTAATCGCCGTCAGCATATGCGTAGTGGCCGTGATCGCCATCGCCCTTTCTGTCGCCGTTATTGTGCACAGCACCGATAATAACACGACGACGGTCTCCAATATTACACAGTTTTATTGATACGGAAAGATGACCCGTAAAAGGCAGGACAGTTTTTGCTGTCCTGCCTTTTACTTTTGATATGGTCTGTACTTTACATAATTTCACGAACGCCGAAAAAGATCGGCGGGCGCCGGAGAAAATATGCCGATGCCGTCGGATATGTACGGGGCGGTATCGGACCGTTCGGGAAGCGACGGTGCGGAAGAGCCGATCGCTGAATATATCGCAAAAGCATATTATGTAACGCATAGTTTACAAACAATGCGTTTTTTTCATTGCGCAGATTCGGTCTGTCGGATGCATATGCTTATACGGATTTTTGCTGTCCGGGACGGGACGGCGAAGTCGTGCGCCATCGGTTCCGCAACATTTTTTCCGAACGCGGCGGCGTATCTTTTTGCGTAAATCCGTATTCTCTGCGCTTTCCCCTGCACCCGTCTTCCGGCGGCGTATGTGCATATACACCCTGCGGAAGCGAGAGAACTTCCGTATGAATACGCGGGATCATTTTTCGGACAGGGGTTATGAGCGGCAGGTGAAAAACAAGCCGGCATCGGCGCGCGCGAATGCGGAAATGCGGTTCGCGGAACGCAACCGCCGGACGGCTTTACGAAACAGCGTCGTTATTTTTCAAAACGCGCCGTTCGCTGAAATTCCTTGCCCAGAACTTCGTGTAGTCATAGAGGTCGGAGAGGGCGAGCGTGGAATAGCCGCGGCAATACTTCACATATTCGCAAAGAAGTCCTTCGACGAAAATATTGATTTCCGGTTCAAGATAGGTTTTGTTTATGACGCGGTTATCGTTGTTGCATAATTCCAGGAGTTTTCCCGACGCGATCGAAGTCAGTTTTTTGGCGGCAAAAAGAAAATCGTTCGATTTGCAAAGCAGTTTGTAGTTGTCGTTATTCTTCCTTATATATTCAAAGAAAACGTCAATGAACTGTTCAAAGTCCGTAGGAGACAAAAGACGCGCATTGTCGAAAAAACGGTCTATCAGTTCGTTTTCGTAATCTTCCGCCACGCTGTAGATGTCATCGTAATGAGAATAGAACGCGCCGCGACTGACATCGGCGCGGGCACAAAGTTCGCTTACCGAGATTTTTCCGATCTCTTTTTTCTCGGAAAGCATCTCCGCAAACACTTTTTTTAATAATGTTTGTGTTTTTTTTGAAGAATTATTAAGATTTTTGGCTTTCATCGGCTCTTTTTTATACAAAACAATGCACACTGTTCACATTTGAACAGTGGTTATTATCCTGTACTTCTCTTTTCCGTTTTTTTATATTATAATTCAACAACGTAAAAATGTCAACAGTGTTCATGCAAAAAACGGTTCAGAAACCGAATAAGAAAAAAGGAGTGATAGCATGCACATCATTGAAGTCAGTAACCTGACAAAAGATTACGGCAGCGGACGCGGCGTTTTCGATGTCAGTCTGCATGTGGACAAAGGCGAAGTGTTCGGTTTCCTCGGCCCGAACGGCGCCGGAAAATCGACAACGATCCGTCATCTGATGGGGTTTTCAAAGCCGGACAGCGGCAGTACGCAAATTCTCGGAAAAGAAACTTTCAAAAGTTATCCTGAGGTGCTGAACCGCGTCGGCTATATTCCCGGCGAGATTGCGCTTCCCGCGGGACTGACGGGTTGGGAATTTCTCCGCATGATGCAGAATCTGCAAAAAATCCATAACGAGGAACGGTTGAACTATATGCGCGACTTGTTTTCGCTGGAGGATAATGTCCTTCGCGGCGACACAAAGCGTATGAGTCTCGGCGTCAAACGGAAACTGGCGATTGTTGCGGCGTTTATGTCCGATCCCGATGTCCTCATCCTCGATGAGCCGACAAGCGGCCTCGATCCCGTTATGCAGGAAAATTTCATTCGCTTTATTCATGATGAGAAAAGCCGCGGCAAGACCATTCTGCTTTCAAGTCACATTTTCTCCGAGATAGACTCCACCTGTGACAGAATTGCCATCATCAAGGACGGCAGGATTGTTTCCGAATTTGTGGCCGACGACCTGAAACATGCTTCCCGGAAGTATTACACCGTCGTCTTTGAAACGCCGCTTGCCAGAACGGCTTTTGAAAGAGAGGCGGCCGCCATTCCGAGCTTTACCCTTTTAAGGGACGGCGAAACGGAAATATTCCTGTCGGTAGAGGATCGCGATCTCAATAGTTTTATCCGCCTTCTCTCCTCGACGGATGTGGTTTCTTTCAGCAACCGTAAGGAAACGCTGGAGGACTATTTCATGAAATTCTATAAAGAAGACAAAAATTTCGGAGGTGCATTATCATGAGCGTCATTGAACTTTCGGGTCTTACGAAAGATTACGGAAACGGCCGCGGTATCTTCGATCTTGACCTCAGAATCGAAGAGGGAGAAATGCTGGGATATGTCGGAACGAACGGCAGCGGCAAGACCACGACAATCCGCCATATTCTCGGGTTCCTTCGTCCGACACGCGGTAGTGCGGCGGTGAACGGACTGTCGTCATGGGAGCACGCGAGCGAGATCGCGCGCCTTGTGGGATATGTGCCCGGTGAGATCGCGTTCCCCGATCTGAAAACGGGTACGGATTTCCTGAAATGTCAGGCCGAATTTCTCGGTTTAAAGAATATGGATTATGCGAACGAACTGATCGAACGTCTGCAACTCGATCCGCGCGCCAACCTGAAAAGAATGAGCAAAGGTATGAAACAAAAGACCGCGCTGGTCGCCGCTCTGATGAGCGACGCGCCGATCATTCTTCTTGACGAGCCGACAACGGGTCTTGATCCTTTGATGCGCATGACGTTTCTGGACATTATCCGCCGGGAGCATGAAAAAGGAAAGACCATTCTGATGAGCAGTCACAGTTTTGAAGAACTGGAATCCACCTGCGACCGCGTTGCTCTTATCAGCGACGGGCACATTGTGGATACCTGCCGTATGAAAGATATTACGGAACGCCCCGTGAAGGAATTCAAAATCGAATTCAATACGGCGGCGGACTATCTTCGTTTTGCCGGCGAGGGATACGAGATCATACGGTATCAGGAGCAGTACAGTCAGGTCACGGTACGTATTCCGGCCGACAGAACGGTGCCGTTACTCAGGACATTGAAGAACTACAATGTAAAATTCATATCCGAGCTGCCTTACACGCTCGAAAAACACTTCAAAAATATTTTATTTGGGAAAAAGGAGACAGAGAGTCATGTTCAGTAAAGCACTTTTTAAACAGTCCTGCAAGGCCAACGGCACGATGTGGAGCATCATCACCGCCGCCGTTTGCTTTATGCTCGCCTGCGTGATGCTGATTTCGGGAAGCGGGAGCATCGGCGAAGTCAAAAATTCCATTCAGGATACCATTATCACGAAAGAAATCGACGCACAACTTGAAAAACGCGCCATCAATTATTATGCCAACGCCACAGACGGTCTCGGCGCTTTCGACAAATATTTCGCCGCCGACGCAACGGATACGCTTTCCTACCTTAAATGGCTTTCGGCCATGCCGCAGCAGTCGGAGATAACCGATCCCGTGCAGTATGCCGCGGCAGTTGCCGCCTGGCAGGGCATGAAACCCGAAATGAAGACCGCGGCGGGCGCGGCATATGAAAAAAGCGTGACCGATTGGCAGGCGGCCATGCCGGAACCCGGAAATTACGGGAATCCTGCGGATTACGCCGCCGCGATGGTCGCGTGGAAGAATGACTCGCCCGCTACGCAGGAAAATGCCGTGAAAGTCGCTTATTCCTTTGCCGCGGAAGAAGTGCAGGAATATATGTATACAAAGGCGCTTGCCTGCGATCCCGCCTATACGCGGGAATCCACCGAAGCGCAGGAAATGCTGGGTTCGGTGATGTACGCCCTGAATCCGAACAAAATGTTCAACGATTTCTACATTGCACACGGTGAAAAAGAGGATACGCTTGAAAATTATGATATTCTCTCGCTCATCACGCATATTGCGGCCGGCGACGCGGACGCATACCTTACGTCCGACGAACGCACGGAATACCGTGCCGACCGTGCGGAAGATTACTCCGCCATGTTCCTTGCCGGAAATATGACCGAACAGGCAAACGTGGACAAGATCGTGGAAAATCTGGCGTCTTTCGGCGTGACAAGCGAAAAATATGACAGTTTCGGCTACACGTATGGTTCTTTGAAACATATGTCTGCTACGGCGGTCATAACCTACCGCAACCGTCTTGATTATGAACTTTCGCTATTGAAAGAGCAGTATGAAAACGGCGGATTTGAAAATGACGAAGCCTATCGGACGGCCGTTGCCGATAAGACCGAATCGCTGGCTTCCAAAATTGCCAGCAGCCTTCTGTCCTCGCTTCCGAAAGAAGTGTCCGACGCCCTGGAAGAGGTCGGAAAAGCGGATCTTTATACGCTCATCGTCGGTTCAATCTTCTATAAACTCGCCGGTCTTCTTCTGCCGATCATCTATATGATCATGGCGTCGAATAACCTGATCGCGGGACAGGTGGACAGCGGCTCCATGGCCTATGTCCTCTCCACGTCAACGAAAAGAAGCACGGTCGTTTTCACGCAGGCCGTCTATCTTATCGGCTCGCTCTTCTGCATGTTTGCCCTGACCACGGCAACGGGATGCGTTTGCCTTTCCATCGTAAAAGAGGACGTGAATCTTACCTACGGAAAACTGATTCTTCTGAATGTCGGCGCCTTTGCGGTGCTTCTCGCCCTGTCGGGACTCTGCTTCTTCACGTCCTGCTGGTTTGACAGAAGCAAACGCTCCATGGCGATCGGCGGCGGCCTCAGCATATTCGCGCTTGTTGCCGCCATGCTCGGCCTGTTCGGCAGTCCCGTCATTCCCTCCGTTGTCCGTCTTGACGCGCTGAACAATTTCAACCATGTAACGATCATTTCGCTGTTTGACGTGATCTCGATCATGGACGGTACCGGGGCGTTTATCTGGAAATTCGCCATTCTTGCCGTGCTCGGTATTGTCGGTTATGCGCTCGGCGCCGTTCGGTTCACGAAGAAAGACCTGCCGCTTTGATGATGAAAAACAAAATAAAAGGAGAATAAATGTATGTTTGAGTTTACAAAATTGTGCAATTCCTTTGAAAATCTGAATGTTGTCGAACGCGGTGCCATTCTTGCCGAAAAATCGGTAAAGGTGCTCGGAAAGCTGAAACTGATGGCAGTGCAGGGGATCGACCCCGTTGAAACGCTTTCCGGATTTATCATCGGTTCGGTGGTCGCGGACGGCCGCCTGAATGAGCAGGAATATCTCCTGATTTATCCGGCGCTTCTGAAAGCGTTCGGCGACGATTTCGATTTTGCGTCGGTCAAAAGCGCCTTTGCAAAAGACCGCGACGGTCGGAAAGCCGTCAGGGTTTATACCGAAAGTCTCCTTTCGCTTCTGGCGGATATAGACGAAGACTTCCGTGAAGACATTGTTACGCTTTGCCTTTGCGTAGTGACGGTGGACGGAAAGATTTCGTTCAGAGAGAAAAACTATATCCGCCGCTTGTGTAAAGCATAAAGCGGAGCGGAATTCCAGGGCCGGGGCACAGTGTTGCTCCGGTCTTGTTTTTACAGGCGGTTTGTGCGGACAGCCGGCGCGAAAGACAAAAATGCGCGTTGCAAAAACGAAGGCAATGTGTTATACTGTAAACGAATGTCGAAAATGTTTTTGAACCGCGTTTTCTTTAGGCAGGCTTTAGGCAGGCGCGGTATAATAGCGTTATAATAAAAAGATCCGCATAAGGGTCTTTCGCGCGGGAGATCATCGGAAATAAAGCGAAGCGCATAACAGCGGCGACGGACTTTTTTCCGTTATATTGCCGCAAATCGGTGTAACCGTGAATCGGGAAAGGAGCTGTGCCATGCGATTACTTGTTGCGGAAGACGATCCCCGTCTTCTGAAATCCCTGCTGTATATTTTCAAATCGAATCAATACGCGGCCGACGGCGTGGAGAACGGGCGCGACGCCTATGACTATGCCTTGAGCGGCGAATATGACGGCTTTGTTTTCGATATTATGATGCCCGAAGCGGACGGCATCACGGTATTGCGGAAACTGCGCGCCGCCGGCATTACCGCGCCTGCGCTTTTTCTGACCGCGCGCACCGAGGTTTCGCAAAGGATAGAGGGGCTGGACGCCGGAGCGGACGACTATCTGCCGAAGCCTTTTTCCACGCCGGAACTGTTGGCGCGGGTACGCGCCATGCTCCGTCGCAGAGACCACTTCACGCCCGATCTTCTGACATGGGAGGGGACGACCCTGAACCGTTCCACATACGAACTTTCCTGCGACGGAAAAACGGAATCGCTGAGCGGTAAGGAATTTCAGATTATGGAAATGCTGATGAGCCGCCCGAAGACGGTCTTTTCCACAGAGCAATTGATAACGCATATCTGGGGTTGGGATACAACGGTCGACACCAGCGTGGTGTGGGTGCATATTTCCAATATCCGCAAGAAAGCGGAGGCGATCGGTTCCCGCCTGTCGATCCGGTTTCTCCGCGGCGTCGGATATATTCTGGAGGCAAACAAATGATTTATAAACTGCGGCGCAAATTCATTCTTATCAGTACGGCGTCTCTGTGTATCGTGTTTTTGTTCATTTTTTCCTTGATTGCCGTGTATGCGGCCGTTTCGGTTGACCGTACCATGGATACGCTGACCGACGCGGTATCCGAGGGCATGGGGCGCTTTCCCGATTTTGACGGCGACGGCGCGAAAGACGATGCGAAAGACGATATGGATGAAAACACGCCGCCTCCCCCGAAAAAGGACAAGCAACCGGATTTTATCGGCGGTGAAACGCGCTTCAGCACGCGCAGTTTTACGGTTTTTTATGACGGGAACGGCAATGTTGTCCGTGTGAATACCGAGGCCATTCATACCGTGGACGAAAACGCGGCCGTTCTTTATGCCGACGCTGTGATGGATAAGGGCGCCGCGCGCGGGTGGAAGGACAATTTCCGCTATAAGATATATACGGCGGAAGACGGCATGGCCGTAACGTTTGTCGACGGTACGATGAACCGCAGTCAGTCGCGGCGTTTTGTTCTCGGCGCTCTTGGAATTCTTTCCTGCAGTTTTGCCGTGGTACTTCTGCTGATTGTCATTTTCTCAAAGAAAGCGGTGCGTCCCGCGGCCGAGAGTTATGAAAAACAGCGGCGCTTTGTCACCGACGCCAATCACGAGCTGAAAACGCCGCTGACGCTGATTCTGACCGACCTTGACATCGCGGAAAACGAACTCGGCAAAAGCGAATGGCTGGACGATATACGGACGGAAAGCCTGCGCATGACCGAACTTGTCGGCCGCCTGATTACGCTGACGCGTATGGACGAAGACAGGCCGCGCGTCGTGACCACTCCTTTTTCGCTTTCGGAAACCGCGCTCGACACTGTCTCCGAATTTTCTCCGCTTGCCGAAGCCGGGGGAAAACATCTATGCGCGGATATTGCGCCGGACGTCACCGTGAACGGCGACGAGGGCGCGCTCCGGCGCGTGCTCGCCATACTGCTGGATAACGCGGTCAAGTATTGCGACGCGGGCGGAACCATACGCGTGACGTTGATGCGCGGCCGCCGCGCCGTGCTGACGGTGGAAAATGATTTTTGCGGCGTCGGCGATACGCCGCTCGATCGTCTGTTCGATCGGTTCTACCGCGCCGACCGCGCCCGTACGGCGGGGAGCGGCTTCGGCATCGGTCTTTCCATTGCAAAGGCAACGGTGGAACAGCATCGCGGCACGATCGAGGCGTACAGCAAAGACAGAAACGTAATCGGTTTCCGGGTAACTCTGCGTGCAGAATAAAGCGTATAAAATGTAAATAAAGATATACATTATAAAAGATATATAATGCCCTCCTTTTTACGGAGGGTATTTTTTACAGTGAGATCCCCGGCAGCCGGTTATACGGTGCCGGGGACTTTTGCGATTCTTCGGTACCCTGTGCCGGATATTTCCTTACGGGAAAACGGCAAGCAAAAAAATGACAATAACCTTTCTTTTCTTTAGCGCGGCTTTAGGGTGGCGGGTTATAATGAGGTATCAAAAAAGAAAAGGGGTATCCTGCGATGACACGCTGTATGAAAAACGTGATCCTGAGCGTTCTGTTTTTTACCGCCGTTGCCGCCGCCGTTTTTTCGGGTATTCGCTTATTCGGTACTGGGACGGCGGCCGCCGGCACGGATCCGCGGAATGACGAATCTTTTATATCGGGAAGACCTTCCCCCGGTTTTGCGGAAGGCGGCGACCGTAACGGGGAACAACCGCCGGCGCTTCCCGGCGCGACGGACGAGATCACGGACGACCGGATCGTGGCGGGCGACGATGAAAATAACGGCGTTACCGGCGATGAACGACCGTCTTTCCCTGCCGCTCCTGCGGAGGGCGACCGGGCGCCGATGCCGGACGGAAACGGTAGCGCGGGCGGCGCGCGGACGTTATATGTGGTTCTTTTCATTCTGTCGGTGACGCTGGCGTCGTTTTGTGCGGCATGGGCGCTTTTCGGTAAAATGAATCTTTATTCCCCGTTTTATGGAGGAAAACATCCATGGAATTCACAAAATATTTCAAACGATACGAACTGAAGTTTCTTCTGACGCCGGCGCAGTACGCCGCCGTGCGCGCGGCCATGACGGGACGTATGACGGCGGACGAATACGGAAAAAGCACGATTCTGAACGTTTATTTCGATACGCCGGATCACCGTCTTATCCGCCGTTCTCTCGAACGTCCCGTATATAAAGAAAAATTGCGTTTACGCAGTTACGGGATACCGAAAGACGACGATACGGTGTTTCTGGAACTGAAAAAGAAATATGAGTCTGTGGTGTATAAACGGCGCGAACCGATGACATACCGTGCGGCGTGCGAATTCCTCGCGGAACCGCGGCCGTATTCGCAGGTGACGCGGGAAATTGCGTATTTTCTCTCATTTTACCGGGTAACGGCGGCGGTCGGGTTGTCTTATATGCGGGAAGCGTTTTTCGGTCTTGCCGACCGTGATCTCAGGATTACGTTTGATACCGGAATACGTTACCGCGACCGCGACGTATCGCTTGCGTCCGGCACCTACGGCGCACCGCTTCTTTCCGGCGATTTTACGCTGATGGAGATCAAAGCCGCATCGGCGATACCGCTCTGGCTCACGAAGACCCTGTCGTGTGAAAAAATATACAAAACCTCTTTTTCCAAGTACGGTCGCGCTTATCTTGCTATGGCGAATACCCCCGAAAATCAAAAGAAAACGGAGAATCCGATCTATGCGTGAATGGTTTAACAGTGTTTTTGCGAGCGATGCCGCCGATACGGTGTCTGTCGGAATTTTTGTTGCCTGCGTCGGCGTCGCGCTTTTTACAGGCGTGCTGTATTGGTTTGCCTTTTCGTACCGTATGAAGAGCAGCGGCAGTCTGCGCGCGGCCCTGTTCTTTCTGCCGGCAGTCGTTGCCGTGACCATTATGATGGTGAACGGTAATGTCGGCGTCGGTGTGGCGGTGGCGGGAGCCTTTTCCCTCGTGCGCTTCCGTTCCGCACCCGGGACGGCGCGGGAAATCGCCGCCATCTTTATGGCGATGTGTTCGGGGCTTATCGTCGGCGTGGGGTATCTTGCGTTCGCCGTACTTTTTACCGTCATCATGTGCGCCGCGCTTCTTTTGGCCGCGACGGTAACCGAAAGGAAAAAGAACGGCGACAGGTGCCGCCGCCTGAAAGTGACGATCCCGGAAGACCTGGATTTTGACGGCGTATTCCACGATATTTTCGGTGAATTCACCGACGCGCATACGCTGGTCGCCGTGAAGACAGCCAATATGGGCAGCCTTTATAAACTCACCTATGACGTAATCATGAAAAACGGCGTTTCGGAAAAGACGTTTACCGATTCTCTCCGCGTAAGAAACGGTAACCTTGAGATAATGCTTTCCCGGTGCGCCGAAGACGAAAACAGTCTGTAATGAAAATGGGGTGTAAAAATGAAAAAAGTATTGAAGAGCAGATTTTTGTCTTTTGTTTCCCTTATCCTTGCGGTGGCTTTATTGTGTCTGACGGTCACTTCCTGCGGCAACACGGACGCGGCGACTTCCGACAGCGGATCGGATACGGAAAGCGATGCGGCGGACACTTCCGCCGTAAAAGATGTGGAAATTGATGAGGAAGAACACAATTATCGCTTTGTCTCTCAGGACGGAGATTCCTACACATACCGGGACGATGTGACCGGAGAGACCGCCACCGTGACGATAACCTGTACGTCCGGGACAGCCGGTGCCTTTACGGTTACGGAGAACACCATAGTTTTTTCCGGCTTTGACGCGGACAGCGTTTATACGCTGTCGGGGAGCTTTTACGGCAATATTACGCTTTCCGGAAATGAGGATTATAAGACGGAACTTGTTCTGTCAGGTCTTTCGCTGACTTCTTACACGGAAGCGCCGATCACGCTTATCGGCGCGGATAAAGTCACTATATCCGCAAAGAAAAATACGGAAAACTATATCTATGATATGCGCGATGCCGTCGACGAAAGCGGCATATCCGCGGCCGTGTATGCGGATTGCGATCTGGATATTGAGGGCAAGGGCGCATTATATATCGTATCGCAGAACAATAACGGGATCCACACAAAAGACGATCTGTCTGTGAAAAATCTGTCGCTGCAGGTGACGTGCGAAGACAATGCGCTGAAAGGAAACGACAGCGTGACCGTGAAATCCGGGACGGTGGTTCTCGTCGCGCGGACGGGAGACGGTATCAAAACGAAAAACAGCGATCTTTCTTCCAAGGGGAAACAGCGCGGAGACGTTGTTCTGTCGGGCGGAGATATCACTGTTTATGCGGCATGCGACGGCATTGACGCGGCGCACGATGTGACGGTGGACGAGAGTAACGCCGCGCTTACGCTGTCGGTCTATACCGATAAATACTCTCCGTATTCCGAGGAAGTGAGTACGACGGCGGAAAGTGTGATCTATATCCGGTTCACGTCCGATATATATCACTATTCGCTGAAGTATACAAACGATGCGGGCGACGCCGTGTGGTATCATTCTTCCGATTGCAAGACCGTCGGCAATTATCGCTATTACCCAATAGAAAAGCCGGACGGCTACGGTTACCTGCAACTGTTCGTATATGCGGACGGGCAAACGGCCGGTCAGGAGGAGACGTATACGGCCGCGTCGGAACGCCTGTCGGTCAATACGTCCTGCGACACCATCGCACTCAGCGTGAGAAGCGGCGCTTTACGTTTCGGCTGGACGAATTACACGAAGCAAAGCGCGGGCGGCATGAGCGGCCCCGGCGGCATGAGCGAGGGTAATACCGACAAAGGCGATTATTCCACAAAAGGCATAAAGGCCGGGAACGCCGTCACGATCGGCGCCGGAACCGTTACGGTGAAGTCCTACGATGATTGCCTGCATGCGGATAACGGGACGGCGCTTGAAAACGGCGAAACGCCGCTCGGCAACGTGACGATTACGGGAGGCACCCTGACCCTTTACAGCAATGCCGACGGTATTCATGCCGACGGCAAAGCAACGGTATCGGGAGGTTCTGTAAATATTACGGGCAGTTATGAGGGGATCGAAGGCGAAACGGTGGAAATATCCGGCGGCGATGTTGCGGTGATCTCGTTCGACGACGGTCTGAACGGAACGAGTACGAGCGGAGAAAGCATTGTAATCTCCGGCGGAACGCTTTATGTGCTGGCCGGCGGCGACGGTGTGGATTCCAACAGCCGTTCGTCCTACGACGGGATACTCTTTTCCGGAGGCCGGTCGGTGATTATTTCCACGGGTAACGCCGATTCTTCCATTGATACCGAGGCGGGTTACCGTTACACGGGCGGCCTTGTGTGCGCCGTCGGCAGGAGCGGCGGTATGAGCCGGGAATCGACCATGTGCGGCAATTTCTCGGAAATAGGAAAAACCGCCTCCGTCAGTCTCACCGCCGGCAGTTATCTTGTCGTGTCCGATGTCATAACGCTGAAGTCACCCGTTTCCATGAACGGATTTGTTGTGCTTCTCGGCAACACGACGGCCGGCGTTTCCGTAAAAACTTCCGTAACGGCGGTTTGCGATGGAAACGGCGTTGCGTGGAACTGACCGGAAAGCGGGCGGAACTTAAAAACCATATCTCCGATAAGGAAAAGGGATATACGGACATTTGTCCGTATATCCCTTTTTTGCGTCGTCTCTCTTAATCGCCGCGTGGCGGAGAGCGGTGAATCAGGTATCTTTCTCTGTCGGTTTTATCAACGGTTGTTCCCTCAGAATAGAGGATTCCGGCCGAAGCGCAGTCGTCAGATTTCTGCGGTCGCGCGCTTTCCCGATGGAGAGGATTACACAAGCGGTTTCCCGATAACGGTCGGTTTCAGCCTTTTTTCGAGAGCGACGCAATTTTCCGCAAAATCAAAAGCGTTAAGATCGCGCGGGCGGGAAATGGTGGCGGGGGCTTTCAGGCCGAGTTCGTATACGAGAGGGCCGTCATAGCCGATTTCATCCAACGTGTCAATGAGCCGTACCCAATCAATCCGTCCTTCGCCCGGAAGCCAATGACGTTCGTCGACAAAATCGTAATCGGATACGTGCGTTGTCACAATCTTCTTCCCGACTTTACGCGCAAAGTCGCAGGGATCCTCGCCCAGAAGGTGATTGGTGTCAAAGCATACGCGAAGCCGTTCATCAACGCCGATCAGTTCCAGAATTTCGTCCGAGGAACGACCGAGGCAGGTGCGCGGCAGATCTTCGACGGCAACGGTGGCGCCGAGGCGCGCGGCATGTTCCGCCAACGCGGCGAGCGAACGCTTGGCCGCTTCCATACGGAGACGGCGTTCACCGTCCGCGATGGGTTCGCCGCTCGGATGAATGACAAACAGGCGGATGCCTGCCGCAGCCGCGAGCGTCATGCTGTTTTTCTGATATGTTACGGCTTTTGTCCTTGCTTCTTCGTCGACGGCGGAAATATCCAGCGTTTCAAAAGGGACGAAGCGCAGATGAAAACTGCGGATACGCACCGCGTATTTTTCGGAGAGCGCGGTATAGCGGTCGAAATCCAGGAAGTCATACGCTTCGTTCTGCCGCGGCGACAGTTCCATAATGCCGATGCCGGCGTCATGCATTTCGGAAAAATCCTGTTCCGTCAGTTGATCGTTTCTCGAAAGTCCACATTGTCTCATTGCTTTTTCTCCGTTTCCCGGTCAGTGACCGTATAAAATAAATGAATTAAAAAGCGCTTTCTTTGTGAAGTATAGTTGTCATAAATGGTACTATGCGAAAACGCCCGACGATGTGTCGCCGGGCGTTTTTTCATTTTTTGTTCAGCTTGTTTGTAACGGTATTGAGGAGGGCGGTGACGGCGATGATGAGGCCGATCACAACGAAAATACCGAGCATACCTTTTCCGAGATACGGGAGGTTTTTGACAAACTGACCGGCGTCAAAATTCAGTAACGGCATACAGTACTCCTTTCCGCTTTACATAAAGAAATTGAGAATCAGGCCGCCCGCGATGACCGAGGCAATCTGCCCCGACACATTGACGCCCATGGAATGCATGAGAAGAAAATTCTGATTATCTTCCGCAAGTCCCATTTTGTGCACCACTCTGCCCGACATCGGGAAAGCGGAAATGCCGGCCGCGCCGATCATGGGATTCATTTTTTCTTTCAGGAAGAGGTTCAGGAATTTGGCAAACAGAACGCCGCCCGCAGTGTCGAAGATGAACGCCACAAGGCCGAGTCCGAGAATCAGAAGCGTTGCGGGTTGCAGGAATTTATCGTAAACCATCTGCGTGGCGATCGTGATACCGAGGAAGATGGTAACGAGATTGGCAAGGACTTTCTGCGCCGTTTCGGACAGGGCGTTCAGAACGCCGCATTCACGGAGAAGGTTGCCGAACATCAGGAAACCGACAAGCGCAACGGAATTCGGAGAGACGAGGCCGGCGATGACGGTGATGACGATCGGAAACAGAATACGCGTCAGTTTGGAGACACTCTGCGGTCTGTACGGCATACGGATCAGACGCTCTTTCTTTGTTGTCAGAAGTTTGATGACGGGAGGCTGTACGATCGGCACCAGCGCCATATAAGAATAGGCAGCAACCATGATGGCGCCGAGGTATTGCGAATTCAGCATCTGCGCAACGACGATGGCGGTCGGGCCGTCTGCCGCGCCGATGGTGGCGATGGAAGCGGCGTCTTTCAACGGGAAGAACATGGAGGCCGTGCAGAGCGTGAAGAAGATACCGAACTGCGCGGCCGCGCCGAACAGCATGAGTTTCGGATTGGAAAGGATTGGGCCGAAGTCGATCATGGCGCCGACGCCGATGAAAAGAATGAGCGGGAAAAGTTCATTGGCTATGCCGGCATTGTAAAGGATCTGCAATGCCCCCTCTTCGCCGATGACGCCCGAAAGCGGCAGGTTGACGAGGATAACGCCGAAGCCCATCGGCAGAAGAAGGGTCGGCTCCATATCCTTTTTGATGGCAAGGAAAATGAGGAGACCGCCGATAGCCCACATGGCGATCATACGTGGGTCAAAATTCTCCGCGACATTCTGGTAAAGAAATGAGAAAAAATCCATAGAATACTCCTTTTTGTCATTATTACGGGAAAAGCGGCGGAATATACGAAAAAACAAGAGACTCTTATCACACACCGCACAGGTATGCAATAAGAGTCTTGTCATTTAATATAACAGCGAGCCGATAAGGCCGTCATGACGCCGTTTATAACGCAAATCGCCGACTACTCCCTCTTGAAGCAAAAGAATTTTAACATTTCTTTCACCGTTTGTCAATAGGGCGCCGCATATTTTGCGAAAAAGCGTCGTCAAAACAGATGCAGTTTTTCGGCGATACGTAATTTGGCGTTGCGCTTGCGCAGTTTATAAGTCTTTTCCGATATATAATAGATCGGCGACATGCGATGGCCGCGCATAAGGCCGATGTCCCGCCGCATAGGTTCGCGTATGCTTTCTTCACACACCTCGGCAAGAGCGTCGTCGATGGCGGCGTTGAGATAAGCATAGTGTTTCAGAACGGCTTCCGGCTTTTTGCGGAGAGCAAGTTCGTGAACGCGGCGATCATAGTCGTTGCAGAGGGAAGCGACGGTGCGTGCAACGTCGAGCGGAAGAATAACGGTATTCTTTTTCACAGTGCGCTCTCCTCCCTTCCGGCACGGATCATGTAAAGACTGTCCTCCAGTTCGTTTTTCAGATCGCTTATGTCTTCGCGCAGTCCGTCGATTTCGCTCTCTGCTTCTTCAATGCCGCACAGCAGGCTGTCAACAGTCTCTGCGGCCGCTCCTTTTTCCTCCGTTTCCTCTTCCGCGTGGGTCAGAACGGCATCGCGGCAGGCATACAGTGCGTCAAGACGCGTTCTGGCATGCGTGAGGGCGACATGCAGAAGCGAAAGTTCCTCGCGGACGTCTTCGGCGTCGCGCCACAGCGTCGGTTCTTCGGTATATGCGGTGGGTTGATAGTGATACATATATTTTGTTCCTCCATAGTTCTGTATATGAGTATGATTTTGTCGGAAATTTCGTGCGCTAAGCTTTTGCGGTACCGTTCAAAAACGTAACGTAACGGGTTACTTCATCCCTCTTACCGATTTTGTTTGTTGCATAATATGCAACAAACAAGGCGAAAAATAATCCGGAAACAAGTTCCGGGACAGGATAATATTTCCGACGTGAACAAGTATAACGCGAATTTTGTCGTTTGTCAATAGATTTGTTGCATTTTACGCAACAAAAATATTTTTTTATAAAATCTGTTGCAATTTTTGTGACGAAGTGGTACAATATTATACAATGAAACGGCACACGGTCAAAGCGGTGCCGAAAAGAGGGAGACGGAATATAAAAAACGGTTCGGGGCATTGTGAAATTTCCACGGACGGCCGGTCGCCGATCGTTTTTGCATCTCTCCCCCTCTGTTAGGAGAGGACTATGAAACTCGGAGAAAACATCAGAATGAGGCGCCGTACCTGCGGATATACGGTGGAAGAACTCGCATCAAAGCTCGGCGTGTCCCGACAGACTGTTTTTCGCTATGAAAACGGTCAGATTGCCACCATACCGCATGACAAACTGGAGCAACTGGCCGAAATCCTCGGAACAACGCCGGCGGTATTGTTGGGTTATACCGACAAGACGGTGGAGCTGTTGTCCGAGCCGCTTTACGACGGGGATGAGTTTTGCACGCCTGCGTTCTTTACCGAAGGCACGGCGGATAAAAGAAAAAATCCTGCCGGCGTGGTGGCCGTCGGCGCGGAGCCGCCCGTTCTTGACGGATACGCCGATGTGCTTCCGGCGCAGAGAAAACTTCCCGGCTTCGGCGAGCAGGCGGACTTTTATTTCACTATTCCCGACGACAGTATGGCGGGAGCGCGGATCCATAAAGGAGACATTGTGTTTTTCGAGCGCGCCGAAGTCGGTAACGGCGACGTGGCGGCGGTCGTTTACGAAGGCACGACGTATATCCGGCGGTTTTATGATTATCCCGAAGAAAAGAAAATCGTTCTGATCGCGGAAAATCCGCAACATGCGCCGATCGTTCTGACGGGCGGCAAAAGACGTCAGGCTGTGATTCTCGGCCGCGCGTTCGCATTTCAAAGCACGATACAGTAAAATCTTATAATTGTAATGTATGGTTTACATTAAGGAGGATTATATGGCCACAGCAGTCATCACGGGAGCGTCGTCCGGCATTGGTATGGAACTGGCGAAATGCCTTTGCCGACAGAAAAAAGCCGATGTGTTTTATATTGTTGCCCGCCGCACGGAAAGGTTGTTGTCCCTGAAAGAAGAACTGCTTTCTGAGGGGGCAAAACAGGTGGAGATCGTTCCCGCCGATCTTTTGACCGCGGAGGGACTTTCTGCGGTGAGCAACGCCGTGAAGACGGCGGCCGGCTCCATCAGATGGTTTGTCAGCGCCGCGGGATTCGGCGTATTCGGCGATTACCGTCAGGTCGAAGAAAGAACGGTAACCAACATGATCGACCTGAACGTAAAGGCGACGGTTGTGCTTACGCAGCGCTTTTTGCCTTTGATGGAAAAGGGCGGCCATGTGATCCTGCTCGGAAGCGCCTCCTGTTTTACCGCGCTCCCCGGATTCAATATCTATGCGTCGACCAAAGCTTTTGTTTTGCATTATGCCAAGGCGCTTCGTTTTGAAGCGCGCGCGGCAGGCGTTTATGTCACCTGTCTCTGCCCCGGCTGGGTGGAGACCGAGTTCCTCGGAAAAGCCGAGAATACGGAGAACGGTGTCAGAACGCCGAAAAAATATACCCCTTTGCTTTCGGCTCCGGCTGTGGCGGAAAAATGCGTCCGCAATGCGTCAAAAGGAAAATTTTACTGCGTGACGAACGGTTTTACGAAGTTCCAGCATCTTTTGTCCAAACTTTTGCCGTCCGCAATCCTTTCGCGGCTTTGGCTCCGCATGCTGAAAAAACCGACCGGAAAACAGGCGGACTGAATCCGGGAAAAACGACCCATGCGCCATGGGTCGTTTTCTTTATAGGGGAATCCTGCCGAAAATTGCGAAAAAGCGCGAACGGTCTCTTGACAGGTTGTCGCGGCGGTGTTATAATAGACAAAATATTTTATAAAGAATCATATAGAAGTTGGCGAAGGAGAGAAATGTATGGCTTATTTTTACGACGAACCGTCCCGCACATTCAATGAATATCTGCTTGTCCCCGGCTATTCTTCGGCGGAATGTATTCCGACGAACGTGTCCCTGAAGACGCCGCTTGTCCGTTACCGGAGCGGTGAAGAACCGGCGATCAGCCTCAATATTCCGATGGTGTCCGCCATTATGCAGGCGGTATCCGGAGACAAACTGGCGATTGCGCTCGCAACCGAGGGCGGCGTTTCCTTTATTTACGGTTCGCAGTCGATTGCGGACGAGGCGGCCATGGTCGCACGCGTAAAAGGCTATAAGGCCGGTTTTGTAAAAAGCGATTCCAACATAAGACCCGACGCCACTCTTGCCGACGTGCTGGATCTGAAATCTATGACGGGACATTCGACGGTTGCCGTTACGGAAGACGGCACGCCGGACGGAAAACTGCTCGGCATTGTGACCAGCCGCGATTACCGGGTCAGCCGCATGAATCCCGATGAAAAAGTCTCGTCGTTCATGACTTCGCGCGAAAAACTTGTCACGGCACCCGAGGGAACGACCCTGAAAGAAGCAAACGACATTATCTGGGATCATAAACTGAATTCTCTTCCGATTGTGCGTAAAGACGGAACGCTTTCGTGTTTTGTTTTCCGCAAGGATTACGACCAGCATAAACTGAATCCCCTGGAACTTCTGGACGCGAAAAAACGCTATATTGTCGGCGCAGGTATCAATACCCGCGACTATGCGGAGCGTATCCCCGCTCTTGTGGAAGCCGGTGCCGATGTGCTGTGCATCGACTCTTCCGAAGGCTTTTCCGAATGGCAGAAGCGCACGATTCAATGGGTACGCGACAAATACGGCGAAACCGTCAAGGTCGGCGCGGGAAACGTTGTGGACGCAGATGGCTTCCGCTTCCTTGCCGATTGCGGCGCCGATTTCATCAAGGTGGGCATCGGCGGCGGCTCCATCTGCATCACGCGTGAAACCAAGGGCATCGGCCGCGGACAGGCCACGGCGCTGATTGAGGTCTGCCATGCACGCGATGAGTATTTCAAGGAAACCGGCATCTATGTTCCCGTATGTTCGGACGGCGGCATTGTTCATGACCATCACATCACGCTGGCGCTTGCCATGGGCGCGGATTTTGTCATGCTCGGCCGTTATTTCGCCCGTTTTGACGAATCGCCCTCGGCCAAAGTCAACGTGAACGGCACGTTGATGAAAGAATACTGGGGCGAAGGTTCGAGCCGTGCGCGCAACTGGCAGCGTTACGATCTCGGCGGCAGTGCCAAACTTTCGTTCGAAGAGGGCGTCGATTCGTACATTCCGTATGCGGGCAAACTTTCGGATAATGTACAGCAATCGCTCGCCAAGGTGCGTTCTACCATGTGTAACTGCGGCGCTCTGACCATTCCCGAATTGCAGGCGAAGGCCAAACTGACCCTCGTTTCCTCGGTCAGCATCGTAGAGGGCGGCGCCCATGACGTTATGCTGAAGACGGCCAATAAACAGATCTGATAAAGAATAGAAAAGAAGAGATGCGCATGCATCTCTTCTATTGTATTTCCGGGGAAATGAGGTCAGTATTCCCGTTTGTTTTTTATTTCCTCGCGGATACGGCGGAAAACGGCGTCTTCGCCCTCTTCCGCCAGCATAACGAGCCAGTATTGCAGATGCGCCGCGGTCTCCGGGTGCATCTTTTTTCCGGCTTCACCGCGGATGAAGTAGTCGAGGGGGTGCCGGTCGGTATAATTTTTCCCCTGATAGATTTTGCTGGCCGCGACGCGGTCGCAGAACATCTCCGCAAGATAACGGAGCGGCATTTTCACCGGCTCATAGCGGTGCGTTGTCATATTGATATCGTTCCAGTATTCAAAGTGGTGCTTGTTGCGCCCCTTATGATGCAGCCACGCGGAGGAATACCCCCTGACTTCGCGTTCTTTCTCGTTCGGACTGCGTTTGCCGTCTTCGTAATAGCGCACGCCCGCAAAGAATTCCGTCGGACTGTATTTGGAGAGATCGTGAAAGAGACCCTGCCACAGAATACCCGCGCGCCGTGCATGACGGATAACGGCATGGCGGTGCCTCGTGATCGTGCGGAAATGAGAAAAGAGTTTCATGCTTCGGCCTCCCCGGTTCGTTTATGTTAATGATAGTCGCATTTCGGCAAAAAGTCAAGCATTTTCCGCGCTTTTCGCGCAAATACTCTTTACAAAAGATAAAAATATGATATAATAGGAATACATGACAAGTTGTGCCGGACGAAAACGGGATTTCGGCACGCTTTCCGACAATATGCCGCTTTTTCCCGCAACCGTTATGCAAAACGGGCGACGTGCGGGCTTGTTATCGGTCGGCGCGGCGCTCTTTTGGCCGGTTCCGATAAACGGGGCGGCGGGGTATTCCGTATTCGCTATCCGATCAATGTCATTCAATTCTGTCACAGAAGGAGAAAGTTCCGTGGATCAGCCGATAACCGTTGCCTTTCATACTCTCGGATGCAAGGTTTCGCAGTATGAGACCGAGGCAATACGGGAGGCTTTTCTTGCACGCGGTTTTTCCGAGGTCGCTTTTACCGAAAGAGCCGACGTATATGTCATCAATACCTGCACCGTGACGGCCGAATCCGACCGCAAGTCGCGGCAGATGATCCGAAGGGCCGTATCGCTGTCCCCCGACGCCGTTGTCATGGTGACGGGTTGCTATTCGCAGACTTCTCCGGAGCAGTGTGCGGCCATTCCCGGCGTTGCGTATGTCGGAGGCAGCGGCGATAAAATGAAAATCCCCGACGCGGCGCTTCGTATTCTGGCCGCGCGACATGCGGGACAGGCCGCATCGCCGGTCACTGCCGTGACCGACATAGAGGCAGAACCGTTTGAGCCGATGCATGTCCGCAGTGCTCCGCGCACGCGTGCCTATGTGAAGATTGAGGACGGTTGCGAATGTCGCTGTACCTATTGCGCCATTCCGGCGGCGCGCGGCCGCGTTCGTTCAAAAGCGCCCGAAGATGTGCTGAAAGAGGTGAACGCACTGGTCGCCGGCGGTACGCGAGAAGTGGTTCTGACCGGCATCGAGACTGCCTCTTACGGCGTGGATCTCGGCGGATTCCGCCTGATTGATCTGTTGACATTGCTTGAGAGGGATAGCCCGATCGAACGTATCCGCCTCGGTTCGCTGACGCCGGAACTTTTCCGTGAACCTTTTGTTACGCGCCTTGCTTCCCTGAAAAAGCCGGTGCCGCATTTTCATATATCCATGCAAAGCGGGAGCGACGCGGTTCTGCGCGCTATGCATCGCCGCTATAACAGCGAGCAGGCAATGAACGGGATACGGCTCCTGCGCACCGCTTATCCGCGGCTTATGCTGACGACCGATATGATGGTCGGTTTCCCCGGCGAGACCGAAGAGAATTTCCGTGAAACGCTTTCTTTTTCGCGCGAGGCGCACTTCCTTTCCATGCATGTATTTGCATACTCCAGACGTAAAAATACGCCCGCGGCTTCCTATCCGCATCAGATTCCCGAAGACGTCAAACATGAACGCGTGGCGGAACTGATGGCGCTTTCTTCGGCCATGACGCGCGAGAATCTTGCGGCGACCGTCGAAAACAAGACGCCTCTTTCCGTGCTTTTTGAAACCTATCGCAACGGCTTTTCCGCCGGCCACAGCGAAAACTTCATCGAATGTGCCGTCAGGTCGGACAGGAATCTTCACGGCGCCATTGCCAATGTGATACCGCTGGCAACTGACGGCGATAAGATCATCGGTGAAATCGAAGAATAAAAGCAAAATGCAAACTATAATTTACAAATACATATATAAATACGGAGAAAGAAAATGGACAACAAACTGAAAACCATGGACAAAATCGTGGCCTTGTGCAAAGGACGCGGCTTCATTTATGCCGGTAGCGAGATTTACGGCGGCCTCGCCAATTCGTGGGACTACGGTCCGCTCGGCGTGGAGTTCAAGAACAATGTGAAAAAAGCATGGTGGAAAAAATTCGTGCAGGAATCCCGCTACAATGTCGGTCTTGACAGCGCCATCATCGTCAATCCCGAAGTATGGGTCGCGTCGGGTCACGTGGGCGGTTTTTCCGATCCTCTGATGGACTGCAAAGATTGCAAAGCGCGTCACCGCGCCGACAAACTGATCGAGGACTATGCCGCAAAGAACGGTCTTTCCGATAATCCCGCCGCGTTCACGAACGAGGAAATGGAAAAGTATATTGCCGAAAAGGGCATCACCTGCCCCGTATGCGGCGGCAAAAACTTTACGGGTATCCGTAAATTCAACCTGATGTTCAAGACGTTTCAGGGGGTCACCGAAGATTCGTCTTCTCAGCTTTATCTGCGTCCGGAAACCGCGCAGGGCATTTTTGTGAATTTCCTGAATGTTGCGCGTACCACGCGCCGCAAACTGCCCTTCGGCGTCGGCCAGATCGGCAAATCTTTCCGCAATGAGATCACGCCCGGTAACTTTGTGTTCCGTACCCGTGAATTTGAGCAGATGGAACTGGAATTCTTCTGCAAGCCCGGCACCGACCTTGAATGGTTTGCGTATTGGAAGCAGTATTGCGCCGACTTTTTGTATAACCTCGGCATGAAAAAGGAAAATCTCCGTCTCCGCGACCACGACAAAGACGAACTTTGCTTCTATTCCAAGGCAACGACCGACTTTGAATATCTTTTCCCGTTCGGCTGGGGCGAACTCTGGGGTATCGCCGACCGTACCGATTATGACCTGACGCAGCATCAGAATCACAGCGGTACCGATATGTCCTATTTCGACCCCGAAACCAATCAGAAATATATCCCGTATGTCATCGAGCCGTCTCTCGGCGCCGACCGCGTCGCGCTGGCATTCCTCATCGATGCTTATGATGAAGAGACGATCGGCGAGGGAGACGTCCGCACGGTTCTGCACCTGCATCCCGCTCTGGCGCCGATTAAAGCCGCCGTTCTTCCGCTGTCCAAAAAACTTTCCGATAAGGCGATCCTGCTCGCCGATGAACTTCGCAAGTATTTCAACGTCGACTTTGACGAAGCCGGTTCGATCGGCAAGCGTTACCGCCGTGAAGATGAGATCGGCACGCCGTTCTGCATTACCTATGACTTCGACACCGAAACGGACGGTTGCGTGACCGTGCGTGACCGCGACACGATGGAGCAGGTTCGTCTCCCCATCGCCGATGTGCGCGCGTATATCGAAGATAAACTGAAATTCTGATAAAAACGGCAGCGGCCGCGGGCGGAGATACCGGGCGCGGTCCGTCGTTTACGGAGAAACCATGCAGGAACCGTATTCAATGGATACCGAAGAGGAGGAGAAACGTTCTCCCGATATTTTCGACCGCATAATGACGTTGCCGCTTCTGCGCGTTTTCCGGCCGTTTTATACGAAGTATAAGGAGGTGCTCCTTTATCTCCTTTTCGGCGCCCTTACCACGGCGGTGGATTTCATCACGTTTTTTCTTATGAATGAAGTGGCAAATATCGACGAGCACCTGTCGAATATAACGGCATGGGTTCTCGCCGTGGCGTTTGCCTTTGTCACGAACCGGCACTATGTGTTCTCTGCCCACGGTCATACTTTTCTTGATGTGGTGACGGAAATCCTGCGTTTTGCCGGCAGTCGCGTGGCAACGCTTCTTTTTGCGGAGGGCGCGCTTCTTGTGTTCGTTACATGGCTGTCATACGACGCCTTGATTGTCAAGGCCGCTTCGGCGGTGATTGTTGTAATCCTCAACTATGTTTTTTCCAAACTGTTCGTTTTCCGGAGAAATAATAACGGACATTAATGCCGTTGACACTCTTACGGCAAAGGGGCGAATACGCCGCCGGCAGAAAAAACTTTTTTGCAGGCAGGCTTGGTTTCTTTTATAATGGAATTTGTATACCGACAGCAGAAGCAGACTGATCCTGAAATAAAGCGCATAATCGCTATTATAAGGAGAATAGAATATGAAACTGCAATATCTCGGAACGGCGGCATATGAGGGTATACCCGCTATATTTTGCGATTGCGATACCTGCCGCGAGGCGCGCCGCCTTGGCGGGCGCAATATCCGCAGTCGCTCGCAGGCTCTGATCAATGATGAATTGCTGATTGACTTTCCGGCCGATTCGCTTTGGCATATGAACCGATACGGTCTGGAACTTTACCGTATACAGTCGCTTTTGATTACGCATGATCATTCGGATCATCTGTATCCCGAAGATCTTGCGGCGCGTGGCATCGGTTACGGCTTTCTTCCCGAAGAGCCGGAGAAATATCCGCCGCTTACGGTCTATCAGCCGACCGCCGCTTACCGGCATACGGTGGACACAGCAGAGAAAGGCACTCCCGGCATCCTGAACAATCGTCTGGCATGCGTCGAGATAACGCCGTTTGTGCCCTTTACGACGCTCGGCTACACCGTAACGCCTCTTGCCGCCAATCATTCGCCCGCATCCACGCCCGTGATTTATGCCATTGAGCGCGACGGCAAACGGTTGCTTTATGCGCATGACACCGGTTACTTCTTTGAAGAAACGTGGCAGGCGCTTTCCGCAATGGAACCGTTTGATCTTGTATCGCTGGACTGCACGAGTATATTGGTGAAAGGTGTGCGCAACGGACACATGAATCTGGAAACGGCGTATGAAGTGATTGAACGGATGAAAAACGAACACCTGATAACGGAAAAAACGAAGATCGTCCTGAATCATTTTTCACATAACGGCGGCATGAACTACGATGCCTTGCAGAAGAAAGTGGAAAAGGATGGGATTCTCGTATCCTATGACGGCATGACCTTGGAATTCTGACCCTTAATAAAAACAGCCGGATAAAACAGGCCGGGCGCAAAAGCGCCCGGCCTGTTTTATGTATGAAATGTATCTGTCAGAGAGTTACGGACATGACGTCCTCGTTTTCACTTAAAATGGCGGCAACTTCGTCGAGATCGGTGTGTTTACTGCATTTGACCGACAGAAGAACGACAAACGAACGGTCGTCGGAGGTGATTTTTGTGCCCATGACGGAAATGTCATGTTCTTTCAGCCGTTCTTTCAGGCGGATAATGGCTTCGGGAGAGGCTTTCAGGCGTACGACCATGTCATGGGTAATGTCGTTGGCGAGCACTTTGTCGAAGCCGATGAGAAACGTGTGGAAAACGATCTGAATGATGATGACCAGTGCCGTAGCGATGATGCCGGTGGTATAGAGCCCCGCGCCGATGGCCATACCGGCGGTTGCGGTGACCAGAATACCGGCGGCGGTCGTCAGACCCTTTATACTGGATCCGTTGGCAAAGATCATGCCGGCGCCGAGAAACGAAATACCCGTGATGATGTTGGAGGCCACACGGGAAACGTCCACACGGACGTCGCCGATCAGAATATCCGACGTAACCACGTCGAGAAAGCCGTATTTGGAAACAATGGTCATCAGCGCCGCGCCCATGGCCACGATCATATGCGTGCGGAAGCCGGCGTCTTTCTGGCGAAGCGTTCGTTCGATGCCGATCGCGCCGCCGCAAAGACACGCGAGAAGTAATCGCAGGACATAAACCCATTGTCCGGTGAACCCGTTGACAAGGTCCTGTACAAACGAAATTTCGTACATGATAAACGCTCCTTCATAATTCGCTCTGTGACGGCGTACCGTCATGCGTGTGCGGATATAAAAATATATTAGAGTATAGCACACGATATAAGAAATTGCAATACAGTTTTTAAAATATTTACAATTATGGAGGAGAATTATACGATTTTTTTATGGAAACAGAGAAAAACCGTGGAAACCGCGGGGGCTCTTTATTGGAGGCCGTAACGTTTAAGCGACAAGCGGGCGGGAGGCATTGGTCTTATCGCGCGTGACAAAAAGCAGAATGAAGAAGAGCAGAACGGACGCCGCGGCAATGATAAGCATGACGGTTCCGGCAAGCATCTCCGGCAACGAGTCAAGCGGTGCGAAAAAGTAGGAAGCACTGTTGAAACCGACATGAATCAATATGCCGGGGATCACCGAGCACGTGCGGATAAAGAAGAATCCGAGAATGAGCCCGAAACAAAAAGCATAGCTTCCCTGAATAAGATTGCCGTGGATAATGCCGAAAATCAATGCGGAAAGGAAGACGGCGAGCCACTTCGGCATGGCGGAAGAAAAGCCGCCGCAGATCAGCGCGCGGAAAAGCAGTTCTTCGGTGATCGGCGCCATGACGGCCACGGCAAGAAACGTTATCACGTTGTTTTCGACCACGGTGCTGCCAAGCAGAGCGTTGTATTCGTCCCACATGGATTCCGGGAACGGTATCATTTCCCAAAGGATACCGATGGCGGCAGACGCGGTGATGCCGAAGAGAATCGAAAGCGGGATGACGCTGTACTTACATTCGCGGACAGACAGTCCCTCTTCCGGCGTTTCCCGCGCGATGAAAGGAAGGGCGCACAAAACGGCCGCCGTGACAAGGTTACTGAACAGCGAAGCGAGCATGGAAACGGAATAGAGGCTGTTCAGCAGAATGTCGTACGAAGATAAAAGTATCATGACGGCTTTATCGCTGATACGCGCCGCCACCCGGGTCAGCGCGAACAGGCCGAGAAGGGAAAAAACGGTCTGCATGAACAGAAACACGGCCACCGCTATGGCGGGAATCAAAACGGCTTTTCTGAATTTCATGAAAATTTCCTCCGTGAACGGGTCAGCTATTCACGCCCGTTATCATTGTAATATATAATAAAATGCAAACTTTTATTTACAATATAATAAAAATCATGACTGCTCGGCGAGAAGAAGAGAATCGGTCAGCGCCGCCTCCACCTCTTCCGGCGTTTCGGCAAGCGCGATCCGCGCGCGTATCTCCGCCGCGCCGCGGAGACGGCTTATGTAGTGGAGAAGTTGTTTGCGACATTCGCGGACGGCGATGTATTCGCCCTTGTCTGCAATCGAGAGACGCAATTGTTTCATGGCGGTTTCGATTTTTTCTTCCCGCGTCGGCGGCGTATAGGGGGCGCCGTCAAAGCGGCAGATGATTTCGCGGAACAGCGCCGGATTGCCGATGGCGCCGCGCGCGACCATGAGCCCGTCGCATCCCGCGACCTCTTTCATGCGGACGGCGTCGTCGGCGGACAGAATGTCGCCGTTGCCGACGACGGGAACCGTCAATGCGCGTTTTACGTCCGCAATGACCGACAGATCGGCCTTGCCCGCATAATATTGCTTTCTTGTTCTGGCGTGTACGGTTACAGCGGCCGCCCCCGCCTCTTCGGCAAGCGCGGCAATTTCCACGGCGTTTTTATGCGTATCGTCGAATCCTGAGCGGATTTTCACGGTGACGGGAATACGGACGGCACGGCATACGGCGGCAACGATTTCCCGCACCAGCGCAGGCTTTGTCATCAGGGCGCTCCCCTCGCCGTTTCCTACAATCTTCGGAACGGGACAACCCATGTTGATGTCAATGGCCGATGGCATAACGCCGCCTGCCATGCCTTCGGCGACCATCGCCGCCCCCTCGGCCATTGCGCCGGGGTCGGCACCGAATATCTGAACGGCCATCGGCATCTCTTCCGCCCGGACGCGGGCGAGAAGCGGCGTTTTTTTATCGTGGTAGCAGAGCGCCTTGGCGGATACCATTTCGCTGACGGTATATTCCGCGCCGTTTTCTCTGGCGATACAGCGCATCGCGTAGTCGCTGTATCCGGCCATCGGGCCGAGCATAAGGCCGTGCGGCAGAAAGGTTTTTCCGATATGCATGAAAAAGCGCGCGCTCCTTTGATTGCTGAAATTTGCCGGGATAATGTAAACGGTATTAAATGACGCCGCCGGGATCGTCATGGTAAATGCCGATATTTATTTAAAATGCATGACGTTGAGAATGAAATGTTTATTTCTCAACATTCGTTTACGGTCATTTAATAACACAAGCAAATAAAAGAAAAATTGCGAAGGCGATGACGGCGATGGCTTCAACGATAGTGAAAAACCAAAAAACACAGTTCATTCGTGCGAGGTCGTTTTGGGCCTTCCGGTAGCGTTTTTCCGCGTTGCGTTCTTGGCGTTTCAGAAATTCGAGCCGTTCTTTGTTCATGCGCCTCGGGTGTTTGAGCCCTTCTTTTTCGAGTGCGACGCGCTCTGCGCGGATTTCGTCAAGATGTTCCTTTGCGTTTTTTTCTTCCATTTCGGCGATCTTGAACTCAAGTAACTGGTAATATATCCGGGGATCGTTCGGGTCGTTGTTCGGGTCGTTAAAATCCATTGCGTTTTCCTCACTTTCATAATGTCGACATGGTCATGGAACATGTATCTTTCGCGTTTATCGCTGTATTCATCATAGCCTGTTCCGAAAATATGCGAAAAAACAAAGCCCGGTGCGCAGAAAGCCGCGTCCGGGCGTGAAAAGCGTGTGCCTGACCGGGAGCGCCGCGATACGCTTTCCGTATAAGGTTACGGAAAAGCGCCGGGCGCGCCGCCATATCGGCCGTGGAACGGCCGATAACGGATCATCATAGAGGAAACGGACATTCTGTCTTCAGTATACCACAAAAAGTCTGTACTGTCAACCGATAATCGCGCGTATACGGTCAAAGATCCTTGCGTATTTTTTCAAGCGCGCCTTTTTCGAGTCGTGAGACCTGCGCCTGACTGATGCCGATCATCTCGGCAATTTCCATTTGTGTTTTTCCGTGATAAAACCTCATGGAAATGATCTTTTTTTCGCGTTCGCCGAGTTTTTCAAAAGCATCCCGCAACGCGAGATTTTCCACCCAGTTATCGTCGCTGTCCTCCGTGTCCTTTATCTGGTCAATGACATATACCGAGTCGTCGCCGTCGTTATAGGCCGCTTCATAGAGCGATACCGGCTCAACGATGGCTTCCATGGCGGCGGCGACCGCTTTTTTGTCAGCGTCAAGGGCTTCCGCAATCTTTTCAACGGGCGGTTCGCAACCGGTTTCTTTCATGATGCGTTCGCGTACCTGCAGGGCGCGATAGGCCAGATCGCGCACTGAACGGGAAACGCGTATCGTATTGTTGTCGCGCAGATAACGGCGTATTTCTCCGATGATCATGGGCACGGCATAGGTGGAAAATTTGACGTCAAGTTCCACATTGAAATTATCAATGGCTTTCATAAGACCGATACAGCCGACCTGAAACAGATCGTCCACGTCTTCCCGTCGGCCGGAAAAGCGTTGCATCACACTGAGGACAAGGCGAAGATTGCCGTAAATCAGTTCACGGCGTGCGTCGGCGTCGCCTTTGGACGCGCGCAACAGAAGCGAGCGTTTTTCCTCGTCCGAAAGTACTTTCAGACGAGACGTATTGACGCCGCAGATTTCTACTTTGCCCGAATACATATTTCTCCTTTTTCGGAGCAAATTCACTCCGAAAAAAGTATTTCCCTTTGCCGTACTTTTTAACCTTACGGCGGGGGAGAAAAATTTGGTAAATGCGCCGTGCAGAAAAACTTGACAGAGTCGGGTTTCAATGGTAGAATAATAAGGAAACGGCCGCCACGGTTCTTGTGCGGCAGGAGGTAGCTATGAAAAAACTTTTGTCCGATGAAGCCGTCAGGGATATTGAATCAAAAATTAACTATAAATTTGAAAACAAAAGTTTACTTTATCAGGCTTTCAGCCGTAGTTCTTATACCAATGAGCAAAAGCAGACAAGCGGAATCGAACTTCCGTCAAACGAAGTGCTGGAGTTCTGCGGCGACAGTATTCTCGGCGCGTCGGTAGTGACGCTCCTTTTGCGCCGGTACGGGGAAATCACGGAAGACCGCGGTTTTCTTTCGCGGTTCGGCGAGGGCAGTTTTTCCACATTCAAGAGCAATATGAGCGATAAGTCCATGCTTTCCGAACGTATGGATTGCCTGGGACTTCATCGCTATCTTCTCATGAGTTGCGGTGACCGTGAACGCCATATCGCGGAGCAGCCTTCGGTGAAGGAAGATCTGTTTGAAAGTATCGTGGGCGCGGTTTATATGGATACGAAAGGGGATTTTGCCGCCACTGCCGCCGTGGTCGGCGATATGCTTGATCCCGACGCTTTCCTTTGCAAGGAGAAGCCGCAGAAGAATGTGAAGAATCTGCTTCAGGAATACTGTCAGCAGAAAAAGATTCCGTGGCAATACGAAACCGTCTCGGTCACGGGGCCGGAGCATGAACCGTGTATCCGCGTTCGCTGTACGGTAAACGGCCGCGCCTATTATGGCGAAGGATCGAATACAAAAAAAGCGGAGATCAGCGCGGCCAGAGCGGCCTGTGCGGAACTTTTGCAAAATAATTCTGCGGAAACGCCGGCCGCCGCCGATCCCGCCTCCCATCCCCGCACCAGACTGAAAGAATACTGCGACCGGCATAAAAAGAAAATGTCGTTTGCTTATACGGAGACCGCGCACGATTCCGTCAGATATTATCGCGCGGAACTGGCGATCGACGGCATCGTTCTTGCTGTGGGAGAAGGCGGCAGTAAAAAAGACGCGGCAAAGGCCGCGTCCGAAAAGGTGCTTGCAATCATAGAAAAAAAGAAATAACCGAAAAGGAACGAAAATCATGGGACGTATCAAATTCCGCGGCGGCGCCATGCTCGCACCGCTTCCGCCGGCGCTTGTCAGTTGCGGAACGGAAGAAAACAGCAATATCATCACGATCGCGTGGACGGGAATCCTTTCCACCGTTCCGCCGAAGACTTATATTTCGGTAAGACCGACCCGTTATTCTTATGATATTATAAAAAATCAGAAAGAATTTGTCATCAACCTGTGTACCGCGTCGCTTGCGCGGAGCGCGGACTATTGCGGCATGTTTACGGGGCGTAAGGTCAATAAATTCGACAAATGCGGGCTGACCCGCATCGCGTCCGAGGAGGTCGCCTGCCCGTCCATTGCGGAAAGTCCTTTGTCGCTTGAATGTCGCGTGACCGATATTGTGCCGCTCGGCTCGCACGATATGTTTCTTGCGGACATTGTAGCCGTGACGGTTGACGAAAGTCTTCTTGACGAAAAGGGGAAGCTTCATATGGAGCGCGCCGGCCTCTGTGCCTATAGCCACGGCGAGTACTATGAGATCGGGAAGAAAATAGGCAACTTCGGATTTTCCGCCGTCAAACCGAAAAAGAAAAAACATCTGCAAAAGAAATAAAATAAAGAACGGGAGAAAGCATTATGCTTTCTCCCGTTCTTTTAAAATGCAAATATATATTTACATTTATCAGGATCATCTCACGGTCATCATGCCGGAAAGCGGCACAGATACCACATGGATACCGGCCGGGTACGCGCGGTCTTCCGTGACGGTGCCGTCGGGTGCGAAGACCGTGACATGACGGGGATCGACGAGATCGAGATATATGTGTTTTTTAGACGTGACGTTCAGATAAGTGACAGGCCGTCTGTCGCCGACGCGGCAGACGTTTTTGCCGAAGTCAATCTTGAAGACTTCGTTTTCGTCGTCCATATGCAGATAAGTATAAGAGCCGTCCACGCCTTCCGGCAGGAAACTGCCGAACAAAAGGACATCGCGGTGCTGCGTCCATACGGAAAGATAGTGGTCGAGCATTTTTTTATGCTCCGGCCGGATCTCCGAAAGACGTACGGAAATCTGCGGTACGGTGAAAAATACGTTGAGGAGCTGACGCGCGGCGCTTTCCACCGTGTCGTCGGGGTGCCACATCAGCATATCCGAGTGCACGGCCACGCGATGCATGACAAGGCGCATATCCATGGCGGAAAGGCGATTGGTCAGCGCGTCGTTCGGGCAATCGCCGACGCGGAACATATTGCCGTAACTCTGGACAGCCGTGCCGATATAGGCCTGTCTGAATTCAATCATGACTTTGGGGTTTTCATTCTGTACGGCGGTGCGGACGTCGGTCATGAGACGGTCGCAGGCCGCATAGAGATCGGCGTAATCCATGCGCGGATCGTCTTTTTTCGAGAAAGAGGAAAGCGCGAAAGAGTCGATAAAGTCGAGTTTCAGGCCGTCAAGATGCCAGTCGCGGACGGCTTCGACATATTTTCCGATCAGGAATTCCCGTACTTCGGGGAAGCGCGGATCCAACATTCCCCAGTCGTTATCCGGATCATCGAGAAGCATATCCCGGAAGTGCGGGTACAGCGCGGCATGTTTGCCGATGAACGGAACGGAATACCAGAAGATGACTTTCATGCCGAGCGCGTGAATACGTGAAACAAGGTCGTGAATATCGGGAATTTTGTTCGGCGTGATCTGCCAGTCGCCGCAATAGGCATATCCGCGGTTATTGTCGTCTGTCTGCCAGCCGTCGTCGACGATGATGGCGTGCATGCCCATCTTTGTCGCTTCACGACATTCGGCAATGAGCGCTTCGGTGTCGAATTTCTGATGATAGGAATACCATGTGGAATACATAGGATAGGTGGCTTCCTCCGGCGTATAGCAAGGGGAAGCGCCGCTTACTTCGGCAAGATAGACCTCGGCGTCGTGGAGCGCGTCGGTGTACGGAACGGTACGGAAATCGAGCCGCAGAGCCGTGTCATATGCGGACAGAACACCGGGAGCGAAATAGAAAAATTCCACTTTCATACGCAGACGGGCGGTTTCTTCAATGACCGAGGCGTAGATTCTGATCGGCGTTTTCACGTCGTCCACCGTAAACGTGAAACTGTTGTTTTCATCGTGGCCGATGACGGAGAAAAGAGGCTCGCCGCCGGAAACGCGCGATTCCACCGTGACGGGTATCCACATCGGCTTCAGACTCCGCGACTGGCGGAACTGCCCGATCAGCGGGTAATACGCGGTCATCATATTGATGAGCGGTATTTCAAAAACCAGCGTGACAGGATCGGGAATCGTGTTTTCGGGTATATCAAAATGTACGCCGATGCGCTTGATACCGTCTTCATCGGAAAGCGGCGTCAGGTCGGCGCGGTAGTTTTCCGGGAGATTGCGGAAAGTAAAATCAATTCCGTACAGATTCGGCATAGGGATACCTCTTTTCATAATATTGCGTTTTCGTATAACGATGATGCTGACTTCCTTATTATATCTGTGGGGAAAAAAATTGTCAAGGGATTTCCCGAAAAAAGTAAGGAACCGCCGGAGAGGCGCGGCGGGCATTTTTCTCTGTTTCCCATTGAATCGTGAAGAAAAAACGAAGAAACTATTGCAAAAAGGAAACGGGAGTGATACAATACTAAATATGTGCCGTTGCGGATATGCCTGCTCCGGCAGTGCGTTCTTACATTATATATAAAATTATAAAATCGGCGGCTTTTGCCGCGGGAAGTGAAACCATGAACTACTTTGCCATACTTCTCCCCTTGGGACTGATTCTGATTCTATCCAAATTGTTTTCAAAAATCTGCCAGCGCGTCGGGCTCCCCGCCGTCATCGGTATGCTGGCGGCCGGACTTCTGATCGGATGCCTGCGATACATACCGGGGCAGGATATTCTGACGGCCGAAACAATCGGCGGTCTCGGTTTCCTTGCCAAGATCGGCGTTGTACTGATTATGTTTTCCGCCGGTCTTGAAACCGATATAAAACAGATCCGTTCCGTCGGATTTCCCGTTATCGTTATTACGCTGTTCGGCGTTTTTGTTCCGATGGGACTCGGATTTTTATCCGCCGCCCTGTTCCACGGCGGTTTTTCCGGCGTCGATCGGCTGACGCTTCTTTCCGATGTATTTTACGGCGTGATTCTGACCGCCACTTCGGTCAGCGTTACCGTGGCGACGCTCCGCGACCTCGGATGCATCAACAGCAGGGCGGGAACAACGGTGGTGGCCGCCGCGATCCTTGACGATATTGTGGGCGTGGTGGTGCTCTCCGTCGTCGCCGCCATGAAAGGCGGCGAGGGTTCGCCAGACAGCGCGGATGGTTCGCCGGTGATGGTTATTCTCCGCACGCTTCTTTTCTTCGTATTTGTCGCCGTTGTCGGTATGCTGGCCAACAAATTCTTTTATTATCTCGACCGTAAGTTCCCGCATCACCGTCTGATGGCTGTGTTCAGTCTCGGCTTTTGCTTTCTTCTCGCCTATATCAGCGAACGTTGTTTCGGTGTGGCCGACATTACGGGTGCCTTTGCCGCTGGACTTTTCCTTTCCCGCAACCCCGATGCCAAATATATCGACGGAAAATCCGACGCTATGGGCTACCTGATTTTCACGCCGGTCTTCTTCTGCAATATCGGTATCACCACCGAATTCGGGCATGTGGACGGCTCGGTGGTTCTGTTCGGACTCTGTTTCATTCTGGCCGGCATCCTCGGCAAATTTCTCGGCTGCGCGCTTTCTTCCCGCATTTTCGGTTACAGTATGCGTGAATCCTGCGCCGTCGGCGTCGGTATGATGGCGCGCGCCGAGGTGGCGCTCGTCTGCGTACAAAAAGGTATCGAATACGGCCTTGTCGCCGAAACGATTCTGCCGTTTGTCGTTATCCTGATTGTGCTGACCAGTTTTCTGACGCCGATTCTTCTGAAAAAGATCTGCCGCGGCGCCGATTTTTCTGTAACCGCCCCTACCGCCTGATTATATGACTATACCGCGGCATGCGAACCGCTTGTTTGCATGCCGTGGTTTTTATATGCAATATTTATGCACAATATGCAGGAACGTCAAAGATGAATAATGCGACTAAATATGCATGCGATGTATTGCCGAAAAGCGCAGAAACATCGCTGCGCATGCGATTTATCGAAATGCGTGTACATATTGCACAATGCGGCAGGAGGTGAATATTATGCATTTGCCAATCTACACAAATTTCAAAAACATGAATAAAAATGCTTGACAAGTGAAAAAATATGCGCTATAATAGTGCCATCAAACAAAGAACGCCGAAGCGTTCCACAAATACGACAAAGGGGAAAACATCATGAAAAAGATTCTTGCATTCATTCTTACGGCCGTTATGGCACTCTCTCTGGCGGTGGCATTCACCTCCTGCGGCAACACCACGAAAGTCAAGGTGATTGACGTAAAGCTGACCGATGAACAGTACGCGTTTGTTGTGAAAAAAGGCAACACGGAACTGCAGTCGGATTTCAACGCGTTCCTTACCAAAATCAAAGGCAACGGCGAGTTTGACAAATATGTTGACAAATATTTCAAGGGCGAAGGCACGAAAGTCGGCTATGCCGTATCCACCGGCGATGTGACCAACACTGCCGAAAACCTCGTTGTAGCGACCAACTGCCCGTTTGAACCGTTTGAATATCTCGGCGACGACGGCAAAGCATACGGCCTTGACATTGAGATCGCGGCGGCTTATGCGGCAGAAAAGGGTCTGACGCTGGTTATCAAGAATATCGAATTTGACGCGATCTTCACGCAGGTCGACGCCGGCTATGCGGATATCGGTATGGCGGGCATCACGGCAAGCGAAAGCCGCAAAGTTTCCTATGACTTTACCGATAACTATTACGAAGCTTCTCAGAAACTGATCGTTCCCGCAGAATGCACCGATTTCGACGAATGCAAAACGGTTGCCGATGTGGAGAAAGTTCTGAAGGGTCTCACCGGCAAAACGGTCGGCTATCAAACCGGCACAACGGGCGGCCTTTACATCAACGGCGACGAAGACTGGGGATTCGACGGCTTCCCGAACATCACGGGCAAAGGTTATACAACGGCGGTCGATGCCGCGAACGACATGATCAACGGCAACATCTATGCGGTAATCGTGGACTCTGCTCCGGCAGAAGCGATTGCAAAAGCACTCAATAAATAAGATTGCAATGTGAAATACGGAATTTTCCCACAAAATTCTTGTGGGAAAATTTTCGCGTTAGAAGAGGTATTTATGAATTGGGGTTCAAAGTGGCAGGTATTCTGGGAAACGCTGTCCGGCGAGTTTTATAAAAAACTGTTTCTGACGGGGCTGTGGAATACGGTGAAAATCGCCGTTCTCGGCCTTGTTATCGGTATACTGATCGGTACGCTGATTGCCATCGTCAAGGTCATGCCGAAATATAAAACCGTACCGCGCGTGCTGGATAAGATCTGCACGGTCTATGTCGCGCTTTTCCGCGGTACGCCAATGGTGGTGCAATTGTTGATTGCTTATTACGTTCTTCTTCCCGCGCTCGGCGTGCGCGGCGTCGCGGCGATCAATGTCGGTATTACGGTCTTCGGCATGAACAGCGGCGCTTATGTATCGGAAATCATGCGAAGCGGCATCAATTCGGTGGATAAGGGACAAATGGAGGCCGGTCGTGCGCTCGGCCTCGGCTACGCTACCACTATGATGAAAATCGTGATCCCGCAGGCGGTAAAGAATATTCTTCCCACGCTCGGCAATGAGTTCATCACGCTGATAAAGGAAACGTCCGTACTCAGTTTTATCACGGTGTACGACCTGTATACCGCGCTCAGCGCCATCGGCAGTAAAAACTATGAAAAGGTCATGCCGTACCTCTTTATGGCAATGATTTATATCGTTCTCGTCCTTCTCATAACGCTGATGATAAAACTGATTGAAAAAGCGTTTGCCAAGAGCGACAGAAAGGCGGCCTGATATGAAAGACGAAGTTTTGCTATCGGTACAGGGACTCAGAAAAAGTTTCGGAGAAAACGAAATTCTGAAAGGTATTGATATTGATGTGCATAAAGGGGAAGTCATTGCCGTGATCGGTCCCAGCGGTTGCGGGAAATCCACGTTTCTGCGCTGTCTCAACTGCATGGAAGACCCGACGGGCGGCTCGATTCTGTTTGAGGGCGAAGACCTCGCCGACATGAAGGTGGATATTAACCTTCACCGCCGCAAGATCGGTATGGTGTTTCAGCAGTTCAATCTGTTCAACAACAAGACGGTTATTCAGAACATTATGCTTGCGCCGGTCACCATCGCGAAAAAAAGCAGAAGCAAAGCGCTGATCGGGAATTTCTTCATCGGCATAGGAAATGCTTTCCGCCGTATTTTTCATCTTGAACCGATAGAAAAAATGCCCGTTCCCGAAAAAAATGCCGAAACCGTTCGCGTGGCGCGCGAACGTGCCATGGAGCTTCTTTCGCGTATCGGTCTTGAGGATAAGGCAGACGTTTATCCCTCCACGCTTTCCGGCGGCCAGAAACAGCGTATTGCCATTGTACGGGCATTGGCGATGAATCCGAAGGTCATTCTGTTTGACGAACCGACGTCGGCGCTTGATCCCGAAATGGTCGGCGAAGTGTTGGATCTTATCCGTGAACTCGCAGATGAGGGAATGACCATGGTCATTGTAACGCATGAAATGGGTTTTGCCCGTGAAGTGGCGTCCCGCGTACTGTTTATAGATGACGGAATGATTCTTGAACAAGGAACGCCGGCCGAGGTCTTCGATCATCCGCAGGCGGAACGTACGCGTTCTTTCCTTGCCAAGGTGTTGAAATAATGAAGTCCGCGCGGGGCAGTTATTCCGACTGCTCCGCGTCCGCTTTGCCGGATTGTTCCCGTATGGCGAAAAAACGGAATGGCGGTTCAAATGTAGCGCCTATGCCGCCGAAACTTTCGGCAAAAGTATTGACAAACGCAAAAAATTTGGTATAATACAAGCAGATGATTGCGCAGAAGCGCAATCGGAGCCGCGCGATGCGCGTCTCATGCGGCGCTGTACGCCGCCCGCTTTCCTTGATGTCCGGCGCAAAAATACCCTTGCGAGCAAGTATTTCCGCTTGTCGGGTAATACAAGCAGATTGGTGAAGACATACCGACGTCGCTATTCCTGTTTTTGTAATACAATAGTATTCCGCGACCGTAATCTATTTTTAATTGTATATTTCGGATGGGCTTGTAGCTCAGCTGGGAGAGCGCCGCGTTCGCAACGCGGAGGTCATGGGTTCGAGCCCCACCAGGTCCACCAAATAAAAATCCGGCTCCATGGAACTTTTATTTCCCGTAAGAGTGCGGATTCCGGTGAAAAAATCCCGTTCGTTGTTATACGAGCGGGATTTTTAACATTATTTTATATCCGTTTCTATCCGTGAATTCAAAAGATACCGTCGTTTGATAAAAAACGCGGCAAAAGGAACGGAAAATGCGGAAACATAAAATCGCGTCGTTTCATATTCCGCGCCGCTCCCGCATATATTGGGACAAAGAAACACGGAGGATAAAACTATGTTTGTTTGTTCTGTCAAGGCGGGAACGCTGAAATTCACAGGAATTCTGCTTCTCGCGGCGGCTCTGCTTTCCGCTTTGCTTCTGACGGCTGTTCCTGCCGTCACCGCGGCTTCCGCAGGCGGACGGGAATCCTATACGTATACGGGAGCGGGCACCGAAGAAGGACGGAAAAAGTTCCTCGCACAATTCGGTTGGGAGGTCGGCGAACCGATCGAAAACGTTTCCTTCACGCTTCCCGAAGAATTTGACCGCGTGATGCTCGGCTATAACGAAATTCAGCGTGCGCAGGGGCTTGACCTTTCGCGTTACCGCAAAAAGAGCGTGACGCGCTACACATATGAGGTGGCCAATTACGAAGGGGCAGACGGGCGCGTTTATGCCAATCTTATCATTTACCGCGGCCGCGTGATCGGCGGCGATATATGTTCTGCCGATCCCTCGGGATTTGTTCACGGCTTCAAAAAAGAAAATTTGCCGCAATGATTTCCCGTATTTTGTTCTTTTTGTACAAATAACGCCGCTTCTTTTTTCGCATATCTATTGACAATATTTTTGCCAGATGATATAATAAATGCAGAATGTCCTGCTGTGCAGGCCTTTACGCCGATATCCGCCGCCACTGTGACGACCGTTTATTGACGAACGCGCCTGTTTCTGCAGATATATTTTGTCGGTATACTGTCAATGCATATCGGCGCAGGGTTCCTTCGCGGAACGAAAAATCCGGAAAAAGAGGTTACGGTTATGGCATTTACCGATAGCATGAAATCGGTTTGGAAAAAGGTAGCAGGCGGCGTGAAGACGGCCGCTTCCGCCGTTAAAAACGGTTGGAAGAAAGGCTGGAACTTTCTTGAGGATAAATCGGTGCGGTTTGAAGAAGTATACGAACTGCGCGATTTCAAGAATACCTCCGGCATCGGCATCTGGTGCGCAATTCTGTCTATTGTTTTCGGTATTTTCTATATGAGCATCAACCTTGTGAGCGGGCGCCTTTCCATCGGCGGCAGTTTCATCAGCGATGTCGGCCAATTTTTCACGTTCCTTTCGTTGATTCTTTTGATTATGGGAACGCTGACGACCACAAATGCCGGTCTCATCTTCATTTGTACCGGTATGACGCTCCCCGTTGTCGGTGAGATCGTCCGTATTTTCTTCATGCTGTTTACCGGCCGGTTCGTTACATATATGTCGACAAAGTGGATCTTTCTTGTAACCTTTGCCGCCATTGCCGCCGTGTATGTGCTGACCTTCTTCCGGAAAATTTCCGTTAAACTCGGTCGGTATATCCTGCTCGGTTGCTCCGTTCTTTTCCTCGTATTTGCCATTCTGTCGGTTGCTTTGCATTTCCCGCCCTTTTACGGTACCGAGATGGCGCTCCTCAAAGGACAGAGCGAAATGACGGAATGCGGCTTCGTTTATGTTACCGACGCGGCGGAATACATTTTCTACGTTATCGCGGTCATCTGTATTCACCTGACGGTGTTTGACCGTTCCGCGGAAGGCGAAGAACATGTTGTGACCAAGGTTGTCGAAAAGGAAGAAAAAGAAGAATTCTGATTTCCTTTTACCGCGTTAAGTTCATATTTCGTGTTTATAAAAATAAAAACGGCTCAATCGAGCCGTTTTTATTTGTTGCGCGGAAGATGTTTCGGGCGGATTTATATCCGCCGTTTTGCAGGCAAAGAAAACCGCGTCGCGGCAGGCAGGCGACGCGGTTATTTTTACATGTATTTTGTCAATTGCGGATATTTCCGTAAAGCAGTGGCCAGAAGATAACCGCCGACGCCCGCGGAAAGCAGTTCGCCGAGGAAAACGGTGAGAAAGAAAAACGGCAGCGAGCCGTCCGCCCGGTACACGAAATACTGGATAAACGGCACGATGGCGGTATTGGCAAGAATGGCGGGCAACGGCAGAAGCACGCGCGGCGCACGGCGGACCAGCCACGCGCCGACAGCGCCTATAAGCGTGGCGATACTGCCGAACAGAACATCGAGCATAAGACAGCCCGACAGAACATTTGCCAGAATACAACCGATGAAAAGACCGGGTATCGCTGTCGGCATAAAGGCGGGAAGTACCATCAGAATTTCGCCGAGGCGGAGTTGAATGACGCCGCTTGAAAGGCGGACGGCCGTCGACAGCATGGTAAGACCGACATAGAGCGCGGCAACGGCGGCACCGCGCGCGAGAAATTGTGCTTTACTGTTATGCATGAGAAAGCTCCTTTAGTTTTGTTTTCAGTGAGGAAGGTTTCGAACTCACTATGGATTAAACCTTGGTTATCATGACGTGGGCGCAGACCCCCTTTTATTTTTCACACCGCAATGCCTGCCGTTACGGCGCGAATAGCGATTAAGGTTCCGAAATGCTGTTTCCCTTGCCGTACGGACGGATCAGAACGACGCAGAAAAGAGCGCCGAGCACCGCGACCAATGCGAAAGCCAGCATGGTTTTTCCCCAACCGATCGAAGAGAAAAGAACGGGAAGAAGCGTCGTGGCAATGGTACTGCCCACATATACCGCGGCATTGACGATGCCGGCGGCCGTGGACATACGTCCCGTACGGGCGTAGCGCGTCGGCGTGAAACAGGTGAGACAAAGGTTCGCGCCGTACATACAGCCGGAGATCAGCATGAAAAGGATAAGCGACGGAAGCGCCGCGATGTCGTAGAGAAAATACAGCAGAAGCGAGGCGCCGGCGGCAAGAAGATAGAAAAACACCGCTGCGGCCAGTTCGTTCCTGCGGAACAGCGTACTGTACAGCAACTGGCTGAGTTTTGTCATGACAATGCCGAAAATCGGCAGAACCACGGCGCTGAGGGTGGCGATATCGCCGCCGATTCCGAAAACGTCGGTAAGAAATTTCGGAAGCCATTCGTCAATACCGTCCCGGAGAAAGCCGCCCATAACCATGGAGAGACAGACGAGAATAAAGCCGGAGAAAATAAAGAAACGCATAAACGACTGTTGCGGTGCGACCGCGTTTTCTTTTTTCGCGGGTGCGGTGTCGGCCGGCGATTCTTCGTCGCGTATGCCGACGCGCGGGAACAGGAGTACAAGCGCGATAAATACAATGAATGCAAATCCGGCCGCTATGTAAAACATCTGTTGCCATGAGCCGGCGGCGATAATGCGCGACGCAAGAAAGTAAATCACAAGCGTTGCGATATGGGAGCATACGGAAACCGTGACGCAGGCGCTTTCGTACAGACTGCGTTCGCATCGCGTGTTGATGAGTTTCAGAATCGGCGGCCAGAACAATGCCTGTGCAAAGCCGTTCAGCGCCCACAATACGGTTTGTACGACGGGAATCCGCAGAATGGGAAAGAGAACATTGCAGAGCATGGTCAGTATAAGGCCGCAATAAATCAGATGTTCGGGCTTGCGTTTGTCGGTCAGAATTCCCGATACGATCTGTCCCGCGCCGTATGCAAAGAAGAGCGCGCTGCCGATATTGCCCATCTGGATACTGGTCAGTATATCGCCGGGAATACCGAGTTTCACGGCGCTGAAACTTTTGCGTGTAAGATAACTTGTAAAATAGAGCAGCGAACAAAGTGCCACAAGAGCCATTGACGCGCGTCTTCTGCTTTTTTCTTCGGCGTTCATCGTGTGAAGTCCTTCTTTTTCTGTTTATCGGCCGGGAAAGGGGTTTTCAGTGGGTTTTTGAAATATTCGTAGAGATAGCAGGGCAGCATACCGTTGTATAACTTGAGAACGCCGTCCGCGCGCCGCCCGTAAAGGGATTCAAAATGCGCGCAGGAAGTGATGATATATACCTGCCATGGCGAAAGCGAGCGGAAATGTACGCCGATGTCGCGGTAAAGCCGTTCAATCTCGTCCGTTTGTCCCATGCGTTCGCCGTAAGGCGGATTGGTCACGATGGTGGCGCGTCGCCCCTCGGCATGGATATTCCGTGCGTCCGCATAGAAAATTTTCAGCGCGTCGGCCACGCCGGCACGCGCCGCGTTGGCTTTGGCAATCTCAAGAGACGGGCGGTCAATATCCGAAAGGAAAACCGTAAAGTCGGACGGCGTTTCGCCGGCGACCGCTTCTTCCCGTGCGTCGGGAAAAGCGTTTTTCGGCATGAAAGCAAAGTTTTCCGCGGCGAAGCGGCGGTTTTTCCCCGGCGCGATATGCCTCATTTGCATGGCGGCCTCTATACCGATGGTTCCGGAACCGCAGAACGGATCCCAGAAAAGTACCTCTTCCCGCGGCCTCGACTGCGCGGCAATGGCGGCGGCGAGCGTTTCGCGGATCGGTGCGAGATTGGCTTCCGTGCGGTAGCCGCGTTTGTGGAGCGGCGTTCCCGATGTGTCGATCATCAGGGTTGCTTCATCTTTCAATATGAAAAATTCGATCTGATATTTCGTTCCGGTTTCGGGGAACACCGAGAGGCCGTAGCGCCCGGAAAGGCGTGTGACGATCGCTTTTTTGATAATGCTCTGGCAATCGGGAACAGAGAAAAGACGGCTTTTGATCGCGTGTCCTTTTACGGGGAACATGTCATCCCGCCCGATGAAGTCTTCAAAGGGGAGCGCGCGCGTTCCCTCAAAAAGTTCGTCGAAAGTTTCGGCGTGAAAGGAGCCGACTTTGATGTACACGCGTTCGGCATAACGCAGGAACACGTTGGAGAGGGCGACCGCTTCGCAGTCTCCGAGAAAGGTCACACGGCCGTCGATCGTGCTTACACGTTCGTATCCGAGTTCCTCGATTTCGCGGCCGAGCAATCGCTCAAGGCCGAACAGGCAGGTGGCAACCAACGTCAGTTTCATAGATTCTCTCTTTTCGGACGGATATTTTCAAAAATGAGGCTGTCAAAGCCGAACCCGGCCGCCATTTTCCTTTCCTCTTCATTGCGTATCGTCCATGCGAAAGTGGCCGCGCCGAAGAGACGCGCCGCGCGTAGTGCGAAAGCATGACCGTCATGAAAATCGTAGGCGATGAAGTCCGGGGTCGCCAGAAAATCGAAGAACAGATGCCGGAGAAGGAAATAGAGCAGGTTACGCGGAGCCTGCTGACGGGAAAAATTGCACGAAAGAACGCCGCAGACTGCGCCCGGTATTTCGCGGCGGAAAGTGCGCAGCAACAACGGGTTGAAAGATTCCACGCAATAAAGTCCGCGGTATTCTTTCAGAAGTTTTGCCGCGGCAAGCGTCGTTTTTTTGCCGTCGCCGTCATTTTTCAGTTCGATGAGGAGCGGAACGCGGCCGTCGATCAGCGAAAGAACATCGGAAAATGCGGGAATGGTTTCCTCGCTGCCGAGAAGTCGGAATGTCAGGAGTTCCGCATAGGTGTAATCGGCGATCCCGCCCGGAACGCCGCATACGCGCGTGAGCGTGCCGTCGTGAAAAACGACGGGGATACCGTCACGCGTCAATTGAACGTCCAGTTCTATCGCATAATTGTTTTCGGCGGCGAGGCGGAAAGCGGCGAGTGAATTTTCCGGGACGCCGTTTCCGTGCAATCCGCGATGCGCATAGTCGCGCGCGACAAAAACGGCCGTGCGCTTCCGCCTTTTTTTGCGCAGGAACAAAAGGCGCCACTCCGATATGAGAACCAGGAGAGAAAGAAACAGAATACAGGCGCAGACAATATACAAAGCTATCACGGTTAGAACCTCGTTTTATGGTGTATTGACAATGAAAGTTTACATTTTTGCCGATACCAGCTCTTTTTCGGATTTCTTTTCATCGGCTTTATCGGTCGGAGAAAGAACGGTTTTCCGGGAGAGCTTCGGTATCAGATATTGTCCGGTATACGATTCCCTGACGCGGGCAACTTCTTCCGGCGTTCCCGCGGCGACGACGGTTCCGCCGCCCTCGCCGCCCTCCGGGCCGAGGTCGATCAGGTAGTCCGCCGTTTTGATAAGATCGAGATTGTGTTCGATGACAAGAACGGTATTTCCCGCGTCTACCAGTCTTTGCAACACGGTGATCAGTGCCGCGACATCCGCAGTATGCAGACCCGTCGTCGGTTCGTCCAGTACATAGATCGTTTTGCCCGTCCCGCGTCGGGAAAGTTCGGTCGCCAGTTTCACGCGTTGGGCCTCTCCCCCCGAAAGCGTGGTGGAAGACTGACCGATCTTGACATATCCGAGGCCGACATCGTAAAGCGTTTGCAATTTTTTCTGTATCTGCGGAATACCGTCGAAGAAACCGAGACCTTCTTCGACCGACATTTCCAGTACTTCGTAAATGTTTTTGCCTTTGTATTTGATCTCCAGCGTTTCGCGGTTATAACGCATACCGTTACATACGTCGCATTTCACGTATACGTCGGGAAGAAAGTGCATCTCAATGCATTTGACGCCGTCGCCTTCGCAGGCTTCGCAACGCCCGCCTTTAACGTTAAAGGAAAAGCGGCCGGGACCGTAATTGCGGGCCTTTGATTCGGGGACTTTGGCAAAGAGGTCGCGTATATCGTTGAACAACCCCGTATAGGTCGCGGGGTTTGAACGCGGCGTGCGCCCGATCGGACTTTGATCAATGGCAATCACTTTATCCAGTGCGTCAATTCCGCGTACGGCTTCGGCTTTGCCGGGATAAACGGTCGCATGGTTCAGTTCGCGCGCCAGCGTGCGGTAAAGCACGCTGTTGACAAGCGATGATTTTCCCGACCCCGATACGCCGGTCACGCAGACGAACATGCCGAGAGGAATGTCGACCGTGATGTGCTTCAGATTATTTTCCGACGCGTTGACCACCGTCAGGAAACGGCCGTTGCCCGGGCGCCGCTTTTCGGGAACGGGAATACTTTTTCTCCCCGAAAGATAGTCGCCCGTAACAGATTGCGGATTGGCCGCAACCTCTTCCGGCGTGCCGACGGCAACGATTTTTCCGCCGTGGATACCGGCGCCGGGGCCGACGTCGACGATATAGTCGGCGTTTTCCATCGTTTCTTCATCATGTTCCACCACAATGACGGTGTTGCCGATGTCCCGCAGTTCTTTCAGCGTGCGGATCAGTTTGCCGTTATCGCGCTGATGGAGACCGATGCTCGGTTCGTCGAGAATATAGAGAACGCCGGTCAGTGCGGAGCCGATCTGCGTGGCAAGGCGGATACGTTGCGCTTCGCCGCCGGAGAGCGTTCCCGCTTTCCGGGCAAGGTTCAGGTAGTCAAGGCCGACGCTTCGGAGAAATCCGAGGCGCGCACGGATCTCTTTCAGAATTTCCCGCGCGATTTCGGTTTGTTCACGGTTCAGACGGAGATTTTCGACAAACGTCAGCATCTTATCAATGGACAACCGGCAGATTTCGTCGATATTCAGCCCGCCGACCGTTACGGCAAGCACGGCGTCGGAAAGACGGCGACCGTGGCAGGCAGGGCAGGGCGCGTCCTCGACAAATTCCTGATAATAGTCGCCGCCCATTTGCGCCATACGCCGGCGGATGATCGGGATAATGCCGTCCCATGAAAGCGTCTGATCCCGGTGATCTTTGCCGAAATAACGGCGCACGCTGTATTCTTTGTCGGGAAAGCCGTAGAACAGCGCTTTCCGCGCCTCCAGAGAAAATGCGGATACCGGTGTTTTCAGCGTGAAGCCGAGGTCTTTGCCGACGGCGGCGATGACCGGGCCGAACCAGCTTTCTTCCTCCAGCGATTTAAAGCCGTTGCAGACGACGGCCCCTTCGGACAGCGAAAGTTCGGGGTGCGGCACGAGTTTGTCTTCCGAGATGACCTGCTGTTCGCCGAGTCCTGCGCATACGGGGCAGGCGCCCATAGGATTGTTGAAAGAAAACATGCGCGGTTCCAGTTTGCCGAATGAAATTTTATGTTCTTCACAGGCGTATTTTTGTGAAAACTCAAGCATTTCGCTTTCGTTGCCCTCACGGTCGATGACCGCGATCCGGACATAACCGTCGGAAAGGCGGAGCGCGCTTTCCACCGAATCGGCAAGACGTGTGCGGATGCCGTCGCGCATGACAAGACGATCCAGCACCACGTCGATCGAGTGTTTTATATTCTTTTCGAGTTTCGGTTCTTCGGAAAGGTCGTACAGGATACCGTCGACGCGTACGCGGACATATCCTGCGCGGCGTGCGTCGGAAAAAACCTTTTCATGCATACCTTTTTCGGAACGGACGACGGGAGACAGCACCATGAAGCGCGTTCCCTCAGGCAGTTTGAGGATACGCGACAGAATCTGTTCCGTGGTCTGTTGCGAAATTTCTTTTCCGCATACCGGACAGTGCGGCACGCCGACGCGCGCGTAAAGAAGTCGCAGATAGTCGTAGATTTCGGTTACCGTACCCACGGTGGAACGCGGATTCTTCGAGGTGGTTTTCTGGTCGATGGAGATTGCGGGGGAAAGTCCTTCGATGGAGTCAACGTCCGGTTTATCCATCTGCCCGAGAAACATGCGGGCATAGGAGGAGAGCGATTCGACGAAACGGCGGTGTCCCTCCGCGTATATGGTATCGAATGCAAGACTGGATTTTCCGGAGCCGGAAAGTCCCGTGAAGACCACGAGTTTGTCACGCGGAATCGTCACATTGACATTTTTCAGATTATGGACGCGCGCGCCCATAACGGTCAGATTTTTGATCATGCTTTGGTTACCCTCAATTCTTTGATCCGGTCGCGCAGATAAGCCGCGCGTTCAAATTCCAGATGCGCCGAGGCGGAACGCATTTCGTGCGTCAGCGTTTCGATCAGCTTCTCGCGTTCGGCGTAGGACATGTTTTTCTTTGCTTTCGGGGACAATGCCTTTTCGGCTTCGGATTTGCGTCCCAGTTCGATAAGGTCGCCGACCGCTTTCCGGACGGTAGTCGGCGTAATGCCGTGGGCTTCGTTATAAGCCGTTTGCACGGCGCGGCGGCGGTTGGTTTCGTCAATGGCTTCCCGCATCGAGTCGGTAATGCGGTCGGCGTACATAACGACGTGGCCGTCCGCGTTACGGGCGGCGCGGCCGATTGTCTGCACAAGCGATGTGGTACTGCGGAGAAAACCTTCTTTGTCTGCGTCAAGGATCGCCACGAGGGAGACTTCGGGAATGTCGAGACCTTCGCGCAGAAGGTTGATACCGACGAGAACGTCGAACTTATCGAGGCGGAGATCCCGTATAATCTCCATACGCTCCATTGTCTCCACGGCGTGATGGATATACTTGACTTTGATACCGTGTTGGGAAAGATAGTCGGTAAGGTCTTCGGCCATTTTCTTTGTCAGGGTGGTGACAAGCACTTTGCTTTTGCGGTCGACCGCCAGATGAACCTCCGAAATCAGGTCGTCTACCTGTCCCGCAATGGGGCGCACCGAAATTTCCGGGTCGATCAGTCCCGTCGGACGGATCAGTTGTTCCGCAATCCGCGCCGAATGGCTTTTTTCATAATCGCCGGGCGTCGCGCTGACAAAAATGACCTGGTGTATTTTCTTTTCAAATTCATCAAATTCAAGAGGCCGGTTATCATAAGCTGAGGGGAGACGGAATCCGTAATCGACAAGATTCCGTTTGCGCGCCGTATTGCCGCCGCTCATGCCGCGTACCTGCGGCAACGTAACGTGAGATTCGTCGATAAACATGAGATAGTCTTCGGGGAAAAAGTCGAGCAGGGTGAACGGCGTTGCGCCCGCGGGACGGCCGGAAAGGATCCCGGAATAGTTCTCCACGCCGGAGCAGAAGCCGACTTCCCGGAGCATTTCTATATCGTATTTTGTGCGTTCTTCGATTCTTTGCGCTTCGATCAGTTTGTTCTGCGCACGGAAAAACGCTACGCGTTCCACCATTTCCTCTTCGATCTTTTTCAGGGCGGCTTCCCGTTTTTCGTCGGTTACGGCATAGTGGGACGCGGGGAAGATCGCCATATAGGACAGGTCGCGCAGTACCTCTCCCGTCACGACATTGACTTCGGAAAGCCGGTCAATCTCATCGCCGAAGAATTCCACGCGCACGGCTTTTTCGCCGGAGGAAGCGGGGAATATCTCCACAACGTCGCCGCGAACGCGGAATTTGCCGCGGACAAAATTCATGTCGTTCCGCTCGTAACTGATGGCGACAAGGCGGCGCAAAAGGTAATCGCGGCTCATTTCCATACCGGGGCGGAGAGAGATCAAAAGCGCCTCGTATTCCGACGGATCGCCGAGCGAATAGATACAGGAAACGCTGGAGACCACAATGACGTCTTTACGTTCAAAAAGCGAAGAGGTGGCGCTGTGACGAAGCTTGTCTATTTCGTCGTTGATAAGCGCGTCTTTTTCGATATACATATCTTTACCCGGAATATACGCTTCGGGCTGATAATAGTCGTAATAGGAAACAAAATATTCCACGGCGTTTTCGGGGAAGAAACGGCGGAATTCCGTGCATAACTGGGCGGCCAGCGTTTTATTGTGCGCAAGAATCAGGGTCGGCTTATTCACTGCCGCGATGATATTGGCCATTGTAAAGGTCTTACCGGAGCCGGTCACGCCGAGCAGCGTCTGACAGCGATCGCCCGCCAGAACGCCGTCGGTCAACGTTCTGATGGCCTCCGGCTGATCGCCGGTCGGCTGAAAATCGCTGTGAAGGCGGAATTTATCCATGAGCGTTTCTCCTTTCCCCGTCCTGTCGCCGGGACGTATACTCTTACAGTATACCACTCTTTACTTTATAAGTAAAGAGAAATAGTGATTTTTTTCTGCGAAAAGAGCGGATATGTCGTTTTTTTAAGGAAAACGAGGAAAAAGACATCGGCGTTGCATAAAACGGGTGAATGTGGCAAGAATAGGGATAGCCGTCCGGGAACGGAAATATTGCGGGTTCGGTTGCCGGCGGACAGAAAAGCGAAAAGGAAGGAACAACATGGACAAGAAAAAACCGGAAAACCGCTTTTTCCGCTTCGGTGAAGAGAACACCGATGAGAAAAAGGCATCTCGCATCCTCTACATTGCCGTCATCGCCGTACTTTGCCTCGCCGCGCTCACGATCGGCATTGCTTCCGCACTGAACCGTCACCGTGCGCCGAAAGACGATCTCCCCGACACGTCGCAGAACGAAGAAAAACCGTCCGACGAATCCGACAGAAAGACCGATACGGAACCGACGACCGACGTGGACGTCGACGACAAGAAGATCCCCGAAATGCTTGTGCCGACGGTCGGCAGTCTTGCGAAAAAGCATGACAACACAAACCTCACGTATAACCTGACGACAAACGATTACCGTACGCATAGCGGCATTGATATTGCCGCGGCCGCGGGCGCCAAGGTGATCGCCGTTGCCGACGGTACCGTGAAAGAGATCAAGGAAGATCCTCTGATGGGCATGTGTCTCGTTATCAGCATGAAAGGCGATTGCGAAGCCACCTACCGCAACCTCGGCGCAGTGGCCGAAGGACTTAAGGAAGGAAGCACCGTAAAGGCGGGCGATACCGTCGGAACGGTCGGCGACAACGCCATGGTGGAACTGGAGCCGCACCTGCACTTTGAGCTTACTGTGGGCAAAAAGGAAGTGGATCCGCTTTCTTACTTTACCGAGGAGTCGCGCGCCGTATCCCTGATTACGGATACGACAACGGCCGAATAAGAAAAACAGCCACCGTGCGGTGGCTGTTTTTCTTACATAATGTAAAGTAAAATTTACAATTATATTGTTTATCGGTTGAATTGTGCGATGAAAGATTTTCCCCGGCATGCCGGATATCCCGGTCGGTTTTCCGGGCAGCACACCGGTTTTTCACATTCCGGAGCGCAGGACGGTTTGTTTTTCCGTTTGACTGTCGACGTCAGTTTTGCTTCCGTACGCTGATATATTCGTCGTTATACTGATAGTACGGACATTGTTTATACGCGTATGCGTTATAGAGGCGGTATTCGTCTTCGTCCAGACCGGGGTCGATCTCGCAGATATATTCCCCGCTGTCTTCGTCCTCAATATAGTGATAGCAACTTTCACACAGCGGAGCGGCGGCTTTACTCTTCGGCGTCATTTTGTTTTCCTTTCCCGCACAGCCAGGCCTGCGGCAAAATTTTTGACAGTATTCTGAGCATGGTCACGGCAAAACCCGGCGTGACAACGGCGCGGTTATGTTTTGCTCCGCGGATTCCGTCACGGGCGGCCTTTTTGGCGGATATCATGAAACGGCGTTTCCGCGGATCCATCGGCGCGTAACTTTCCGCGGTTCTGAAAAAATCGGTATCCACCGGACCGGGACAAAGCGCCGTTACATAAAAGCGACCGCGGCTTTCGGCGCGGAGCGCCCGCGTGAAAGAAAGCATATAGGCTTTTGTCGCCGCATATACGCCGAATCCGGCCTGCGGGAAAAAGGCGGCCGCGCTCGCCACCGTGAGGATATGCGCGCCGTCGCAAAGGTACGGTAATGCCGTGAGAACAAAGCGCGTGGCGGCAGTGCAGTTCAGGTCGACCGACCTCGCTTGGTCGTGTACGGGAATCATCGCCATGTTGCCGATATACCCGCACCCGGCGGCGGCAATCAGCCACGAAATGCGTACGTCGCTTTGCCGGAGAGCGTCGAACAAACCGGCGACTTCCTCTTCGCGGGTAAGGTCAACGGAAAAAACGCGCGTTTTACGGGAGAGTTGTGAGGCGACGGCATGGAGTGCGTCGCCGTCGCGTGCCGCAAGCCATATTTCGTCAATTTCCCGTTCCTCGGAAAGGGCACGGGCAACGGCCGCGCCGATGCCGCGTGACGCGCCGCCGATCAGTGCAATATGCCCGGTCATATATCCAGTTTCATGTCGCCGTCGTGGATCAGGCCGCCCTTTTTCATAAGCGCACAGACGATGGGGCAGAGAATGGCCGGAAGCACGATTGTGATGAGCGGCAGACCTATCCACTGGAGCGTTGTGGCGTTGCCGCTTTCAAGAAGATCGGTCAGAATACCGAGCGGTCCGACAAGACCGCAGGTGCCCATGCCGGCGTTGACGCCGGTGCAGGGCAGGCGGAAAACGGCCGCAGAAAGCGCGCCGGTGACAGCGGAAACAAGCGTCGGCGGCAGGAAGAGCCACGGATTTTTGACGATGTTGCCCATCTGCAGCATGGAGGTGCCGAGTCCCTGAGCGACAAGGCCGCCGTAACGGTTTTCCTTGAAACTCATGACGGCAAAGCCGATCATCTGCGCACAGCAACCGGCCGTTGCCGCGCCGCCGGCAATACCCGTAATGCCGATCATGGCGCAGAGCGCCGCGGAACTGATGGGCAATGTCAGAACCACGCCGACAATCATGGCGACAATGGCACCCATGAATACAGGATAAAGATCGGTGGCCGTGTTGGTGAAGTGGCCGATGCCGTACATGGCATAGGCGATCGGCGGACAGAGCAGTTTCACACAGCCGAAGCCGGATAGCATGGTGACAAGCGGCGTTACCAGAATGTCGATCGGCGTTTCTTTGGAGACAAGTTTACCGATTTCCGTGGCGATAAGCGCACAGAAAAACGCGCCGGCAGGGCCGGCCGTGACCGTCATTTCACCGATGGCGACAGGGTAACCGTTGCCGAGCAGACCGACGGTCGCAACGGAAAACATCACCAGCGGCGGCGCTTCCAGCCGATAAGCAACGGCCACGGCGAGGATTGCGCCCGTGGCGGCGGTGGCTTTTGCCGCAATTTCGGAAAGGAAGGAAAATCCCGTATATTTGCCGAGCGTACTCAGAATGGTGCCCATAAGCAATGTGGCGAACAGGCCGAGTGCCATGGTTCCCATCGCGTCGACAAAATAGCGGCGGGGAGAAAGGGTGACATTTTTCTTTTTCAGAAAGGATTTGATTTTTTCCATGATGATGTTCTCCGTTTCCCGATGTTTCAGTCTGTCTTTGTATGTACCGCAATAAGACTGTAATATAATAAACATTTTACCACTCTTTCGTTCTTTTGTCAACTGCCGTCGTTCGACTTGATTTTTCTTTTTATGTGTGCTAAAATAAAACATGCGGCACGAACAGACACCGCCGCACGGAGGTACATATATGGATCTCAAAGCGGGAAAACGTTTCCTTTCCCTTGCCTATAAAGTTTTTGTCGAAAAAAGCAACCGCCCGGAACAGATACCTTATTATCCGCAGAAAACCGTTTCGTTTGCGGGGAAGAAGACCGACGCGTATTATCCGCGCGCGATTCCCGAAACGCTCGGCGTCTCCTCTTTTTATCTCACGTCGTATCTTGCCGATCTTGAGCGCGGGAAAAACGTCAATGTCAACAGCGTGTATGTCCTCGCGGACGGGAAGAATATTCTCGACGCGTCGGCGCCCGGGTACGACAGCGGCATCTGGCACATCACCCATTCCATGGCCAAAACCGTGATCGGTCTCGGTATCGGCCTGCTTTACGACGAAGGAAAAGTGTCGCCCGAAGAACGTGTGGCCGATATTTTCCCGGAGTACGCTTCCGCGCTCCGCGGAAAGGCGAAGAATCTGACGCTGCACGATCTGCTCTCGATGGGCGTTTCGGTCGGCTTTTCGGAGGTCGGGTCGCTGATCGACGTCAACTGGCTCGCCGCCTATTTTTCCGCGGCCATGAAAAATGATGAAGACACGTTTGCCTATAACAGCATGACCACTTATGTGCTTTCTTCGGTCATTGAGCGGCGCGCGGGTGAGAAAACCGACAGTTATCTTTCGCGTAAACTCTTTGCCCCGCTCGGCATCGAAAATTTCTTTTTTGAAAAAAGCCCGTCCGGAACGGTCAAAGGCGGCTGGGGACTTTATATCTCCCCGAAAGATATGGCAAAGCTCGGCATGCTGGTTCTCGACCGCGGTATGTTCGCGGGACAGCGCGTCATCAGCGAAAACTGGATCCGCCGCATGACCGCCGTGCAGAATAAACCGTCGGACAACTTCGGTTCCTACAGTTACGGCTATCAGGTGTGGGTCGATCCGATCCGCGGCAATGTGCTTTTCAACGGCATGCTGGGACAGGATATTCTGGTGATTCCGAAAGAGCGCATGGTCGTTGTGCTGACGGCGGGGAACAGCGAACTGTTTCAGCACAGCGAAATGCTTCAGATCACCGAAAAATACTTTGTAAATACCTTTACGCGCGCCCCCGTTCCGATCACGGAGAAAAAAGGGGATTACGAAAAACTGCTTTTTGCGGAGAAGCATTTCTACCGTAACCGCGCGTTTATCCGTCCTCCCGTGGCGCCCGGCGGCGTCAAAGGTTTTTTCCGCAAACTGCTCCGGAAAAGCGAATTGCCGCTTTCCCATGAGGCCGCGCGTCTTGACGGAAAAGCCTTTGCTTTCCCGAAGAACAATATCGGTATTCTGCCGCTTTTCGTCTCGTTGATGCAGAATAATTACGGCGGCGGTATACGCGAGATATTTTTCCGCGCCGACACGATCCGCGACCGCCTTTATATGTATGTCGACGAAGGCGAAACGCGCCATCGTATGGAGGTAGGTCTCGGCGCTCCGGCCATGACGGAACTGGAGATCAACGGCGAAAAATATCTTGTGGCGCTCACGGGCGCGTTTGCCGAAAACGAAGACGGGGAAAAACTTCTTAAACTTTCGTTCGTATTCCCGGAACTGGCGGGCGAACGGGACGTCAAATTCTTTTACGAGGGAGAATACCCCCGCTACATTACACGGGAAACGCCCGGCTATGCCATCGCGGAACCGTATATCGACAAACTGGAAAAGAATACAAAGGGCATACTCGGATTCTTTGTTTCGCATATTCCGACCGACGTTCTCCGCGATAAAGTAAGAGGCAGTTTTTCGCCGTCCTTTACGCTGACGCCGGTTCACGAATGTATCCCGCCGTCTCTTCCCGCTTATACGACGGAAACGCCGTCTTTGCCTTGGTACCGCACATTGTTCGGCCGCCGCGCAACGGCCGAGGAAAAGACGGTGACGCCGCTTATCTGCGCTTCCGATAAGGACGAGGACGCACCTGCGCTTCTCCCCGGAAAAGAAACAGAGGAGCCGGCGCCGTCTCCGCTTCCTTTGCCGGATACGGAGGGCGACTTCGGGGACACGGCGGCAAAACCGGCCGACAGCAGTACTTCCGCCGATGCCGGAGACGATACGGAAGACGAACGCCAATACACGATGGATCTTGTTTTGTCCGCCGATATACATGCGCCGTCTTCCGATAACGATCCGGAAAATAATAACGATAATTTGTAAGCATAGGTTTACATTGTAAGCGATAAAAACAGCAGGCAATCCCATTGCCTGCTGTTTTTTATGAACGGATATTCCGTGAGAGAAGCGATGCGTCACGGAGCACGCCGCGGAGAACTTACGGGATCACGGTTTCGCCGCGGCGGGTGTATTCCTGAAAAAAAGCGTCGATATGCGCTTTGGTGTGCGACGGATAATCGTAGTCGGGATAGTCATGCATAAACAGGGCGATATAACTTTTTTTCATGCGGTCGCTTTTTTCCAATACGCGGTAGGAGAACGGCGTATCACGGAATTTCGGCTGGTCTTCCCACATCGGCACGCCGAGATTGCCGCAGGTAAGCGCCGGTTTTCCCGAGCCGTATACATTGCTTTTCACGGACTCCTTATGGGTATGGCCGTCGAACAGTGCGCGGATATTTCCGTTTTCTTTCATGGCCGCGGCAACGGCGGGTTGCGTTTTTTCGTTACCGGCAGTGTGAATGGCGATATAAACTTCGGGATAAGCGGACACGGACGAAACGAGAGAGTCCACGGTCTCCGCCGGGACTTCCGTTTGCCCCCAACTGCGGCCGCTCGCATTATTGATGAAGCCGTTTTCGTGCCACTCGCCGTTTTCGTCTTCAATGCCTTCCACATGAAAGTTATCCAGTGCGATAAACGCCGTATTGTCGTTCAGGGCAAAGGCGTAGTTCTTGCCGTAACCTTTGCTGTATGCGGCGTAATCTTCGTCGCCCGGCGCTACCGTGCGGGTACAAAGCGAAATTTCGTCGTTTTCGATCTTATAACCGGGAACGCGGAGATTGCCGTCTCCGTCGGTCGTATAATGCCTTGCGCCGCCGAGATAACCTTTCGTTTTGTTTATTTCAAATCCCATTTCAAAAATCACGTCGCGGTAGCAGTCGTGGTTGCCGTGAATAAAAAAGATCGGGATCCCGGCGTCATACAGCGGGCGGAGAAGTTCGCGATAGGAGAGGATACGAAGTACGCCGAGCGGGTCGTTTTCCGTGCCGGAAGAGCCCGCGGGATAGCGGATGCCCTCGTATTCGGAGCGGTAAACGGTGCCGTTGTAAACGAATTCTTCCCAACTGCTGAAAACGCCGGCGTTGTAGGGATACTTTTCGTTGTTTACACAGTCGCCGTTGACGATGACCATATCAACGGGGCGTATTTCGTTTTCGGCAAGCACGCCCTCTACCGCCATCATGAGCCGCTCGCCGTCGGTCATTCCCATGAGTCCGTTCCAGTCGTACAGGTGGGTGTCGGAGAGGAAGACGACTTTGTAGTCGTCGTCCTCCCATGTAAGGGGCGTTTCGCCCGGTTCGTTTGCGGATGACTTTTTGTTCATGTCGTTTTCCTCCTCGGAAGATCGGTTGCAGGACGGGAATACCGTCAGTATCAGATACAGGATAGCGGTGACGAGAGAAAGGTAACGTAATTTTTTCATGGATATTACCGCCCGGTTATCGTATTACCGTTACTTTACGGCGGAAGTAGGGCTGATAGAACGCGTCGGTGGTGGCTCCGGAAGACTTCGTGTATGTATAGGCGGGATAATCTTTTTCCATCAGCACGATATAACTTTCAAGGGAATCGCCGTGGCTTTCCAGAACGCGGTAGGAAAACGGCGTATCCCGGAAAGTGGCCTGATACGGCGTCATCGGCACGCCGAGGTAACCGCAGGTGAGCGCGTATTTTCCGCTGCCCACGGCGTTCGGTTTGACGGTTTCGAGATGCGTGTGACCGTCAAAGACGGCAACGATGTTGTCATTGTCTCTGATGGCGGCCGCGAGAGACGGCTGCATGCTTGCGCTGGACATGGAATGGATCACGACGTAAACGTCCCGGTATCCTGCGGTGGCGGCATTCAGTGCGGAAACCGTTTCCGCGGGGATTGTGGTTTCTCCCCAACTGCGGCCGCTGGCGTTGGCAATGAAACCGTTGTCGTAGTAAACGCCGTCGACCGTAACGCCTTCCACATGGAAATTGTCGTAGACGGTATAGGCCACGTTATCGCTCATTTTGAACGCGTAGTTTTTGCCGTAACCTTTGCTGTATGCGGCGTAATCGGCGTCGTTCGGCGTCACCGCGCGGGTATACAGTGTGATCTCGCCGTTTTCAATTTTGAAATCGGGAACGAGGAGATTGCCGTCCGCATCTCTTTCGTATTGTTTTACGCCGGCAATAAAGCCGTCTTTTTTATTCAGTCCGAAGCCCATTTCAAAAATGGTGTCGCGGTAGCAGTCATGATTGCCGTGAACAAAGAAGACCGGAATCCCTTCCGCTTCAAGCGGTTCCATGAGTTCAAGGAAAGAGAGAATACGGAGTACGCCGAGCGGGTCGTTTTCCGTGCCCGAAGAACCGGCGGGATATTTCGTTCCCTTATATTTCGATTCGTGCAGGACGCCGTTCTTGTCGGTGTAGGCTTTCCATCCCTCGAACGTTCCGGCTCCGTATTCGTACAGATAGTTGTTTACCACGTCGCCCGGAATCACGACAAGGTCGATCTTTCCGTATGTACGGTGTTCGAACAGAATGCTGTCCACCGCCCACGCGATACGTTCCGCACTGGAAGTGAAGTAAAGATCGTCCCAGTCGTAAAGATGGGTATCGGAGAGAAATACAACTTTGTAGTCGTCCGGCATGACTTTGTATTCCTGCCGCAGTGTTGCGCCGGCGGCGTCGGTGAAGCGGATTTTACCGTAGGCGTAGCCGGTGATACCCGTCAGCGTGAGATCGGCACGGCAGGTGAAGCCGTCCGATTCGCAGGATACGGTACCCAGAAGACGGTCGTTCTTATCGTAGGCCTCAAGGATGACGGTGTAAGAGGGAAAGCCGTAACTGTTGCGGCCGGATACGTCGAGAAGCGCATGCAGGGTCTTATTTTCCGCGTCGTAGTCGGCACGGTAAAGCGTGGCGTCAAATTCGGCATAGCGATCCGACGCCGAACAGGGTGTGAGCGATATGCCGACGAAATTGACGGACCATGTTCCCGCATTGGCAATATACAGGTTATGATCGCCGGCCGTAAGGTAGACCGATTCCGAAAGGACGGTCGAAGACAGCGTGCTTGCGGAGGTTCCCGACAATTGTCTGGATTCGCAGAGCACAATGCCCGTTTCGCCTTTTGTATAGACGTACGGTACCCATGTGCCCGTGAGGTTGGAGCCGGATACGGTCGGACCGTTCTGCCAGTAACCCGGCGTCAGCGTGCCGTCCATATAAGCGGAAACGCGTGCGGCCGTCTGCGATGTTGTGGTGTACAGGAAGCGGAGGTTATAGTAACCTGTGTTTTCCACATGGAGCGTGATGCCCAGCGGATCGTAGGCGACTTTGTTGCCGGAGTTTTTGTCCTGCGAACGGAAAGCCGTTGTTTGTCCCGTCAGACCGTAAGCGTTATCGGCAAGATTCAGCGTGGTACGACTGAATCCTTTGTAAGCTGTATCGGTATAGACATAGCTGTCGGTTACCGTACTGCCCGGAGTGAGCGTTGCTTCGGAGAAGCGGACGGTGTTTCCCGTCGCCGTCATGACGAGGTCGAATGAAAGACGGTTCACGCGGGTTTCGGGACACCCGACGGTGACTGTATAACCGACGCCCGCCATCAGGGGTACGGCGTCGGGGATATATACCGTTGCAATACCGTCGGCATTGGCCGCGACCGTGACGGTCGTCGCATACATTTGCGCGTTGTCGGGAGACGCAACGGTAATCGGAACGGCAACGGTTTCACCCGCGTTCAGGTAAAGGGTCAGACGGTAATCGCCGGAATAGTCGGTGTTGACCGTGAAGGAAACAGCGCTTTCGTTTTCTGTGCCGTCGCTCCCTGCAAAATCAAGGAAGTACCCGGTTTTAAGACTGCGCTCCCGGTCGTAAACGGCGTTGACCGCACCGACGACGGCGTCTTTTGTACCGTCATTTCTGATGGAAAAGCGGTAACTCTGGCCTTTCCGCAGATATAAAGCGGCAATCGTGCGGAGCGTAACGCCGTCCGCGGTACTGCCGGCAGACGAGGCCACGGCCGTGCCGTCAAGGAGCAGGGACAGCGGTGCGGCGGTGTCCGCTTTGGTGACAAGCCGGTAATAGCCGTCTTCCGGAACGGTAACATCGGCGGTATCCGTTGTTTCGCCGCCTCCGACGAGGGTTGCGGCCTCCGTAAACGCAAAGCGCATATCCGCCAGGTTTACCCATTGATCCACCGCCTGCAAAGTCATGCTGTATGTGCCGGCGACAAGGAAAAATTCGCCGTAATCGTTTTCAAGAACCGATGTGGACTGACCGCCGAGCGAGCGTTCGCCGCCGGTATACGGACACGTCACGGTATAACCGTTTTCGTTTGTCAGCGTGAAGGTCATTTTTCCCTTCATGGCCATAAGGCCGTATATACGATAGATGCCCGGTGCGGAGATCGTGACAAAGCCGGTGATTTGCGCGGTGGCTTTCAAGTTGAGGAAAACGGCGTTGTCGTTGGTTGTCACACTGCCCGTTGTACCGACTTTGGCGGTATTGCTTTTTATGTCTTTTGCTTTGACGCGCAATGTGTTTTCGTCGTCCGCCGTCAGAAGCGTGTATTCTACGGCGCAGATGCCGTAACCTTTGGATCCGGCAAGATTCAATGTAACGGTATTTTCGCCGGTCGCAAGATACTGATAGCCGATCGGGTCGCCGGAAAACGCGCCGTTTACCGTTGCGTAAGGAACGGCGAAGACATTGAGATCGGCGCCGCCGTAGGTCGACGTTCCGTCGGTTTCGCCCGGAAGACGGCCGTAATACAGCGTGCTCCCGTCTTTATTGCTTGACGCGTTGAACGCAAGACGGTAGTTTACGTTGTCCGCCGAACGGACGGCTTTCAGACGGAAGCCGTAAATGCCGGCCGCGGTTGTTGTGACCTTGTAGATAAACTTACCGCCGTTTGTGCCGGCGTAGGTGACATGGTCGCCGAGCAGAGTGACGCCGTTTTCCGCGGTCGGGTCGTTTGTGCAGTCGCGGGAGAGCACGACGGTGTGAACATGGTCGTCCGTTTCTTCTGCGGTGTTGACGAGAAGCAGTTGGCTGTAGTTGATGTAATTATTGGTGCTTTTTACGGTAACGGTATAGGTGACGCCTTTTTTCAGCGTAACCGTACCGTCAAAAGGTATCGGCGCGTGGGAGGTAGAGCAGGTGTTGCCGAGCGAATACGTGCCGGCGTCACTTCCGAGGGAAAACGTTTTCAGGTCGCTTTGATTTTCCGTAACGGTGACCGTCGGGTTCGACGTTGCGTCGATATGCGCCATGGCATAGAGGCGGTAGGCGCCGCTTACCGCTGGCGTAACGGTATACCTGGCGTAGTAATCGCCGCTGCGCACCATAACGAAGCCCTCGTAGAGACCGCCGCCGACGACTTGCGGCAGATTTTTTTCCGTTATGTCACCGCTGCGGAGGAGAACGGTGCCGGCGTCCTCTTCATTGAATGCCGTGACGCATGAAACACGGACGTCGGTCACGCCCATGGCGCCGTTCTTGGCAGTGAAAGTAACGGTGTTGGTTTTACCGGCGATGAGATAGGTATATACTACATTTTTATATGCCGTTCCGTCTGCCACGGCATAGGTATCGTCCGCCGCGTTTTCCGTACTTGCGGTGGTATTATCGATTCGTCCCACGGTTTTCAGAACATTTTGTCCGTCAACCCGGTTGCCGGCATAGATGTATTCCACTTTTTCATTATTGCAGTTATAGCGCATGGCGATGCTGTACCAGCCGCTGACCGCCGGTGTGACGGTGAGGGTGGCCGACTGCGTTTCCGAGAGGGCAACGCTTTTGCCGTCGGAGAGGATGGTGCCGGAAAGTACGGTTTCGGTTCCGACGCCGGCATAAACGCTCTGCACGGTTGCGGAGGCGCGGATCGCTTCCGCGTCGCTGCCGCTGTAGGTTTCCATAAAGTAACGGTAGAGTACGGCGGCCGATACCGCTTCAGGCAACACGTCGGCTACCGTATTGCAATAGACCACGGCGGTTTCGGTCACGCCGTCCACTGTTTTTTCAAGCAGAGCGAACGCGCGGTAAACGAGAGGAATGTCGTAATAGTCGGCGGTCTGCGTGCTCTCGCCGAAAATGGTTGAATAAGTAAAAACGGCACGCGTGTCGTCTATGTAATTGAATTTATAGGAAGCGTACGGCGAGTCTTTTCCGTTTTCGCGGGTCTTGTAGATCAGCACCCCGGCCGCGCGGGCATTGTCGACGGAAAAGCCGAAATATGTCTCCGGCGTGATCGTGAGATCGGCGGATTTTCCGTTTTTCTGTATGCCGTTATCGTCATAGGTCGCTCCCATCAGCGCGCCGAATGAAACGGTGTATCCCTTTTGTTCGAGCGCATGAATAACCGTCATATCGGCGCCGAACGACGCGCGGATACCCGGTACGCCCTGAATACGCGCCTGCATACCGTGGTACACAAGGGCATTTTCAAGGGCTGCCTTGTCATCTTCCGGAATTGCAGTGTCGGCGGCGGCGCCGAACGCCGGTATCGTCACGGAAAATAAACAGAACAGCAACAGGGCAAGCAGTGTTTTTTTCATGGTTTTCCCCCTCATTCTTTCATAATATACGGTTTTACGGCGAGACGATTTATCTTTACAGCCGTTTGGCGGCCGACGGGCACTGTTACGGATTTTAACGGAATATTGTAAGAAGCGTTCTCGGCATAGCCTATCCTGCAGGCATAAGTTACGGGAACCGGATATGGCTTCGCGTTTTATTGGTTTTACCGCAAATCAATTGATCGCGTAGCGGTTCTGGCGCTCATTCGGAAAAATTTTGAATTATTGGTTAATATGCCTACACAATTTGAGTAAAACGGCGAAAGCGAACTCTTTTCATTTTTATTATATCATTGGCAATCCGGTTTTTCAATCCGCCTGTTTTTCGCAAGACGGTACGTATTTTAAAAGTTTTTGCCCGTGCGGCGTTTTTTGCCCGGCAGGGTCTTGTTTTTTTCGGGAGGGCATGATAAAATGAGAAAAACGGAGGTGCTTATGGATGTTTTCAATGTGCAGGACAGCGCGGTGTGCAGTTATAGCGGCGAAGGAAAACTGCGCCACGGCTTTCTGCTTTTATGCGCCGGATATGACTCCTGCAACGCAAAATACCGATTCCGTCTAGAAGCGCCTACCTATAATGTAATCCTTCACTTTCACGCGGGCAGCGGATATTTGCGATACGGGGAAGATGTCTATTATCCGAAGCCGGGCGACACGTTCATTCTGCAAAAAGGACGGACGTGGGAATGGTTCCCCTTATCCACATCGCCGTGGGAATACGATTGGATGAATGTGGACGGCCCGCTGTTTTTCTCTCTGCTTGAAAATTACGGACTGTCCGAAACGGTGAAAGTTTCGGACAGCAGTCATGTCGGGGAACTGTTTTCCCGCTGTTATGCCGTGATGAATGAGCGCCAGAACCGCTACGCGATCATGACGGATCAGGTTGCCCTGATCGTGATGCAGATGTGCCAAGAACTGGCGCGCGTTGCGGCCGGGGAGGAGGTACGCCGCACGCACCCGTGGGCGCATGCCATGCGGTATTATATAGACAATCATTATGTCGAAAATATAGGGAATTCCGATATTGCAAATGTGGAAAAAATATCGGTGACAACGGCCGTCAAGGTGTTTTCCGATTCCTACGGTATGTCCCCTTGCGCCTATCTGAAAAAGGTACGTATGGATCATGCGGCGCTACTGCTTTCCAACAGTAACGAGACCGTAAAAAAGATTGCGGAACGGGTCGGGTTTTGTAATGTGCATCATTTCTGCAATCGGTTTCTTGCCTTTTACGGTATCTCGCCCGGAGAATACCGCCGCCGAAGCGGGAACTACGCACGGAAAAAATTGAAATAGTATAATGTAAATCATAGTTTACATTATACTTGATAAAAAGAAACTATCCTATATGAGACAGTTTCTTTTTATCTTTGCGCAACAAAGCGATAAAAAAACCCCGTGCAGGATAACACGGGGAAAGCTTGCGCTTTTTTGAGGAATGGGGGGTGATGTCAACGACCGGGTCGAGGATGGTAGCCGCCCTGCCCTTGACTGTCTTTATTATAGCACGGAAGAAACTGTTAGTCAATAGTTTCCAGACAAATAATTCCTTATATCGACAATAATTTACAAATATGGAAAAACATGGTACAGGATACAAAAGGAAGAAACAGGGAAATGATTGTCCGACGGTGGCAGAATCGCCAAAACTGCCGTTCTTTTTTATGGAGACGCTTCTTTTTTGTTATAAGGGCGCTTCTTTTTTGGGCGATGATAGGGCGATGAAAAGATAAAAGTCCCGCGCGGCGCGCGGGACTTTTATCGGGAAATGCGGATCATTCTGACGGAGAATTTTACGCGTTTTCCCACTCTTCGGGGTAAAGGTGATGCATCAGGTTTTCTTTTACGGTGACGGCCGCTTCGGCGAAGGGGACGTCATCGGGGAAAAAGATAGGCTCGGAGGCGCGGATCTCGCGCTTTTCATCGTCCACAGTCAGAACGATGAAGGGGATATGCTTTTTTTCTTTGGCATAATAATACTTATCGAGCGAAAGAAATCCTGTGTATATATCGCTTTTATGTCCGCTGTCCGCCGTGTATTCCACGTCGGGGAAAACGGCGATTTTGTCGCCGTTTTCCAATGCGGCCAAGGATTTCTGGAAGGTTTCAAAAACCTTTTTCGTTTTTCCGCGGTAAACGGGAATAGCGCGGACGCCGCGTACCAGGGGCGCAACGGCCGAAGCGGCAATCGTTGCGAGAACGGTGGCGACGGGGCGCGGCATACCGGCACGCTTTGAGAAAGTGAAGTCTTTATACTGCCGGCGGCAATCCGCATAACGGAAAAAGACGTTGAGAACCATGGGTCGGAACGGTATTTTCAGCCACTTCATCAGCGTCATCGGGCCGTGCAGATTCAGATGCCGGCAGACAAAAACGGCAGGACCGTCGAAATCTTCGACGCGCGACGTATATTTTTTCCCGAAAAGCCGCGCAAAGAAACGTACAAAGCGGAAGAAAAAACTGTAGCGCAACGGCTTCATTATCGGGACACCTCTTTGTTTTTGAAAACCCAGTGCTTCTGGATCTGATAACTTATCAGCGCCAGCGTGAGGTCAACAATAATGACGCTCAGAACCTGCGGTACATGCAGAACTTCAATCATGAGCGTAACGCCTGCGGAAGAAGCAACGAGCTGACATGCCCACAAAATATAATACTTGACGATTGAGAGCGCTCCCTTTCCGTGGAAGACGTAACGGAAGTTGAAATATACATTAATAATAGAAGAAAGAACCCGCGCCACGCCTTTGGCAATCGGGACATGCCACGCGACGGGGCAACCGAAAATGCCGGGAATATCAATGACATTATTGAGGAAAAGAAAAATCAGCACATCGGCAACGGCAGAAATCAGCGAGGAGAGGAAATACATGCCGAGACTGCCGAAAACCGCCCGCATGATAAGTCCCGAATCGCGAAACGTCTGAAAATGCGACACGAGGCCTTCGGCGTTATATACCGTTTCAATGGGCACCTGCCTCAGCGGCACGTCCCATTTCGACGTGGCGATCAGCATGTTCATTTCGTATTCAAAGCGGTCGCCATTGATATCCAGAAGATGCGTCAGTAATCCGTACGAGAAGCCGCGGAGTCCGGTCTGCGTGTCTTTGACCTTGATACCGTGTACAAAACGGAAAAACAGGCTTGTCCAACGATTGCCCCAACGGCTGCGGAACGGTACGCCGGCTTTGTTGAAGTTGCGCGTTCCGAGAACAAGGGCGTCCGGATATTCGGCCGCTTCCTCCGCAACACGCAGAACGTCGTTCACGAGGTGCTGACCGTCCGAATCGGCGGTGACATAAACCGTATTTTCCGGGAAATGAACGAGACAATAGTCAAACGCAGTCTTCAGCGCCGCGCCCTTGCCGCGGTTCACGTCGTGACGGAGAAGCGTGCATTTCGGCATGGTTTCCACCTGCGAAAAAATTGCGTCGAAAGTTTCGTTACTGCCGTCGTTTACCACGATGACGGCGCATATATCGGTTTCTGTCAGTTCTTTAAGATATAAAATGAAATTTTCTGTCGGTTCATACGCGGGAATGATGACCACTTTATCCGGCGCCGTGGCCGCGCGGGTATTCTGTCCGTTTTCTTGCATAATACCACCTTTGATTCAACTTTGGGTTCCCGATAACATGCTTATGTGAAATATCTGTGATGAAATCGGAAAAATTTGTACAATACTTTTATATTTTACAATAATTTTCATGATTTGTCAATGAAAGGTTCTGTAAATTGTTGAGAATGACGATTCTTTTTAGCTTCTTTTCCCGATTATTTACACAGTGTTCAAAATATGCGCGGCGTAACGGAGGCAAAAAAGGGGTGTTTTCGGAAGGAAAAGACAAAAAACCATCCCGACGGGTGGTTTTTGTCGTGTTAATTCTCTTTTTTCGGCTTCGGGATATGAATGGTGACTTCGATCTCGTGATCGTATTCGCGCTTTTCACTGCGGACGTCGATGCCGGAACGACGTATAATCCCCATGGCGTTGTCAAGAGAATTATAGAAAAGCCTTATGTCTTTGATAACCCCGACCAGCCGTGCTTTTTTGACCTCGATCTCCGATCCGCGCGAGAGCATATCCTGCACCAGCGATTCCGTTGCCGAAACGTTCAGTTTTCGTTTTATCACCTTATCCAGTGCTTCGGCGCGTTTCTCCTTGTCCGATAGGCGGAGCAGGGCGCGCGCATGACGTTCGCTGAGACCGTTGTCAAGAATCCGCGTGCGTTCGTCTTCGTCCAGACGTAAAAGGCGCAGTTTGTTGGCGACGTACGACTGACTGACGGCGAGACGCGCCGCAATTTCTTCCTGCGTCATTCCGTAGCCGCGAAGCAGTGCCGAGATGGCGCCGGCCTCTTCAAAAATGTTGAGATCCTGTCTTTGCAGATTTTCGATCAGCGCCAGTTCCGCGCTTTCGCGGCTGTCCGCGTCCGCGATGAGGCACGGCACCTCGGTCATGCCGAGAAGACAGCAGGCACGGTATCGTCTTTCGCCCGCAATCAGTTCATAGCGTTCGCCGGGAACCGTCTCTCTGACCGAAAGCGGTTGCATAAGACCGTAGCGGCGGATACTTTCCGCAAGATTGAAAAGTGAAGAGTCGTCAAAGATTTTCCGCGGTTGGGCGGGATTCCTCACGATTTTCACGGTCGGTATTTTGTAGATCCTGTCATCACGGTGCAGATTTTTTTCGCCTTTCTTCGGAGGCGGAAGGTTTTTGAATAAAAGTATCGGCATAAACTCCCTCCCTTACACACAGTATTCTAACACGGTAAAGGCAAGAAAAAACGGGAAAAAAGGGAGTCGGTCACCACTATTTTTGTCCGATTCCGGCGAAGATGGGAAATTCGGGAGGAAATATAAAAAATTTCCCCGATACGGTTGACAGGAGGATAAAAAAATGTTAAACTAACCGTGTTTCCGAAATTGAATCAAGAGAGGTGAAAACGCATGGATGCAGGTTCCGGCAGTAGTCAGAATCCCGTCGGCCGACGAAAAGCGATAAAACCGTATAGCACGCAGTCTTGCGTTTTTCTTCTCTGTGCGGATATAATCTTATAAACGTATAGAAAGAGATCCGTAAAACCGCCGCTTCCCGGGTATACTGTAGATACCGCGGGGCGGCTTATGTTCGTTTTCCGCCGACCACAGGTGGCTTTTTGTCACCGAATGTTTATGCAATGTGTGAAAGAGGTGGAAATGATGGAAAACAAAGAAATGTTATTGTCCGAAGTAACGGAGCTTTACGAGGAAAAGAAATTTTCCGCGCTTCGTTCCTGTCTCGCAACCAAAAACAGCGCCGACATCGCCGAACTGTTTGACGGTATGGATCCGGCGATGCGCCCGGTGATCTACCGTCTTCTTCCGAAAGAACTGGCGGCAGAGGTCTTCGTGGAAATGGACCCCGAACACAGAGAGGCGCTGATCGGTTCTTTCAGCGATAAAGAACTTCACGATATTCTGGCGGAACTCTATCTCGACGATACCGCCGATCTTGTGGAGGAAATGCCGGCCGGCGTCGTGCAACGTATCCTGCGCAACGCGGACCCCGACACGCGCCAGGAACTGAACGAACTTCTGCGGTATCCGAAAAACAGCGCGGGCGCCCTGATGACGACGGAATATGTGCGCCTGAAAGAAAGTATGACCGTTGCCGAAGCGTTTCGCCATATCCGCGAAGTCGCTATTGACAAGGAAACGATCTACACCTGCTATGTGACCGATATGAACCGGAAACTGATCGGTCTTGTCACGGCAAAAGAACTGCTTCTTGCCGACCCGGATAAAAAAATCACGGATATTATGCACCGCGAGGTCATTTCCATTCCTACGCTGACCGATAAGGAAGAAGTGGCGCATATGTTCGACAAATACAATTTCCTTGCCATGCCTGTCGTGGATACGGAGAACCGCCTTGTCGGTATCGTCACGGTGGACGACGCTATGGACGTTTTGCATGAAGAGGCCGAAGAAGACTTCCAGGTCATGGCGGCTATCACGCCGACGGAACAGCCTTATGTCAAAACTTCGGTGTTCAAAACTTATTCGGCACGTATTCCGTGGCTGATGCTCCTTATGATCTCCGCCACGTTTACGGGAACAATCATTGCCGGATTTGAGAGCGCGCTCAGCGTGTGCGTTGCCCTTACGGCGTTTATCCCGATGCTGATGGATACGGGCGGCAATTCGGGAAGCCAGGCCTCGGTTACGGTTATCCGCGGTTTGTCTCTCGGTGAGATCGGTTACCGCGATACGGGGCGCGTGCTGTTCAAGGAACTGCGGGTGGCCATTTTGTGCGGACTGACGCTCGGCGTTGTGACGTTCGGAAAAGTGCTGCTGGTGGATTATCTTCTGATGGGCAGTATAAAGCCGACCGATCACCCGGTCGTTGTGGCCGTCGTTGTTTCAATCACGCTGATGCTGACGGTCATCTGCGCAAAACTCATCGGCTGTCTTCTGCCTATTCTAGCCAAACGGCTCGGATTCGATCCGGCGGTCATGGCGTCTCCGTTTATTACAACAGTGGTGGACGCCGTTTCGCTTCTCATATATTTCCGCATCGCGCAGACGATGCTGATCCCGCTTCTTTCATGAAAAGGGGAAAACAGGGTGGCGGCTCAATGAGCCGCCACCCTGTTTTATCGCATAATATGTGAATATAAGTTTACTTAATCAAAGATATTTCCGCCGATATAGACTGCGCGGAGGTCGGACAGATTTTCGTCTGTGAGAAGAAAATCGGCAAAGAATCCCTCGGCGATACGCCCGGCGTTGACGCCCATAAGCCGCGCGGGATTTTCGCATGCAAAGCGAACGATGTCGCGGAGGGTGAAGCCGTTGGCTAGGGCGGTACGCGCGCATTTCAGAAGAAGCGAGGTACTGCCGGCAAGTGTGCCGTCCGCAAGTCGCGCTTCTCCGTTTTGTACCCGGATGTTCTGCCCGCCGAAAACATAATTGCCGTCGCCGAGACCGGTGGCACGCAGAGCGTCGCTGATAAAGACGATGCGGCCTTTCCCGAACAGTTTGACGAGGGCTTTTACCATGGCGTAGTGCAGATGCAGGCCGTCGGCGATGACCTGCGCATAGATGCCTGCTTCCATGCCCGCGCCAATCGGACCGGGAGCGCGGTGAAGAAGCGGCGGCATGGCGTTACAGGTGTGCGTCAGACAGTCGGCGCCGGCCGCTATGGCCGCGCGGGTTTCGTCGTAAGTTGCCTCCGTGTGCCCGATGGCAACGCGGATACCGGCGTCTTTCATTCTGCGTATGAATTCCAAACCGCCCGGAAGTTCCGGCGCTAAAGTAATCATGCCGATATGCGGTAAAGACAGAACAAAATCCGCGTCGGGAAGCGCCAGATATTTTTCGTTTTGCGCGCCTTTATAGCGCCTCGAAATGAAAGGCCCTTCGAGATGAAAACCGAGAATACGCGCGCCTCCCACCGACGCCGGGTCGACCGATACGGCTTTACGGATATCCTCATATCCCATGGTCATGGTCGTGGGATAAAAAGAAGTTGTGCCATTCTTTGCCTGATAGCGCGCCATTTCGTCAAGGTGTCCTTCCATGGTATCAAAGCCGAGAACGCCGTGCGTGTGTATGTCTATAAAACCGGGAATCACAACGGCGCCGCCGCAATCGGTGCCGCCGGAGAGACTGCCGGCCGGAAGAATCTTCCCGAAAAGACCGTCCGTCACGGTAAAGTCCGAAAGTACGCCGTCAATCACGGCATTACGAAAAACCGTTGTCATATGTTTTCTCCTTGGCGTATGTTATCATGATCGGTGAACGCAAAAGACGCGGGGCGTTTATGTGTGCCGGATAAGAACGATTCCGCTTCGTATATGCACCGAAAATTTCCGAATTGGTTTTTATATATGATGAAAATATTGTAACACAGGCGGAGGCGGAAGTCAAGGCCGATAAAGCCTTTGTCATTTTTCAATCTTTTGCACTTTTGGCACACAATTGCGTTTTGCACTGTCGGAATACGAATGTTTTTCTGCGGCAGTATGAAGAAATTTCTGTTTTTTCCGAAATCCTCTTGCAAAATGCGAAAAGATGTGTTATACTATAAAACGCGAATCGGAAAATTCCGCTTCGAGACGGTAGAGGGGTATAGCTCAGCTGGTAGAGTACTGGTCTCCAAAACCAAGGGTCGTGGGTTCGAATCCTTCTGCCCCTGCCATGTTGTGTGGTCAAAATCGATCCGCACGAGAAAACAAGAGAAAACGGGAGATTTCGAGAGATTTCTCCCGTTTTTTCGTCCCTGCTTTTTGGGGGAAAAATACCGATCCATTTTGCGATTTTTTCCGACCACAAGGATCTGAACCCGCGAAAACGGGATTTTCTAAAAAAAGCGAAACCGAATTGAACAGCCGAAAGGACTTGAACCCACGACACGGTTCCAACCCTTTCGGCTTTTTTGTTGCCTTCACGGAATGTTTCAAATCGTAGACTACAAAATAAATCCCTCGGAGTTGGGTGAAGATTTGAACCCGCGATGCGCGCAAAAACAAAAACTACAAAACAACTCCATTTCTCCTCCGGTAGGATTCGAACCCACGAAAGCGCAAAATCTGTTTGTTATCAGTTTGTTTTCTGGACTTTCCGGTATTGGTGTGGTATTGTGTGTGGTTACAGGAGGCGATGAAAATGAAAAAGATGATCGATGAATTATGGGACGGCGAAATCAGCCCACAGGACGCCCTGATTTCAGATAATCAGGAATACCGTGAACTGCAACATAGGCAATCCCAAAACAAAGCCGAATTGCTTGAAGCCCTTTCGGATGAGCAGAAAGAACTGCTTGAAAAGTTCTGCGCCACAGAAATCGAGCTGAACGGAATATCCGAGCGCGAAGCCTTTACTGCCGGATTCAAGATCGCCATGCGGTTGGCGGCAGAAGCGTTCTATGAAGCGGACAACGAGTAAAAGAATGACCGCCGAGATCCCCCTTCGCTCGGCGGTGTTCCTTTCAAAGTTTCTTGCGCGGTTGAGATTGAAAAATGGGAAGATTTATGTTATAATAAGATATCGACAAATCGGAA